>JAHRVG010000129.1 GCA_019090795.1 Paracoccaceae bacterium | reverse complement strand
CCCGGCGATTCCGAGTATGGGATAAGCCGCGGACGATTATTGCCGGATCACCGCATTTTCACATTTGATGACGTCTCGGCCGAAACCCGCCAAAAGCTGCAAGACGCTGCCGCTGCTCAGGGCGTCAAACTGCGCCCCGCCATTGAAATTGAAGGCCGCGAAGCCATGCGCGAAGTGGTGGCCTCGGGCGCGGGTATCGGCTTTGTATCAATGGCAGAATTCGGCCATGACGCTAGGCTGATTCAGGTGACATTGAAAGACGTGGATATCCAGATGAGCGAAACCCTAGTGTGCATGAAACAACGCGGCGAGGTCAGGGCCATCAGGGCATTCATGCGGTTTGCCGCAAACGAATAAGGTCGCGTGATCGGGATTTGGATATATTACCCAATCAACCCCTCGGCCTGAATTAGATCAACCGACACCAGTTGACTGACCCCCATCTCGGCCATGGTCACCCCGAACAGGCGATCCATCCGTGACATGGTCACCGCGTGGTGGGTGATGATCAGGAACCGCGTGTCGGTGCGCTTGGTCATCTCGTCAAGTAGATCACAAAACCGCGTGACGTTCGCATCATCAAGTGGCGCATCGACTTCGTCCAGCACACAAATCGGCGAGGGGTTGGCAAGGAATACCGCGAAGATCAGCGACATTGCGGTCAGGGTCTGTTCCCCGCCTGACAGCAAGGATAGGGTCGATAGCTTCTTGCCCGGAGGCTGGCACATGATCTCAAGGCCAGCTTCCAGCGGGTCGTCACTCTCGACCAGAACCAGATTCGCATCGCCGCCTCCGAACAGGTGTTTAAACAGCAGGGCAAAATTAGCGTTCACTTCGTCGAAAGCCGCCAACAACCGGGCTCGGCCTTCTTTGTTCAAACTGGCAATTCCGGTGCGCAGCTTGCCAATAGCCTCATGCAGGTCTTCCTTGTCGGCCACCAAAGTATCACGTTCCTCGGCAACCTCTTTGGAATCCTCCTCTGCGCGCAGGTTCACCGCGCCCAAGGCATCGCGCTGACGGCGCAAACGTGCCACGTCATTTTCGATCATCTGTGCAGGGGGCATCTGCTCGGGGTCTGATTCCAACTGCTCTAGCAGCGCTTCGGGGGAGATCTCCATTTCCTCGCGAATACGATCTGCCGCCGTGTCCACCTGCACCTGTGCCGCATCCGCAACCGCATCTGCCCGCGCCCGCGCCTCGCGTGCATCCGACGCCCCACGCTCTGCATCCCGCTCGCCCTGTACCGCTTCGCGCAATGCCGTTTCGCCCAGAGCCAGCCCATCGGACGCCCCCTTTAAGCGTGCCTCGGCAACAGCAATCGCATTGCCCAACTCATCCCGCTTGGCCGCAATTTCAGACGGGGCCGCCGTTGCCTGCTTCAACTCCGCCTCTGACTCGGTTTTCCGAGAGGCCAATTCCGCAATCCGCTGCCCCGCAGTTTGCAACCTATGCCGCCAACCGCTGACCTCTTTGATAATTTCCTGCCGCCGTTTGGTGCGCTGCTCGGCCTCGCGGCGCACCTCGTCATACATGGCGCGCTTGGACAGCATGGTCATCCGCGCCGCCTCTACCGCCACTTTGCGCGATTCAATATTGCCGCGCGCTGCATCCAGATCCCCCAGATCACGCACACCGGTTTCCGCCTCGCGCAGTGCCAGTTGCGCCGCGCGCGTTTCCTCAAGCAGCCGCGTTTGGGCCAATGTCAGGGTCTCGACCTTGCCCAGCAACATGTCGCGATCCGCCTCAGCCCGCGACATCCTTCGCGTTGTAGCAGTTGCCGTATCATCCGCCACCTTGCGCGCCCGCCGCGCTTCTTGGTCCGCTGCAATTACCGCCTGCAACGCCGCGTGTGCCGTATCAAAATTCCCGCGCACCGCCACTGCCCGCGCATCCGCCGCGCCATAGGCCTCGCGCAATTCTTCCAGTCGGTTCACTTGCTGCAAGCGTAGGGCCGCAGCTGACGGCGCATCGTCCGCACCGGCACGGTATCCATCCCAGCGCCACAAATCACCCTCGACGCTGACCAAACGTTGGCCCGGTTGCAGTAATCGCTGCAAAGCCGCCCCCGCATCGCGCGCCACCAGCCCCGTCTGTTGCAAACGGCGATTCAAAATATCCGGCGCGTTCACAAACCCTGCCAGCGGCTCACTGCCCCCGGGCAAAGGTGCCGCAGAATCATAATCCGCCAATGAAACCCAACCGGATGGGTCGGCGGCCCCCACGATCGGCGCTTTCAGATCATCCGCAAGCGCCGCCCCAAGGGCTGCCTCATACCCCTTGGCCGCGCGCACGCGGTCCAGCAATTGTTCGCCCCCCGACTGATCCCGCGCGATCACCTTTTGCAAGGCCCGTACCTCGGCATTCAAAGCATTCGCCTCACCGTCTGCCTCAGCCAGAACGGCCCGCGTATCACCATCCGCTGCCTGAGCATCCGCCCGCTGCGCCTCAACCGCTTGCAAATCCACATCGGCCTGAAGTGCTGCCTGCTGGGCGATGTTGTGGGTGTTGCTGGCCTCGCTCAGCGCCAGTTCCGCCTGCGCCACACCATCACGCGCACGCACAACCGCCTGTTCTGCCGCGCCGCTTTGTTCCTCGCGCTTGTCCAGCACCGATTTAGCATCGGCGAACCGGCGATGCGCCGACTGATGCCGTGCCGCCAAACGTGCCACATCCTCATTCTGGCGATCCAGCACGCTTTCCTGTTCCTGCATCACAGCCGCCGCATCCTGCGCCGCCGCGTTCGCGGCCTCTGTGCGATCATCTTGCCCCTTGGAAGCCTTTTCAATCGCCTGCTGTTCCCAATCAAGACGCGAAATGGTTTCCTCTGCGTCCTTGTTCAAACCGCTCTCTCGGTCGATATCCTTGCCCAGTTGCGCGATCCGCGACTGCAACGTGTCAACTGTCGCCTTGGCCCGCGCCTCTTGGTCGCTCAGCGTGTCGCGCTCCACCAACAAGCGCTGCACAACCGCCCCCGCAATCGCCTCTTCTTCGCGCAACGGCGGGACTTTGCCCTCAAAATCCAGCCGTGCCCGCGCAGCACCGGATGCCGCTTTCTGCGCCAAACCGGACAGCTTGGTCGCCTCCAGCAAGGCCGCGACGGCACTGGCCCGTGCCATATCCGCCTCGCGCCAACGGCGGTATAACAACAGCCCCTCGGACTGGCGCAGCTCTTCCAGAATCCGCCGAAACCGCTGCGCCTGTTTGGATTGCCGCGCAAGGCTGGCAAGCTGGCTTTCAAGCTGTTCAATTACATCATCCAGCCGCTCTAGATTACCCTCGGCCCCGTTCAGCTTTAACTCCGCCTCGTGGCGCCTTTGGTATAGACCCGAAATCCCAGCCGCCTCTTCCAGCACACGGAGCCGCGATTTTGGCTTGGCGTTAATCAGCTCCGCAATTTGCCCTTGCCGAACCAATGCCGGCGAATGCGCACCCGTGGAAGCATCAGCAAACAACATCTGCACATCTCGCGCGCGGGTATCTTTGCCGTTGGCCTTGAAAGCTGATCCTGCGTCCCGCGTAATTCGGCGGATAATTTCCAGATTATCCTGATCGTTGAACGTCGCAGGGGCCAGCCGCTCGCGGTTATCCAGCGTCAGCGCAACCTCGGCATAATTGCGAGCAGGGCGTGATTCTGCGCCCGCAAAAATCACATCCTCCATGCCCCCACCGCGCATCGCCTTGGGGCGGTTCTCGCCCATCACCCACCGCAAAGCCTCCAGCAGATTGGATTTACCGCAGCCGTTCGGCCCCACAACCCCCGTCAGCCCATCCGAGATTATCAGCTCGGTTGGGTCCACAAAGCTCTTAAAGCCCGTCAGACGTAGTTTGGAGAACTGCAATGGGACAGGGTTCCCGTAGTGATTCCGCTTGAACCGTTAAGATTCCCAGCATAATCGCCGGAGTCAACTAAAAATCCCCGTATCTTGCGGTTTATTGCATGTTATCCACAAGATATTGGTTGCAAATTGCCTTATCAGCAAAGTTTAACAGTAGGGTGCGTGCCTATACGCCTCCGGCGCTTCATGGCTGCCACAATTTACGGGCTTGCAACCAAACAATCGTTAGTTTTTTCAACTTGCCCAAGCGTGTTTACTCTTGACCCAAGCGCCAGGAATCGCGCAAAAGGAGGGTGCAAGGTTCCCCTGAAATGCGCCACGCGCTTGGGGATGAAATGGGAATGTGGATAGGACGGACCGAAATCCGGGGTCTAAAACCACAACCGCCCCCGCGACTGTATGCGGAGAGTGTGCGCTGAACATGCCACTGGCAGCAATGCTGGGAAGGTCTGCAAACACCTCGACCCGCGAGTCAGGAGACCAGCCCGGCGTAACTTTAACCGATGCTGTCGGGAGTGACAGCAATAGGAGATTGATATGACGACGAAAACAACCACACGCGCCGCCACCGGCTTTATGTCCATCATTGCAGCTGCTGTTTTGGGCCTTGGCCTAATCACTGTTGCTGGGCACGTACAGGCGACAACTTTGCATGATGCGGCACATGATGTGCGTCACGCAACTGGTTTCCCCTGCCACTAAGCCATGTTTACACGTATCGTGACCAGCGCGTTATTCGCTGGCTTTGCAGCAGGGCTGATTGCCGCCCTGCTGCAATTGTACTTTGTGCAACCAGTTTTGCTGCATGCAGAGTTGTATGAAAGTGGCGCGTTGGTTCATTTCGGCGCGGATGCCAGTCATGGGAAACGCCCTGATATCAACGGAATCAATCTGGTTCGTGACGGCCTCAGCATTCTGTTCACAGCCTTGGTTTACACCGGCTACGCCCTGATAGTGATCGCCATGATGGCTGCTGCCCAGGACCGCGGTGCCGAAATCACGCCCCGCAATGGCTTGCTCTGGGGTGTTGCTGGGTTCTTTGCTGTGCACTTCCTGCCCGCGTTCGGCCTGCCCCCCGAACTGCCCGGCTCCGCCGCCGCAGACGTGGCCCTACGCCAAGTGTGGTGGTTTGGAACCGTCGCGGTTTCCGCCCTTGCCATGTGGTTGATCGCTTTTGGCAAAAACTGGTCTGTCTGGGCCATTGCCGTAGTATTGCTGCTGATGCCCCACATAATCGGCGCACCGCACCCTGACACATTCACCGGCCCTGTTCCCCCCGAACTCGCCGGAATATTCGCTAGCCGCGCGCTGGGGGTAGGCCTTGCTGCATGGGTAATGCTCGGCTTGTTCTGCGCCTATTTCTGGCAACGCGAAAACGAAATCTAAGGATAACCCAATGCAACGATCCCTGTCTCTCCTGATTATCGGCCTGTTTTTTGGCGGCGGTCTCGGGTTTTTGCTGGCTGCCGCCAATGGTGTTACGCTCGATAGCCACGATCACAGCCACGACGTGGCCGAAACCGAAATAAACCACGATGATCACGGTGATCATCACGACACGGCTGTCTCTGTTGCAGCAGATGAAAATGCCCCTACGCTGGCAATAGCCCTGCACAAAGACCCGATGGCTGGCTGGAATCTGGAGGTCAAAACCACCAATTTCCTTTTCGCCCCTGAACATGCCTCAATGGCAAATGCTGATGGCGAGGGCCATGCCCATGTTTACATCAACGGGCAAAAGCTGGGCCGCCTTTACGGTGGCTGGATGCACATCGGCACCCTGCCCAAAGGCGAGGTCGATGTCACAGTCTCTTTGAATGCCAATGATCACAGCCCGCTGAGTGTTGGTGACACACTGCTGAGCGTCAGCAAGATTATTCAGGTAGAATAACCGTGCCCACAGCAGGAATTCGCGCCCTAAGGCAAAACCGTAACCGGCCACAGGGGCGAGCGTCCTCGATGATGCCGTCAGGCGCCTCCAGATACAGCCGCGCAAACGCCAATATATCGGCGGCGTCTTTCGTTGGGTCGATCCCCGCAAACAGATACGCAGCCTTGCCGGACGCGCGGAACGACAGGCCGATCGGTTCGCCACAAACCGACATACACTCCACCGTTGCTACTTCAAATGCGCGAATATCCGCATCCTTTGATGCAGACAACAACCGGCGCAATGCCTGCGCCAGCCCCGCCCCGAGCGGTGCATCCCCTGCTTTACAGCAGGTCGAACAAACCGTTAAACAATGGCGCATAATCTGCGTCCAATCCTTCCAATCATTGGCCCTGATCCGGCCTATACCCCACTCTTATTACCGGAGCAATTGCCATGCCTGCTAAAATCCCCGCCACCGTCGTTACCGGCTTTCTTGGTGCCGGAAAAACCACCCTGATCCGCCACATGTTGCAAAATGCTCAGGGCAAACGCATCGCGCTGGTAATCAATGAATTCGGTGACCTCGGTGTGGATGGCGAGATTCTGAAAGGTTGCGGCGATGAGACCTGCCGCGAGGAAGACGTGGTAGAATTGTCCAACGGCTGCATCTGCTGCACCGTTGCCGATGATTTCATTCCAACCATGGAAATGCTGCTGGCGCGCGATCCAGCACCCGATCACATCGTGATCGAAACTTCAGGCCTCGCCCTGCCTCAACCGCTGGTGCGCGCCTTTAACTGGCCAGAAATCCGCACCAAAGTTACCGTTGACGGAGTGGTCACAGTAGTCGATGGCAAAGCCGTTTCCGAGGGCCGTTTCGCCCACAACGTCGCCGCCGTAGATGCCCTGCGTGCGCAAGATGAAAACCTTGACCACGAAACGCCGCTATCCGAACTATTCGAAGATCAAATCGCCTGCGCCGACCTGATTGTTGTGAACAAAGCAGATTTGCTGGGCGATGCCCAAGCCACCACCCTTGTCGCCCAATTGCAATCCGACAGCCGCGACGGTGTGCAGGTTGTCAAAGCCAAAATGGGCGCGCTTCCCGTTGACGTGTTGCTTGGCCAAGGCATCGGTGCCGAGGATAACCTTGAAGATCGTAACGAGGTGCACCACCATCATCACGATCACCACGAGGATGAAGGAGATGACCATCACCACCATGACCACGATCATGACGAATTTGAAAGCTTTGTGGTGGAACGTGCCGAAATCACCGATCCCACGGCATTCGCCGCGCAATTAACCGAAGTTATCAAAGCCCATGACATCCTGCGCCTGAAAGGTTTTGCTGCCTTAGCAGGCAAACCCATGCGCCTGACGATTCAGGCCGTTGGCCCGCGCATAGAAACATATTTCGACCGCCCGTTTGCAACAAATGATCCGCGCACAACCCGCCTCGTGGTAATCGGTCAGGCAGGTCTTGACCAAACAGCGATTGAAAAAGCGCTCACTGCATGAGCCAAACCACCGTCGCCATCGAAAGCCCCCTTACGGATGACGCCCGCGCCCTGATCGCGGGCAGCGAGGTAGCCATGCGCGCGGTGTTCAGTGAAGACGAGTGTTTTACCTTCTCACCTGAAGAACTCGACAAACCCAACATCGCCTTTTTTGTAGCCCGGAAAAATGCCGCCGCCATGGGCTGTGTCGCGTTGGTCTCCAATGCAAAATACGGCGAGATCAAACGCCTGTTTGTTCCAGACAGCGCCCGCGGACTTGGCATCGCAAAATCCCTGATGACCCATCTGGAATCACACGCACGAAGCAACAAAATAGACAAAATTAGCCTCGAAACCGGGCCCCAACTTACCGCCGCCGTTTCGCTATACACCGCTTTAGGCTACGCAACCTGCCCAGCTTTTGGCAACTACAAGACGATCCCCGCCAGTCTGTTCATGGAAAAATCTCTCAGCTAGCACACCTCTTGCACCCCAAACCCACACCAAATATCCTCGCCGGAGGCACCCCAACTCTCGCCAATTCAAAGGCCCGCTAAAATGCACCTTCTCCAAGCCCAACCCGGCAGCGTCGACGATTCAGAGCCGGTTGACCTCGGCCAAACCCCCGCCGACCTGGTTTTTATTTCCGCTGCCGACACTGAAATCGCGGGCCTTTCCGAAGCGCACAATGAACTGAAGGGCACAACCGGCACCTTGCGGCTGGCAAACCTGACCCACCTGCAACATCCGATGTCTGTTGATATGCACATCGAGAACTGTGCCACAAAATCCAAACTAGTGATCGCGAGGGTATTGGGCGGCGCAGGGTATTGGAAGTACGGACTGGAACAATATGCCATCCACCTGGGCCAACAGGGCATCGCCTTCGCCGCCCTGCCTGGCGATGACAAACCAGACGAAGACCTGTGGCGACTATCCACAGTGCCCCGCCAAGATTGGGAAAACCTCTGGGCCTACCTTGTCGAGGGCGGCCCCGAAAATAACCTAAACTTCTTGCGCTATGCCCAAGCCATGCGCGACAATTCAGAGCGGCCCGCAACAGCAAAGCCACTGCTGCGCGCAGGTATATACTGGCCCGGCTCCGGCCTCGTTGATCTGCAAACCATCCGCCCCTTTTGGACAAAAGGCGCTGCCGTCGTCCCGCTGGTCTTTTACCGCGCACTGGTGCAAGGCGCTGGCCTCAACCCGATCAACCGACTGGTCAAATCTCTGCTGCGCCAAGGCCTCAACCCGATGCCGATCTTCGTCGCCAGCCTGAAAGACCCAATTTCCGTGGCCACGCTTGAAACTCTGTTCAGCGCCGCCCCCCCTTCCGTGATCCTGAACATGACCGCCTTCGCCGTCGGCTCTCCGCATCAGGGGGAGCATCACAAGGGGGCATCGAACCCCCTTGTGATGCAGGCCGCCAACCGCGCGCCTGTCTTTCAGGTGGTGCTGGCGGGATCGTCGGAACAAGCATGGGAGGAGGGTCTGAGCGGCCTTTCCGCCCGTGACATTGCAATGAATGTAGCCTTGCCAGAAGTCGACGGACGCATCCTGTCTCGGGCTATTTCATTCAAAGATCAAGCCTATTTTGATGAGGACACCCAATGCCCTGTTGCTGCCTACCGTGCACGCGGGGACAGGATAGATTTCGTAACCCAGCTGACGGCCAATTGGGCAAAACTTCGCACCACTGCCGAACCTGATCGCCGCGTGGGCATCATCTTGGCGAACTATCCAAACAAGGACGGGCGCCTTGCAAACGGGGTTGGTCTGGATACTCCGGCTGGCACGGTTGCCGTTCTGGATGAATTGGCTGAAGCAGGCTATACCCTGCGCGATGTCCCAGCCGATAGTGCCGCGCTGATGGCGGGTATCCTTGCCGGGCCTACCAACTGGCTTACGGATCGCGCTGAGCGGTCCGGCGGTGTGGAAATGTCGATGGCAGATTACCAGATCGCCTATGGGCAATTGCCGTGGGAAGTTCGTGGGCGAATCGAGGAGCGTTGGGGCAAACCGGAACAAGACCCGTTTTACACCCCGGGTTCGGTTGATTGCGGGCGTTTCAACCTGTCTATCTTGCAATTTGGCAACGTTGTCGTCGGCATTCAGCCCGCGCGCGGCTATAATATCGACCCTAAAGATACCTATCATTCCCCGGATCTTGTGCCGCCTCATAACTACCTCGCTTTCTATTTCTGGATGCGCAATCAGTTCCGCGCCCACGCGCTGGTGCACATGGGGAAACATGGCAATCTGGAGTGGTTGCCCGGCAAAGCACTGGCCTTGTCAGAATCCTGCCTGCCCGAAGCGGTGTTGGGGCCTATGCCGCATATTTACCCGTTTATCGTCAATGATCCCGGCGAGGGAACGCAAGCCAAGCGGCGCTCCTCTGCTGTGATCATCGACCATCTGACCCCGCCCATGTCACGGGCAGAAACCTATGGACCTTTGCGTGATCTTGAAGCGCTGGTGGATGAATATTATGAAGCCGCAGGCGTTGACCCGCGTCGCCTGACACATCTGCGCCGCGAAATCCTGACGCTGACTTCTGCCACCGGCATTGATCAAGATGCAGGCATGGCCGGACGAGATGAGGACGGGGATCTGGCCAAGCTGGACGAGTTCTTGTGCGAGTTGAAAGAGGCGCAAATCCGAGATGGGTTGCACGTTTTCGGGCAGTCGCCCAAGGGTCGGTTAGAACGCGATCTGGTGCAGGCGCTGGTGCGGGTTCCCAGAGATGATGCAAAGGGCGAAAATGCCTCTTTGCAGCGCGCCTTGGCAAAAGACTTGGACCTCGAATTTGACCCTCTGGATTGCAGAATGTCCTCCCCATGGGAGGGTGCAAAACCTGACGTTTTGACCGCGGTTTCCTCCGACATCTGGCGCACATTTGGTGACACGGTCGAGCGTATAGAGTTGCTGGCTAGCAATCTGTTGGATGGTGACGAACCTGCGAATTGGGTCCAAACCAAGGCCGTTCTCAGCGGAATTGAAAAGACCATCCGCCCCATGGTGGCAGATTGCGGCCCGAAGGAAAATACGGGCCTCCTCACCGCCCTTGCAGGGCAGTTCGTCGCCCCGGCACCCTCGGGTGCACCGACGCGAGGCCGCCTCGATGTGCTCCCCACAGGCCGGAATTTTTATTCGGTCGACAGCCGTGCCGTGCCGACGCCAACCGCCTGGGCCTTGGGTTGGAAATCCGCCAACTTGTTGATTGAACGCCATATGCAAGATGAGGGGGACTGGCCCCGCGCCATGCTGGTCACTGCATGGGGCACCGCCAATATGCGTACCGGCGGAGATGACATTGCCCAAGTTCTGGCCTTGATGGGGGTAAAACCACAATGGGACAGCGCCAACCGCCGCGTGACCGGCTTTGAAATCCTGCCCCTTGGCGTACTGGACCGCCCGCGCGTGGACGTAACCTTGCGGGTCTCCGGTTTTTTCCGCGACGCCTTTCCGCAGCTGATGGCGCTGGTGGATTCCGCCGCCCGTGCAGTAATGGCACTGGATGAACCCGATAACATGAACCCCGCCGCCGCACGCCTGCGCAACGAAAACACCCCCGATGCTGCCTTCCGTGTGTTCGGCTCCAAACCTGGCGCTTATGGGGCTGGCTTGCAAGCAATGATTGATGAGCGCCTCTGGGCTGACAAAAGTGATCTGGCCGAAGCCTATATCGAATGGGGCGGTTATGCATACGGGGCCAAAACCGAAGGCACAACGGCCAAAGATGCCCTGAAACAGCGACTTTCTCAAGTCGATGCCGTGGTACAAAATCAAGACAACCGCGAGCATGACTTGCTGGACAGCGACGATTATTACCAGTTCGAAGGCGGCGCAGCTGCAGCCGTTTCAACCTTACAGGGGCGTGACCGTCCGATCTACCACAATGACCATTCTCGCCCCGAACGCCCCATCATTCGCACACTGGATGACGAAATCAGCCGCGTTGTGCGCTCTCGCGTGGTAAATCCAAAATGGATCGATGGAATGAAGCGCCATGGATACAAGGGCGCGTTCGAAATTGCCGCAACAGTGGATTACCTGTTCGCCTTTGCTGCCACCACGGGGGCAGTCAAGAACCACCATTTCGATTTGGTGCATCAAGCCTTTCTGGAAGACGAAGAGACCCGCGAATTTATCGAACAGAATAACGCCCCAGCATTGCGTGAAATCGCCGAGCGTCTGCAAGAGGCAGTTGATCGCGGCATGTGGGTGCCGAAATCAAACTCTGCACACGCAACATTGCAGGAGTTGCTCGCGTGATTTGAACCTTCCCAGCCAAGCCAATCACAAGAACCTTGAAAAACAGAGCCCTAAAAAGGCATACTCAAGAAAGTGAAAAGCCATCCCGATGCAAATTTGCCTAGGGGCAGGACCACTTGACTGGAGACCCAATGAAGTCACAGATATCTGATCTGTCAGCGATGATTGCTGAATTGCAGGGCAAGCTTGAGGTTGAATTTGCAAAACGCCAAGCCGAGCTTCGCGTTCGCCTCGAAAAGGGAAAAGTGGTGTTCGACGCTGAAATCCGGCAACGCCACAGGGAACTTCGTGTGGGGTTTTGGCAGTTTATAGCTCGCACACGTCCGCAAGTCTTGATTATTGCACCTCTCATTTATTCCCTGATTGTGCCCTTGGTACTGCTTGATTTATTTGTGAGCATCTATCACGCAGTCTGCTTTCCGCTGTACGGTATCACCAAGGTCAAACGATCCGAGCATCTGGTTTTTGACCGACATCATCTTGCCTATCTCAACACGCTACAGAAATTCAATTGCATTTACTGTTCCTATGCCAATGGGCTGATCAGTTTTGTCCGCGAGGTCTCCGGAAGAACAGAGCAATACTGGTGTCCAATCAAACACGCTCGACGGGTGGCCGGAGTACATGCCAACTATGTAAATTTTTCAGATTTTGGTGATGGTGAATCCTATCATGAAGAGGCTGCAAAATTGCGGAAAGAACTCCGCGAGAACACCACCGCCGTGCGCAGCACGGCCACGCCCAACACTAGGAAGTGAATTTTAATTCACTGATAAGGGGCAGGAGTACCCCCTTGTTGCGGGCTATTTCGGTTTCATTGCCAGCGTTTGCGCGCGCAGGTATTTCATTAACCCTGGCGCGTCTTTCTCATAGGATTTCAACACATCTTGCGGGATCAACTTGCCCACTTTCACCGGTTGGTCTTTCTTCATCGCAGAAGCAATTTCATGCAATAGCAAGCTTTGGCGCAGTGTGGTAGATAATTTGTTGGCAATCTGGAACCAACGGCTATTTTGCCCCGGAAAATACACCGGCAACACCTGTGCGCCGCTTTGGCGGATCATTTTAGCGGTAAAGGTCATCCAGTTCGGATCAATCGCAGGACCAAACCATGTTTTGCTGGTAGCCACAGTCCCTGCGGGAAACAGGGCAACGCAACCGCCATTTTTCAAGTGTTGTATAGCAACCTTGCGAGTGTGAATGTTATTCTGGATTGCCCCTTCTTCATGGGGAAAACTGACGGGCAGCAAATACTTGTCAATCCGTGGTACATGACACAACAGCGAGCGCGTCAGGATTTTATAATCGTCCCGCGCCTGCCCCATAAGATGCGCCATCACAATACCATCAATGAGGCCGTGCGGGTGATTTGACACAACGACCAGAGGGCCATTCTTGGGGATACAGTCCAGCTCCGCCTGTGGTGTTGTTAGCTTGATTTCAAGCCGTTCCAGAACCGATTCCCAGAAATCATCCGGGCGTTCCGCATCCCTTTCCCACTTGCGCACCAGCCGCAGTAATTTGATCCGCCCTGTCAGGTTCTCAATTACCTTGATCAGAATACGCTTGAGCGGCGAGGTAAAGGAGGTCGCATAGGTCAGGTCAGCCGGATTATAAGGGGTGGCCCCTCCGGTTGCCTCAAGAATATGGTCGGTCTGCTCGGCGGTCATTTTCCCTCACCAAACCGGTCTTTCACCAGAGCATTTAACGCCTCAGCCAGTTCTTGTGATTGTTTCCCGCTGGTCTCTACATCAATTGTGGTGCCTATTGACGCGGCAAGCATCATCAAACCCATGATCGAATCGCCCATCACCGACATACCATCTTTGGTTACTTCGGCATCCGCATCAAATCCGGCCACAGTTTCCACAAATTTGGCCGAGGCCCGCGCGTGCAGGCCCTTTTCATTCGTGATTTCGAGGTTCATTTTCACCGGTCGGACCCTTTGATGCTATGCAACGGATTACCACTGCAGGTATTCATGTATTTCTTGCCTGCCTGAAGGCTGACTTCAACTGCTTTTTCGATCAGCATCTCGCGCGAACTAGCCAGTTTTACCAGCATCGGCAAATTTGCACCGTAGAGGATCTTGCGCTCTGCGCAGTTGCAGGCTGACATCGACAGATTAGAGGGCGAACTACCGAACATGTCGACCACCACGATGACACCATCGCCCTGATCCACATCATCGGCCGCATCACAAATTTCCTTTTGTTTGGCCTCGCGGTCACATTCCGCCGCAATCGAAATCGCGTGGATGCCCTCCTGTTTGCCAATCACATGCTCCACCGCGGCCAAATACTCCCTAGCCAGCCCGCCGTGTGCTACGATAACAATCCCGATCAAGCCGGACTCCTAACCCGTTTGCGCAAATTTGCGTCGCTCTATTTCCCGGTGACGAATAGACACCCGCCAGCCCCGTGCTGCAAGGGCATTTGACAATTCTTCGGTAATTGCAACCGAACGGTGTTGCCCGCCGGTGCAGCCCAACCCAATGGAGAAATGCGCCTTGCCTTCTTGCTGATATGCGGGCAGCAACAACATCACCATATCAACCAGTTGATTGAAAAAACTATCATAGCGCTCATCCGCCGTGACATAGGCTTTAACTTCGGGGTCAAGCCCGGATTTCACCCGCAGAGTTTCCTGCCAATGGGGATTGCGCAGGAACCGGCAATCCAGCATCATATCGATGCCCCGTGGCACCCCGCGTTTATAGGAAAAGGATTGCACCGAAACCGCCAGCGCGTCAGAAGTTCCCCCGGCAAAAACTGTCCCGATCTCCGCTTTCAGGTCATGGGGCGTGAAATCAGTCGTTTCGATCAGAACCTCGGCACGATCGCGCAAGGGTTCCAGCAAGTTTTTTTCCTTTTCGATGCCCTTCACCGGGGCCTCATCTGGCGCCAGCGGGTGCCGCCTCCGGGTCTCGCTGTACCGGCGCAACAAGGCTTCTGCCGTGCAATCCAGAAACAGCAAGGTGGCATCATATTCTGCCAACCCCTCAATAGTATCCAACAGGTCCAACACTTTTAATGGTTCAAAATCCCGCGTCCGGACATCTATGCCCAGCGCCATGGAATGCGCCACGACAGGACCGGTCAGCAAACGCGGCAACAGGGCCAGCGGCATGCTGGCAATGGTTTCGAATCCCATATCCTCGAACGCATTGATCGCGGTACTGCGGCCAGCACCAGAGGGGCCGGTTACCAAAACGATCTTTGGGCGTGTATGCTGCACAGCCATCCGAACAGGCTTTCGTTATCGTTTATGAAATCTGACCATCAGGGCAGATGCTAGATTTGGCACATTCGCGCCGTGAATCAAATCAATTTTTGCACCGCCAACCTGAATGGTCTTACCGTACGGCAGGCGTTCTGGCTCATTCTTGCCCAGTTCAATGACCAGGGTTAACAGGGCGCAGGGCTCAAAAGAACAGTCCAGAATGCCCATTTGCCGCGCCTCGATCTTGCCTTTCAGCGTGTCGGGAGACTGCAATTGGATACCCCTGGCGGTTTGCACAAGCCGGACCTGATCATCCGCCACCAGCTTTGCGCCCAAGGCAATCATCTGTAACGCAAGGCCAGATTTTCCACATCCAGATGGGCCAACGATCAACAGGCCCGAACCGTCTATCACTACAGCGGTTGCGTGGGTCTGGCCTGCCGAAAGATCCAGTGTCACACGGGCAACCCAACTACAAATCGCGCGCCCAACGGAGCGTCGTCCTCCGAGGCCCCTTTGGCGTGGATATTTTCCGCCCAGATCACGCCTTTGTGCGCCTCAACGATCTGTTTGGAAATCGACAGACCAAGACCCGAGTTATTCCCAAAGTTTTCTTCGGAACGTTCCGAATAAAAGCGCTTGAACACTTTGGTTAACGCCTCATTTGGAATGCCGGGGCCGGTATCCTCGACCACAATCAGCACGCGGTTGTCTTTCTCGCGCGCCCAAACCCGCACGGCATCGCCTTCACCACAAAATGAGACCGCATTGGTGATCAAGTTCACAAAGACCTGTGCAAGTCGCGCCTCCAGCCCATCATACATGATCGGCTTATCCGGTTGCGACCAGATCAGCTCAACCCCTTTGTCACCGGCCTCATGGCTGTGGAAATCGACAATCCGGTCCAACATCAAGGTCAGATCAAATGGCTCCAGTTCTTCTTTCACCAGCTCCGCATCCAGACGCGACGCATTGGAAATATCGCTCACCAGCCTATCAAGGCGGCGCACGTCATGCTCGATCACATCAAGCAGCTTCACGCGGCTGTCTTCCTTCTTGATGATGCGCAGTGTTTCAACTGCCGAGCGCAAGCTTGCCAGAGGGTTCTTGATCTCATGCGCGACATCGGCAGCGAACTCTTCGTTGGTATCAATCCGTTCGTACAACGCCTCGGTCATCCCGCGCATGGCGCGCGACAGATGCCCGATTTCATCGGGGCGCCCTGTCAAATCGGGGATTCGCACCCGCTCCGGTTCGCTGTTGCGCCCTTGCTTGGTCGTGCCTGCTTCGGCGGCTGCGGCCAGATCATTAATCGGGTTTGCTATCGCATTCGCCAGAACAATCGACAGGACAACAGACACAATCACAGCCAGTAAAAACAACCGCAAAACGGTCTCTTGTTCGCCGCGAAGAAGGCTATCAAGATATCCCGTTTGCGTTGTCAGAACTATTGCACCAACTGTATTGCCGCCCACAACAACCGGACGCGCCACAGACAGGATGGTCTCTCCCGATGTGATCAAGGCCTGCCGCATCAAACTTTGCCCGCTTAACGCAGCCTGCGCCATTTCCTGCGCCATAGCGCCTTCGCTCGCGGGGGCCGTTTCATTGGTCGCATCGTCGAATCTGGAAACCCAACTCATTGCACCGCCAAGCCAGCCAGAAATCCCCCGGTCTTCTGCAGCATTTGCATCCCATACACCCAAAGCGTGGCCTGCTATTGAGTTGTCCGGCCGAAAGGCCCGTACGGTCACGCCCTCAGATACCGGCAAGCCATCCAGCAATTCAGTGGCCCCTGTTTGCACCATACTTGATTGCAAGATGCGGGTGTAAAGGCTTGCATCCACCTGCATGGCAGCCTGTTTTTCTTGCGCCCACCCGCCTTTGAACTGGTTCAGATACAACATACCCGTCAGCAGAACCGACAGGGCAATCAGGTTAAAGAGAATGATTCTCCGCGCCAAAGCAGATGAACGGATTCCGAACGACCCCAGCCCGCCAAGGTTTTTGGCGAGATTAGTTAGTTTGCCTTTATCTAAATTTTTAGGCATAAATCCCCGGCCCTCGCGCGGTTCGTCCGCCAAATGCTCGTCAGCAATGGCGGCCATTATTCAGTGTACCGGTAACCAATGCCATACAGCGTTTCGATCGCAGCGAAATCAGCGTCAGCCGTGCGCATCTTCTTACGCAACCGTTTGATATGGCTATCGATTGTGCGGTCATCCACATAAACCTGATCATCGTAAGCGACATCCATTAACTGATCACGGCTTTTGACAAAACCGGGCCGCGTTGCCAGCGCTTGCAGCAGTAGGAATTCAGTCACGGTCAGGGAAACATTATTGCCTTTCCATGTTACTATATGGCGCAGAGGGTCCATCGTCAGGTAGCCCCGTTCAATCAGACCTTCGCTCTTTTCCTCGCTCACAACACCAGCATCCGAAACACGGGCTTCCTGACGGCGCAGAATCGCACGGATACGTTCCACCAGCAATCGCTGGGAAAACGGTTTGCGAACATAATCGTCCGCCCCCATGCGCAGGCCCAGAACCTCGTCGATTTCATCATCCTTAGAGGTCAGGAAAATCACCGGCACATCGGATTTCTGGCGCAAGCGGGACAGCAGATCCATGCCATCCATACGCGGCATCTTGATATCCAGAACCGCCAGCTCGGGCAGCTCCTCGTTGAACGCATTCAGCGCCTGAAGCCCGTCATTATAAGTAGATACTTCATATCCCTCTGCCTCTAGTGTCATAGATACGGAGGTCAGAATATTGCGGTCATCATCGACCAATGCAATTTTTGCCATGGTTTTGCCCTCGAAAGCTGCCTGATTTATTTTTATTATTGCATCCACTTAGAAACGGAAGGTTTACAGAATCAACCCAATTCAGCCTAAGTGCGGCCAATTCTAGCCACATTTTTTTCAAATTTTGTTCTTTGAGTTACACTTGTTACCATCCTGTTACCGATAACGGCGGCTTTCTGTTATCGTTAACTGTGTCACAATGTACTTCACCAACCTTTCATTGCCATTGTATATTGTTGTACACGGAGCCATTGAGACACCGAGTTGAATCAGCCGATCAGGGCTGTTTCGTGAACTAAAATCGCAAGCGGGCTGGCATTTGGCGAACCCGCGCTAAGGAGCGTAACAATATGGAAACTGGTCGCGTAAATCCAACCCAGCGGTTGGAGGACACAGGCATTTCCGGTGTGAAAACCGTTCATTATAACCTTTTGGAGCCAGCCCTGATGACTGCCGCCCTGCGCCGTGGCGAAGGCGAGCTGGGACAAGGCGGAACAATTCTTGTTTCTACAGGTGAATACACTGGTCGCTCCCCCAAAGATAAATTCGTCGTAGACGAGCCATCGGTCAAAGACAGCATATGGTGGGAAAACAACCCGCCAATGGATCCTGCTGCTTTTGACAGATTGCACGCAGACATGCTCGCGCATATGAATGGGGGCGAGTATTTCAGCCAAGACCTTTACGGCGGCGCTGATCCGTCGCACCGCTTGAATGTTCGGGTAATCACCGAACTGGCTTGGCACAACCTATTCATTCGCACCATGCTGAGGCGCCCTGCGTTGGACGAGCTCGATAGCTTTGTGCCGGAATATACCGTCATCAACTGCCCATCATTCAATTCCGACCCTGAACGGCACGGTTGTCGCTCGGACGTTGTGATTGCCACATCGTTTGAGAAAAAGCTGATCCTGATCGCGGGTACCGAGTACGCTGGTGAAAATAAGAAATCGGTTTTCTCGCTGCTGAACTATCTGTTGCCGGCCAAAGGCATCATGCCGATGCACTGCTCTGCTAACCACGCAACGGGCAATCCCGATGAAGCAGCGGTATTCTTTGGTCTGTCCGGCACAGGTAAAACCACCCTATCCGCCGATCCGAATCGCACGCTGATCGGTGATGACGAACATGGCTGGTCTGACAACGGTACCTTCAACTTTGAAGGTGGTTGCTACGCCAAGACAATCAACCTGAGCGCCGAAGCTGAGCCGGAAATCTATGCAACTACGCAGAAATTCGGCACCGTAATCGAAAACATGGTTTACGATGCCCACACCAAAGAACTCGATTTCGAGGATGACAGCCTGACAGCCAACATGCGCTGCGCCTATCCGCTGCATTACATCTCGAACGCTTCTGAAACCGCTGTTGGTGGTATTCCAAAGAACATCATCATGCTAACCTGCGATGCTTTTGGCGTGTTGCCCCCGATCTCTCGCCTAACCCCTGCACAAGCAATGTACCACTTCCTGTCTGGCTTTACCTCCAAGGTTGCGGGCACAGAACGTGGTGTGACCGAGCCACAACCAACGTTTTCCACCTGCTTTGGCGCCCCCTTCATGCCCCGCCGACCTGAGGTATATGGCGCACTGCTGCGCGACAAAATTGCCGAAAGCAACGCAACCTGCTGGCTGGTAAACACCGGCTGGACCGGCGGTGCTTACGGCACCGGCTCGCGGATGCCGATCAAGGCAACCCGCGCCCTGTTGACCGCCGCGCTTGATGGCTCACTAGTGGCTAGTGAATTCCGTAAAGATGGTAACTTTGGCTTCATGGTTCCGTTGGCACTGGACGGTGTTGAAGACAAGCTGCTTGATCCGCGTCGCACTTGGGCGGACACAGATGCCTATGACGCTCAGGCCGGCAAACTGGTGCAAATGTTCTCGGACAACTTTGCCCAATATGAGCAATATGTCAGCGCCGATGTTTTGGCGGAAAAGGTTATGGCTGGGTAAATTGGCCAATATATTAGTAAAAAAGCCGGAGCAATCGCTTCGGCTTTTTTATTGAGAGCCATAACTCATTTATCGGTTACCGCTCCTCTAGTGCCAACCTTATCCCGAGCGCGACGAACACAGCACCCAGGCTGCGATCCATCCACAGGCCCAGTTGGGGGTTATCCCGCAACCTGCTTGTCAGCTTCTCACCCGCAATCACCAGTGGTGGCTCGATCAGGGCGGCGACCACGATAATCAGGCTCCCATGCAGGAACAGCTGCGCCCATACCGGGCCCCCGCCAGCAACGACAAACTGTGGCAAGAACGCCAAAAAGAACACCGCTACTTTGGGGTTTAGCAGTGCAACCACAACACCTTGGCGAAAAATCGGAAAGAACGAAGGGCTGCTGGTTACCTTATCTGAAACAAACGACCCTCCCTTTGAACGCAGCGCCTTATAGCCAAGCCACAGCAAATAAGCCGCCCCGGCCCATTTCACGATTGAAAACGCGAGCGCCGAGGTGGCCAGAATAGCCGACAATCCGGCAGCTGCCATCAACACATGGCCAAATGCCCCCGTCCAGATACCGAACAAGGCGGCAAAACCGGATTTCCGGCCCCCACGCACGGTTTGCCCGAGAATAAATGCAATGTCTGGCCCGGGTGAGAGGTTTAACAGCACAGCAGCAACTAAAAAGGTGGTCCAGTGCAATAGTGAATAATCAAACATGTCAGCCTCTCCAGAAAGCAATAATGTTACGTAGTGGGCTGTAATTTTGTGGTTTTGTTGCGTTGCAGCATTGACCTCTACCACACCACAGAATACACCCCATGCAAACACTAACCCGATGATCCGACTCAAAGAAACCCCGTCTTCTGTCAATAAAACGAGCATTCCTCCATGATCCTTCCTGATTTGCTGAACCTCTGCGCCGCCGCCATTCCCGCTGTCGAAAACATCGTGGGCAAAGCTAAATCCAACCTGCGCGAAATAGTGAGCGTGGACGGGCGTGTGAATTCCAAGCTGGTTGAGGAAAGCCAGTTCGCAGCACATTCGCTGGCGTGGTTTTCCACCTATCTGGAAGCCTTGCGTCAGATGCACCGCTGGGCAGATGGGTTGGAAAAGGATGGTAAGCTGGGCGAATTGGAACAACTGATCCTACAAATCGCGTTTGGCGAGTACCTCTGGCAAATCTGGGGCGGCATTCCGATGTCTCAGGGAGAGGTCGCACGCCTGCAAGACCTCGGCCTCAGCCAAGAAGACCAGATGGCCATCACTGCGGAGTCGGTGCAAATCCTGACCCAACAGGGCAACACCCAAGCCACACGCACGCGCCTGATGGCGTTAATGCAGGAACGCGAGGGCGCAAGCACTGTCGGGATCACCGGCCTTGATGACGAGCTGGAAATGGTGCGTGACCAGTTCCGCCGCTTTGCCGACGACAAGGTAATCCCCCACGCCCACGGCTGGCATTTGGCCGATGAGTTGATCCCGATTGAAATCGTCAACGAAATGTCCGAACTCGGCGTTTTTGGCCTGACCATCCCCGAAGAATACGGCGGATTTGGCATGTCCAAGGCCACCATGTGCGTGGTCTCCGAGGAACTGTCGCGCGGCTATATTGGTGTTGGGTCACTCGGCACCCGTTCCGAAATCGCAGCAGAGCTGATCCTGTGTGGCGGCACGGAGGAGCAGAAACAAAAATGGCTGCCGCTGATTGCATCCGGTGAAAAACTACCCACCGCGGTTTTCACCGAACCCAATACCGGTTCCGATCTGGGTTCCTTGCGCACCCGCGCGGCCAAGGATGGTGACAATTACGCCGTTACCGGCAATAAAACATGGATCACCCACGCCGCTCGAACTGATGTGATGACACTGCTGGCGCGCACCAATCCAGACACGTCGAATTATTCCGGTCTGTCGATGTTTCTGGCCGAGAAAACCCGTGGCACTGACGACAACCCCTTCCCCACTGAGGGGATGACAGGCGGCGAGATCGAGGTTCTGGGCTATCGCGGCATGAAGGAATACGAACTGGCGTTTGACAACTTTCAGATCAAAGGTGAAAACCTGCTGGGTGGGGCCGAAGGCAATGGTTTCAAACAGCTTATGCAAACATTCGAGAGCGCGCGCATCCAGACCGCCGCCCGGGCCATTGGGGTGGCACAAAATGCCATGGAAACCGCCCTGCGTTACGCCCAAGAACGTCAGCAGTTTGGCAAATCCCTGATCGAATTCCCGCGCATTTCCGGCAAAATCGCCATGATGGCCGTGGAAATCATGGTCACTCGCCAACTGACCTATTTCGCTGCCTACGAGAAAGACCACGGCCGCCGCTGTGATCTGGAGGCAGGCATGGCCAAACTGCTCGGTGCGCGGGTGGCCTGGGCCGCAGCTGACAACGGCCTGCAAATCCACGGTGGCAACGGTTTCGCTATGGAATACCCGATCTCTCGCATTCTGTGTGACGCGCGGATTCTGAACATCTTTGAAGGTGCTGCGGAAATTCAAGCAACGGTAATTGCGCGGCGCTTGCTGGACAGCTAGGTGCGCGAACTTGGAAGTGCTATCCGTCCTTTTCGACCCCATCCTGCCTGTGTTCGCCATTATGGTGCTCGGCTATGCGTTGGGGCGCAGCGGAAAAGCAACCGTTGACGATGCCCGACAGGTAAACCGCTTTGCGATGACGGTTTTCCTGCCGATCCTGATCTTTGGTCTGATTGCAAACGCCCCGATCACCAACTTCAGCATGGTTCCCGTTGCAATTTACGCCAGTGTCGAAGCCTTGGTTTTCATCACCGGGTTTTTTGTTGCCAACCGCCTGTTTAATCGCCCTGCCAATGAATCCATCTTGCTTGCATTTTGCGGCGTGTTTTCCAACAATGCCTTTTTTGTATTGCCAATCTCGGTGCTGCTTTATGGTCAGGAAAGTGTTCTGGCGATTACCACAATCGTGACACTGGACGGCACATTCACCTTTACCGGCGCAATGATTGCGTTGCAGATCATTGATCAAGGTCGGGCAAAACCTGCGCAGGTGATGCTCGAGGTTGCCAAATTACCGATTATGCAGGCGGTATTCTGGGGGGTAATTATAAGCCTGAGTGGCCTGCACATCCCGACTCCAATTCAAACTTTTGTCAGTTTCAACGGAGCCGCCGCCGCTCCTCTGGCGCTATTTGCTCTTGGGATTGTGCTATCCAGCACAAGGTTCAGACTGGACGCCGCAATTGTGACCTTCAGCGGCATTAAGCTGTTGTTTTTCCCCGCTGCAATCTGGTTGGCACTTGAAACCTTCGCATCAAACGACCCTCAGCGTGACCTATTCCTGTTTGGAGCCGCTGGCCCTTCCGGCACTGTTGCCTTCAGCCTTGCCCTGTTCTTTGGCGTGAAGACCGACGCAATCGCCCAGATCGTTATCTGGACCAGCATCCTAAGCCTGTTTTCACTTGCCATGCTGGCCTGATTAACACTGCTTGCGCTGCTCCTTTCAATCTGAAACCCTAACCCGATGAATTACCTTGCCGCCCTCCTCATCATCACCCTGTCCCTTTCGGCCTGCCTGAAAGATGAGACCATTTCCGGCCAAGCGAATGCCACCGACGTTTGGGTCTTGCAGCGCCTGAACGGCCAAACCGTCACAAGCGGCATCACCCTGACATTCCCTGGCAAAGGTCGCATCGCGGGCAAGGCAGATTGCAATAATTACCACGCAACGCAAACTGCACCGTTGCCATGGTTTGAACCCGGCCCGATTCTTGCCACCCGAATGGCCTGTGATGCCCTTGATCTGGAAACCCGATATTTTGATGTCTTGGCCAAAATGACGTTAATCGAACTAAAGGGGGAAACCTTGTTATTGAGCAATGACAGCCTATCCCTAACCTTTGGCAAGTAATAGCTACGGCTTTGACAACACCGCCACCAGCCGCGCCCGTGCTGCGGGCAGCGGACGGTTCCCGAGCGAAGCTGCCAGCCAGCGCTCCAAGAAAAAGCCCGTTGTTTTCAGCGCCTTTAAAACATCTTCCTTTGGCGCACCCGCCTCGGTGTCCCGAAAAAATACCGGCAGCGGCAACAACTGATCCGCCCAAACTCCTGCCCCTGCCCGGCTGACTGCATGGCCGGATTTGGGCGAAACATACACCAGATCATCCATGGTGCCGGTTGCGGCACAACTGCTCAGATCAAGGCCAAAACCCAGCTCCTCCAACAGTTGCAATTCCCACAAAGCATAGGCGCGTGCCCAAGCATCCCCCGATGCCAGCGCATCAAACAAATCAAGCGAACTGGCGTATAATTCCGGTATGACCATCCGCTCGGGAAAAGCAAAACTCACCAGCGCGCAGATCGACCCCAGTGCGGCAAGCGCCGCCCGATCCCCCAGAACGCCGCTGCGCGATTGCAACAACTCAACGCGGTAACTGCCCAAATGTTCCTCAAGCCGCGCGCGCCACTCCAGTGACACCTGATTGCCCGGCTGCAAAACCGGCGTCATACGGCGCGACACGCCGCCGCGTACCACGCCCGCGTGACGGCCATGTTCCACGGTCAAAACTTCTATTATCGCAGAGGTCTCGCCGTGCTTGCGCACGGAAACGATCACCCCCTCATCCCGCCAATCCATGGTTTTAGCTTACTAAGTCAAGCCGTCTTCGTCCAGCAGATGCCGCCCCTCGCGGTCCTCAACCTCAATAACCCACAGATCGGGATCGAATGAGCGTTGCTTGTTCAACGTCGCATCCACATCGCGCTCTGCCCCTTCGGTTAAGATCACCCAAACACGGTTGCCATCCAGATCATAGCTGCGCTGGTACACAACTGCCGTTCCGTCCAGCGGCGCCTGTTTTATCAGAACCGCCCCAGCCGCAGCATCCCCTTTGGCGGTAACAAAAGCGGGAATATTGGCCAGCGACAACCGCCGCAAATAGGCATGAACCCAAAACTCGGCGGTCAGGCGGGTCACAGATCAGCCTTTGGTGTCGGAAAAATTAAGACCCATTTCCGTAAAGCGTTCCGCCTCTTTTTCCCAGTTCGGGCGTACTTTTACTTGCAAGAATAGATGCACCTCACAGCCCACCATTTCTTTCAGCTCGGCCCGCGAGGCCATGCTGACCGCCTTGATTGTCTGCCCACGCGGTCCCAGTGTGATTCCTTTGTGGCCCTCACGAGTCACGTAAATCACCTGATCAATCCGCACGGTGCCATCCTTGCGGTTCTCCCAGTTTTCGGTCTCAACCGTCAGAAAATAGGGCAGTTCCTGATGAAGGCGCAGCATCAGCTTTTCGCGCGTCACCTCCGAGGCAATCATCCGCATCGGAACATCCGCAATCTGGTCTTCGGGATACAGCCACGGGCCAACCGGCAATTCAGCAGCCAAATATTTGCGCAGGGCATCAACGCCATGGCCTTTTTCGGCAGAAATCATAAAGGTTTCGGTAAAATCAAAGGCTTCATTCAGGCTTTGCGTTAATTCCAGCAACTGATCCGATTTCACCTTGTCAATCTTGTTGATCGCCAAAACCATTTTGGTTTTCGCGCCAACCCGATCTTTCAACCCCTCCAGAATCATTTTCACACCGGGGCTGATACCGCGATGGGCCTCCACCAGCAGCACGGTAATGTCGCCATCCGCAGCGCCAGCCCAAGCGGCCGCCACCATGGCTTTGTCGAGATTGCGGCGGGTGCGGAACAGGCCCGGCGTGTCGATAAACACCATCTGGGTTTGCCCTTCCATCGCGATACCGCGAATACGGGCACGGGTAGTTTGCACCTTATGCGTTACAATCGAGACCTTGGCCCCGACAATCCGGTTCATCAGGGTCGATTTACCGGCATTCGGCTCGCCGATCAGGGCTACAAATCCACAACGGGTTTCGGTCATATCACTTTTCCAGTTTTTCAAGCATCATCGCGGCAGCGACCTGCTGTGCCTGTCGTTTAGATGGCGCGGTCGCTTTGGTCACATTACCATCGCTCAGACGCGCCTCTATGTCAAAGACGGGGGCATGGTCAGGGCCAGAACGGCCTACTTCTACATATTGCGGCGGTGCCATGCCACGCGATTGCGCCCACTCTTGCAGGCTGGTTTTGGCATCCCGTGCGTCTTTCTCGGCATTGGAAATCCGTTTGCCCCACAGGCGCACCACCAACTTGCGCGCCGTATCAAACCCCGCATCACGGTAAACGGAGGCGATGACCGCCTCCAGTGCATCGGCAAGCAAGGCCTGCTTGCGACGCCCGCCCGACAGCATTTCGGAACGCCCCATTTTCAGCGCGGCACCAAGATCAATTTCACGCGCCACATCAGCACAGGTTTCCTTGCGCACCATGGCGTTGAAACGGGGGGCCAATGTACCCTCTGCCGCATTCAGATCATGGTCCAGCAGCGCTTCGCACATCACCAGCCCAAGCACGCGGTCGCCCAGAAATTCCAGCCGCTGGTTGTCTTCGCGCGTCGGGGAGGAAAGCGACGAATGGGTCATCGCCTCGATCAGCAATTCCGGACGTGCAAATTCATGGCCCAAACGGGCCTGAAATTCCTTGAGTTCGGCGGCGAGCTTCACTCCAAGCCCTTAAAGTAGCGATCACTGCGCCATGTCCAAAACGCCAGAATAGAGGAACCGGCAGAAGAGAACATCACCCGGTCAGCGCGCCCTACCAGATAGGAAGCCGACACCATGCCAACACCGTAAGGCTGGGCAAAACGGCTGTCAGTGGAATTGTCCCGGTTGTCCCCCATAAAAAAGTACTTGCCCTCAGGCACCACATAAATTCCTGTGTTGTCGCCCTGGCTGTTGCCAATATTCAGCACCGCATGTTTCACCCCACCCGGCAGGGTTTCCTCTGCCGCTTCTTTAGTGCAGATCGCGCCCTCACCCACGGCACCGTTGGCACAACGCGGACGGTGACCGAGCGGGCCTTGCGGGCCGTATTCTTCAACGAAATCCTCTGTAGCCACCAGATCAACCGGCTGGCTGTTGATGTGCAAGCGCCCGTTAAGCACCTGTACCTTGTCTCCCGGCAGACCAATTAGCCGTTTAATAAAATCCGCCTCTGAGGCTGGGTGCTTAAACACGATGATGTCACCACGCTCGGGTTCAGACTGGAACATCCGGCCCTCCCAGTCTTTCGCAAAGCCGCAAAGGTTATAACCGCCAACGGTCGGACAGGAGGCCCAAGAATAGCCATACGTAAATTTATTCACAAACAGGAAATCGCCGATCATCAGGGTCGGCTTCATCGACCCTGATGGAATCCAGAACGGCTGAAACAGGATGGTTCGGATGATGCCCGCCAGAAACAACGCCCAAAAGACGGTTTTGAAGGTTTCGGCGATCCCGCCTGAGTTATTTTCTTTGCTCGCCATCTGCCTGCCTTTGGGATTGGTTTTCCTGCGCTACATGGCTTTTTGTGCAGGGTTAGTCAACCTTTGCACCGTTCACAGGTTGCGCTTCAATCACCACAAAGGCCTGCGCCCAAGGATGATCATCAGTGAGGGACACATGAACGGTGGCCTCGAACCCCTCCGGCGTCATTTTCGCCAGACGTTCTGCCGCCCAGCCTGTTAGCTCCATCACCGGCTGGCCACTCGGCAGATTGCGCACCGACATGTCTTTCCAACTGATTCCCATCGCCAACCCAGTGCCCAACGCCTTTGAGCAAGCCTCTTTGGCGGCCCAGCGTTTGGCATAAGTCCCCGCCACATCTTTGCGGCGCTCTGCTTTGCGCTGCTCAACCTCGGTGAAGACCCGATTGCGAAAGCGATCCCCGAAGCGTTCCAGCGTGCCGGAAATTCGCTCGATATTCGCCATGTCAGTGCCGATTCCAAGGATCACGGTTAGGCCACGCCTGCGCCAAACGCTTCATTGCGGGCCTCATCCATCAGCGCGCGCATGCGGCGCACGGCACTGTCGAGGCCAGAAAACATTGCCTCGCCAATCAGGAAGTGGCCAATGTTCAGCTCCATCACTTCAGGAAAAGCGGCAATCGGCTTCACCGTGTCATAGGTCAACCCGTGCCCCGCGTGGACTTCCAGCCCCAGTTCAGTGGCAAGTGCCGACATATCCCGCAGCCGTTCCAGTTCGGCGTCGCGATCCGCGAAACGGCCCTCGGCATGGGCATCGCAATAGGCTCCAGTGTGCAATTCAATCACAGGCGCGCCAATACGGGCAGCGGCCTCAATCTGGCGGCGTTCTGCGGCGATGAAGATAGACACACGACATCCAGCTTGGCGCAAGGGCGCAATAAAATGGGCCAGTCGGTTCTCTTCTTTGGCTACTTCCAGGCCACCCTCTGTGGTACGCTCCTCACGCTTTTCGGGCACAATGCAAACCGCGTGAGGGGTGTGACGCAAGGCAATAGTCAACATTTCATCGGTGGCGGCCATCTCAAAGTTCAACGGCACGCTTAGGCCCGCCATCAGACCCACAATATCACTGTCCATGATATGGCGGCGATCCTCGCGCAGGTGCGCGGTGATCCCGTCGGCCCCGGCCTTTTCCGCCAGCAATGCAGCGCGCAAAGGATCGGGATAGTCGCCACCCCGCGCATTGCGCACAGTCGCTACGTGGTCAATGTTAATCCCCAACCGCAGCCTGCCCAAAGGCATGGTCATCTTTCCGGTCATGGTCCAGCTCCTTATTCGGTTAAGCAGGGCCTAGCGCGATCAATTGGCACCGTCAGCCCCGTCGTGCTTTTTCGCACGCAGTTCCTTGAGTTTGGCCATCAGCCGCCCCTTGCGGCGATGTTGATAGACTGTAACCACTGGACGCAGGGCATAATAGCAAATCAAACCACAAATTATACCCGGTACAATTCCGCCCACCAAATACGGCAAAAATACATCATAAAAGAATTCCGAAAACCCGGTCCAAGGGCTGGGATCTGTTCCGAACAACGACTTGAAATTAGTCCAAACCGTGCTGGCAGCCTCTGAAAAACTGCTTTTGAGCTTGTGCCACACCGTTTCTTCGCGCCCTTTGCCCAGCATAAGCAACCCCAGTTGATAGCTGGTTGTGGCGATGAACGGAAAGGTGAGCGGGTTCCCGACCCATGTGCCCAACAGGGCTGCCAGCAAGTTGCCGCGAAAAAGAAATGCCAGCGCCATTGCAGCAACGAAGTGAAAGCCAAACAGCGGTGTAAATGAGATGAAGGCGCCGCAAGCGAACCCGAGGGCAATCTGGTGGGGGGAACCGGGCAGTCGCTTGATTCGCAGCCCCAAGTAATTGAGAACCCGCACCCATCCGGCACGCGGATAGAAGGCCTCCATCACGTTTTCCCAGTATGATCGCGGTTTGCGGCGTTTAAACACGCTAGTTCCTGCCTTCGACACATATTGCGCCTTATTATTCGTTAGTTATCCCTGTTTTTACGCAAGCATTGCGCAACATCCGAATCAGCTTCGATTGCGGTGGTAACGTGCATCAGATGTTCCACATCCCGCACCTCAATATCAATCGTCATCCGGTAAAAATCCTGCTTTCGGTCTGTAATTTTTAGATCTGAAATATTGGCATTCTGCTCGCCGATCAATGTGCAGATCCGTCCCAGAACACCGGAATCATTTGCCATGGTTACCTGCAACGTCGCCTTCTGGTTTGCCAGCCGTTTCCCCTGCGACCAATGCAGATCAATCCAGCGTTCCGGTTCGGATTCATATGCCACCAAACGTTCACAGTTGATGGCGTGGACCAGCACACCCTTGCCCCGTGTCGCAATGCCGACAATGCGTTCACCAGGCAGCGGTTGGCAACAATCGGCAGGCTGCGCGAATTGGTCTGCTTCCAACCCGAGAATACGTTCCGGAGGCAAATCTATGCCGTCGTCCGTTTGTCGGGTTAACTCGGGATACAGCACGTCTACCAAATCGGCACCTGTTACCTCTGCCACACCAATCTTGGCCAGCAATTCACCGGAACCCGCCAGACCCATCCGATTGGCAGCCGTGTCCAGAGCCTTGTCGGTTGCCTTTTTACCCACATGCTCCAGCGCCACCCGCGCCAACTCGCGCCCCAGGCGCACCTGGCTTTCCTGGTGATCGGCCCGAAGCGCACGCCTGATCGCCGATTTAGCGCGGCCAGTAACAACAATATCCATCCAAGAGGATTGTGGCTTTTGCCCCTGTGCTGTGGTCACCTGAATTGATTGGCCATTGCGCAAACGGGTCCACAAGGGCACCCGCCGACCATCGACCTTGGCCCCCACACAGCTTGAACCGATCCGTGTGTGGATTGCATAGGCGAAATCAATCGGAGTGGCCCCGCGTGGCAGACGAATTACATCACCTTTGGGGGTAAAGCAGAACACCTGATCGGCGAACATTTCCAGCTTCACATGTTCAAGAAATTCGTCATTTGCGTGGTCTTCATTGTCAAAGCGTTCGGTTAGGCTGGCCAGCCATTTGAAAGGATCCACCGCAAACGGGTTCTCGACACGCTCTCCGTTGCGATACGACCAATGCGCCGCCACACCCGTTTCCGCCACATCATGCATTTCCTGCGTACGAATCTGGATTTCCACCCGCTTGCCGTCACGGCCCGAAACCGTAGTATGCAAGGAGCGATAGCCGTTTGATTTCGGCTGGCTGACATAATCCTTGAACCGCCCCGGCACCGACATCCAACGCCGATGCACCGCACCCAGAACCTTGTAAACATCATCCTCGTTGCCGGTAATAATCCGAAAACCGTAGATATCGGACAGCCGTGAAAACCCTTCTTTTTTCTCCTCCATCTTGCGCCAGATGGAATAGGGTTTTTTCTCGCGTCCGATGACCAGCGCCTTGACGCCAGCGTTGTACAAAACTTCCTCAATATCGTCGGTGATCTTGGTTACCACATCGCCGGTTTCTTTGCGCAGGTTCAAGAACCGGCGTATGATCGAACTGCGCCCCTCCGGGTTCAGCACCCGAAAGGAAAGGTCTTCCAGCTCTTCCCGCATCCATTGCATACCCATGCGCCCGGCCAGCGGCGCAAAAATATCCATGGTTTCATTGGCTTTTTGCACCTGCTTTTCGTCGCGCATATGGCGAATGGTGCGCATGTTATGCAGCCGGTCACCCAGTTTCACCAGAATCACCCGCACGTCCTTGGACATGGCCAGTAACAACTTGCGAAAATTTTCGGCCTGTTTGTCGTTTTTGGAGCTAAGTTCCAGATTGGTCAGCTTGGTAACACCGTCGACCAGCTGGGCCACTTCATCCCCGAATAGACCAGCGACTTCCTGATAAGTGGAATCCGTGTCCTCGATAGTGTCGTGCAAAAGGGCGGTGATAATGGTGTCATCATCCAGCCGCTGTTCAGCCATTAAACTGGCAACGGCCACTGGATGGGAAAAATACGGCTCCCCCGAATGGCGCGTCTGGCCATCGTGCATTTTGAAACCGTATGAGTAGGCCGCCGCTATGCGGTCTGTGTTGGAACCGGGGTTATACCCCTCAATCTGGTCGATCAGCTCCTGAACAGCGATCATGTTTGGAAGTCCTGACAGACTTGCCGCAGCCGACCCAAAGGCCGACGCGCGGTTGGTTATTTCATTTCCTGCGCTTCCATCAGGGCGCGCAACAGGTCTTCTTCACCCATATCATCTTCGGGCTGGTCGTTTTCAGCGCCCATCAGCAATGCCATCTGATCTTCTTCAGGCTCATCAACCTCAATCTGGGTTTGGTGGCTCTGGATCGCAGATTCGCGCAAATATTCTGCCGTCAGGGTTTCCTCTGCAATTTCGCGCAGAGCAACAACCGGGTTCTTGTCATTATCACGTGGCACGGTAATTTCCGAGCCGCTGGCGATTTCGCGTGCACGATGTGCAGCGAGCATGACCAGCTCAAAATGGTTGGCGACTTTGTCTACACAGTCTTCGACAGTTACACGTGCCATAGGGCGACTCCACGGATGCAGGATATCAGAAAGGCAGCAAATAGGACGTTTAAAGCCGAATGGCAAGGGCTATGACGCTGATTCGTCACCCTCAATTTGCTGAATTTCCGACAATTCCTTGCGACTGAAGCGGGCCAACATCTGGGAAACGGACGAACCGGTCACCGGATGCCGCCAGTTCGGCGCTATATCGCGCATGGGAATCAGCACAAAAGGGCGATCTTGAAGGCGCGGATGTGGCAGGATCAACTGCTCAGGCGCCTTTTCCATTTGCTTTTTCAGTGGCATTTCGAACCATGTTTTGAACTCCGCCATATCGGGTGCAATCTGTCCGGCGTAATCAATCAGATCCAGATCAATTACCCGTGGCTCCCATCGGATTCTGCGCGTCCGGCCAACATTTTTCTCTATTTTATGCAGCACAGCCAGCGTTTCTTCACGCGACAGCCTTGTGGAAACCAGCACAGCCCCGTTCACATAATCCGGCCCTGATCCCGCCGGAAATGCTGGAGAACGGTACGAGGGGCTGACGTGCAAAATTTTGAGTGATTCTCTTGACAACAACTCTAGGGCGGTGCCAACTGCAGGTTGTTCACCCCTAAGGCCACTCGGAAGGTTAGAGCCGGTTGCAATAATGCACAAACTCTCATTTACTTGATCGTTTTTTGGTTGCAGTATCAAATTATCAACCTATTTTCTGCAGCGTGACACCGGCATTACCTAACACGCATCTAACTTACAACCTGCCGATTGACCACATTTGAAAGGAAGCATTATGTTTTATCGAGACGAACGCCTTGCATTGTTTATCGACGGTTCCAATTTGTACGCCGCCGCCAAAGCACTGGGATTCGACATCGACTACAAGCTTCTGCGATCAGAGTTTATGAGACGGGGCAAATTACTGCGCGCGTTTTATTACACTGCATTGCTTGAAAGCGAAGAATACTCCCCTATCCGACCGCTGGTCGACTGGTTGAACTATAACGGTTTCAACATGGTCACCAAACCTGCCAAGGAATACACCGATAGCATGGGTCGCCGGAAAGTTAAGGGGAACATGGATATCGAGCTCGCAGTCGATGCCATGGAACTGGCCCCCCATGTGGATCATATCGTGATCTTCTCTGGCGATGGTGATTACCGGCCTCTGGTCGAATCACTACAGCGGCAGGGTGTTCGCGTTTCTGTGGTTTCCACGATCCGCTCGCAGCCCCCGATGATCTCGGATGATCTGCGCCGTCAGGCAGACAATTTTATCGAACTGGATGAGTTGCGCGACGTCGTCGGACGGCCACCGCGCCCCGATATGCCAGAACGGGTGGACCCGCGGTTTGACCGTGAACCTGAGCAGGAACACGAACAGGAACAGAAAACAGAAGAATAAGATCGGGGCACCTTCAGGTGCCCTTTTCATTTTAGGGCAACAGACAATGGACGTTTGCCCACAGCGGGTTTAGAACCTGCGGAAACATCCGTTTCGCAGGTGCCCAGATGGAAAAGCCAAACCTCACCCTATACCTCGCCGCGCCCCGCGGGTTTTGCGCAGGCGTAGACCGTGCAATCAAGATTGTCGAATTGGCAATCGAGAAATGGGGCGCGCCGGTTTATGTGCGCCACGAGATTGTGCACAATAAATACGTTGTCGACGGCCTGCGCGATCTTGGCGCGATCTTTGTCGAGGATTTGGAAGAATGTCCCGACGATCGACCTGTGATATTTTCCGCCCATGGCGTCCCCAAATCCGTGCCTGCCGCCGCCAAAACCCGGAAAATGGTTTATGTTGATGCCACTTGCCCACTGGTCAGCAAAGTACACATTGAGGCCGAGCGCCACTTTGCCAATGGCTTGCAAACCATCATGATCGGCCATGCGGGCCATCCGGAAACCGTTGGCACCATGGGGCAACTACCCGAGGGAGAAGTTCTGTTGGTGGAAACGGTTGCAGATGTAAAAACCATCGAACCACGCGACCCAGAGAAGCTGGCTTTCATCACCCAAACCACCCTGAGCGTTGATGATACCACCGCCACGGTCGCCTCTTTGCGCGAACGTTTTCCCAGCATCGTTGGCCCCCACAAAAAAGATATTTGCTACGCCACCACCAACCGGCAAGAGGCGGTCAAGGCGGTGGCTCCAATGATCGACGCCTTGCTGGTGATTGGGGCGCCTAACTCCTCGAATTCACGCCGCTTGGTGGAGGTCGGCAAAACCTCTGGTTGTGCCTATTCGCAACTGGTGCAGCGCTCGGATGATATCGACTGGCGCGCGCTGGCAGGTGTGAAATCCATTGGCATCACGGCCGGCGCCTCTGCACCGGAAATCCTGATAAACGAGGTCATCGACGCCTTTAAAGCCCGTTACAATGTGACCTCTGAAATTGTTGAAACCGCCGTTGAAAACATCGAGTTCAAAGTGCCCCGAGTGCTGCGCGAGGCCACATAATGAGCTTTGATCCCGAAACAGTCGCCCTTTATGACGCCAAAGCGGCGGATTACGAATTGGTGCAGTCCGATGATTCGCATGCGCCGCTAGAGGCCTTTATTGAGGCCCTGCCCAAGGGCGGCACCGCGCTTGATCTGGGTTGCGGCCCGGCAAACGCGGCTGCACGGATGCAAGAACGGGGTTTGGTGGTTACCGCAATTGACCCTTCACAGAAAATGGCGGCCCTTGCGAAGCGCAAATTTGGGGTAAAGGTCACAGTTGGCAGTTTTGACGATGTGACTGGCTTCGCCGAGTATGATGGCATCTGGGCCAGCTTCAGCCTGCTGCATGCACCACGCGCTGACATGCCCCGTTACCTCGACGCCATTCACCGCGCCCTGAAACCGCGCGGCATTTTTTACATCGGCATGAAAACCGGCACCGGCACGAAACGCGATTCACTGGGGCGGCTGTATACCTATTATACCGAAACTGAACTGCACGACCTGCTAACCAGCGCCGGTTTCACCATTCTCAATATACGAAAGGGTGCTGGCGCTGGCCTTGACGGAGTTGTCGCCCCATGGATCACAATGGACGCTCATGCCTGATTATTTTGCTTATACCGACGGTGCTTGTTCCGGCAATCCCGGCCCTGGCGGCTGGGGTGCCTTGCTGATTGCCCGCGACGGCGAAACAGTTGTCAAGGAGCGCGGCATTTGTGGCGGCGCAGCTGACACCACCAACAACCGCATGGAATTAACGGCCGCGATAGAGGCTTTGGAAGCATTGGAGCGGGCCTCCGAGATCACCGTTGTGACCGACAGTTCTTACGTCAAAGACGGGCTGACCAAGTGGATTTTCGGCTGGAAACGCAACGGCTGGAAAACTGCCAATAAAAAGCCGGTTAAAAATGTCGATCTGTGGAAACAGCTGGACGCTGCGCAAGCACGTCACACAATCACCTGGGAATGGGTCAAAGGCCATGCGGGCCACCCGGAAAATGAACGCGCGGATGAGCTGGCGCGTGAGGGAATGGAACCGTTCAAGCCTTGAGTTTGGACAAATCACCCTTATATTCCACTTAACGAATGTAAAAGGAGGCCCCGATGGCCAATTCCCTGAAATGCACCTGCTTTGACTGCGGAACCGTCAGCCGCTTTCCCGCCGACAAAATCGCCGAAAATCCCAAATGCGGCAAGTGTGGCTCATGGTTGATTACTGGCAAAGTGGCCGAGGTCGATCTGAACACCCTGCAAAAAGCTGCCAAGATGGATGACATCCCGCTGGTCGTCGATTTCTGGGCGCCGTGGTGTGGCCCGTGCCGGATGATGGCGCCGCAATTTTCCATGGCTGCCGAGAAAATGAAGGGTGCCGTGCGTTATGTGAAAATCAACACCGAAGAGCATCAAAAGGCCGGTCAGATTTACAACATTCGCGGGATTCCCACCATGGCGCTGTTCAAAGGGGGCCGTGAAAAGGGCCGTAAATCGGGCGCAATGCAATCACCGCAAATCCAGACTTGGGTCAAAAGCACGGCGGGTTAACTGGGAGCGCCAGTCATCCCGCGATCTAGGGCAGGCTCCTTAAGGTCACGTTCACCGTGCCTTTGCTACTCTTTGAAGTAGGTCTGCCAAATCCAAATCAGCAACGCAGCGCCGATTACGGCACCAACAAAACCAAAGGCCATTCCCAGAACTGATCCAAGCACCCGCAGGACAACACCGCCCAGCAACGCACCCAGAATACCGATAGCGACTGTCACAAAGACATTCGCCTCGATTCTCATCATCCGCGTGGCAATGAAACCTGCGGCGGCACCGACGATAATCAGCATAATAAACGACATGGGCAATCCTTTCAGATTCAATATAGGGACTGTTACATGGATTTTAAGCCCCGAACCGCTGCCCCTTGGCAATCGGAAAGCCGCGCAGGAAATCATTGGGCACCATCGCCCCCTTGCCCGCGCGCTGCAAGCGCAGCAATTGAATGGCACCAGAACTACAGGCAACCGTTAGCTGATCATCCAGAACAACGCCCGCAATTCCTGCACCATGTACAACGCTGCTCATCAGCAGCTTTACCCGCTGGCCAGCGATTTCGGACCAAGCTCCGGGGAAAGGCGATAGCCCCCGAATGTGGCGATCCACCTCTGTTGCCGGGCGCGACCAATCAATCTGTGCCTCGGCCTTGTCGATCTTTTTGGCGTAAGTCACGCCTGCGTCCGGCTGGGCAACGGGCGTCAGTGCATCCAGTCCCGCCAGTGCCTCAACAATCAAATCCGCCCCCATCAAGGAAAGGCGGTCATGCAGGGTAAGCGTCGTGTCATCCGCCCCAATCGCGGTTTCTTTGCGCAGCAAAACCGGGCCTGTATCCAGCCCCGCCTCCATCTGCATCACGCAAACGCCGGTGGTTGCATCCCCCGCCATGACCGCACGGTGGATCGGCGCGGCCCCGCGCCAACGCGGCAGCAGTGAAGCGTGGATATTCAGGCAACCCTTGCGCGGCATATCCAGCACCGCTTGCGGCAGAATCAATCCATATGCCACCACAACCGCCACATCCGCTTGAAACGCTGCAAATTCTTCGCACGCACCGTCCCCTTTGAAATTCGACGGGCAATGCACTTTTAAACCCAATTCTTGCGCCGCAACCTGCACCGCAGTGGGGCGGTCCTTTTTACCACGACCGGCAGGGCGCGGCGGTTGGCAGTAAACAGCGACGACCTCATGTTCAGCGGCCAGCGCTTGCAGAACCGGCACTGAAAAATCCGGAGTGCCCATAAAAATTACGCGCATCAGGAAGCCTCCCGCTTAGCCAGCTTTGCCGCTTTGGCCAGCAGCATCTTGCGTTTCACGGGTTTCAGGTGGTCGAAATACATCTTGCCGTTCAGGTGATCAATCTGGTGTTGAACTGATGTCGCCCACAATCCGACAAAATCCTTTTCCACCACATCGCCGTTTTCATCCATAAACCGCACCGTCACAGCGCGGGGGCGATGGATTTTACTCCGGACATTCGGCAAATTGGGCGAGCCTTCGGAATGTTCGCGCAGCTTTACCGACGCGTGCAAAACCTCGGGGTTGGCCATGCGCACCGGCTGATCGCCAGCTTCGGTACAATCCATCACCGCCAAGGCCCGCAACACGCCGATTTGCGGTGCACCGAGGCCAACACCGGGCATGGCGTACATGCTATCGAGCATATCTTGCCAGATGCCGCGCACCTCATCGTCAATTTCAGAAACAGGCTCACAAACACTGCGCAAGCGCTTGTCGGGATAGGGAATAAAGGGGCGCACGGTCATTCGTCGCGCGTCCTTTCCTTTTTCATCTTCATCATTTTGCGGGTGAACATGGTACGTTTGAGCGATGACAAATGGTCAATGAACAGCTTGCCGTTCAGGTGATCAATTTCATGTTGCGCACAAGTGGCCCACAGCCCGTCAAAATGCTCCTCGACCTCTTTGCCATCCCGATTCAGATACTGCACCCGAACCTCGGCAGGGCGCGTGATATCGGCGTATTGTTCCGGCAAAGACAAACAACCCTCGTTATAAACGCTCGTCTCTTTGGAGGACCAAACGATTTCGGGGTTGATCAACACTCTGGCAAAGGGGTCTTCCTCTTTGGCGGTGCAGTCCATTACAAACATACGCTTAACTTCACCGATTTGCGGTGCCGCCAGCCCGACTCCGGGCGCATTATACATCGTCGCCAGCAGGTCATCGGCCAGCGCGCGGGTTACATCATCCACCAATCCGATCTCGCTACATTTCTTCTTGAGATGCGGATCGGGGTGCCACAGGATTTTTTGCAAAGTCATGCCCGCGATTTAAGGCATGAAAGGACTGTTTTCAAGGCGGTTTACGTCTTGGCAAGTAACTTACTCGCGGCTAGCCTAGCGCCAATCAAACTGGGATACTTTACGATGAGCTTTGACGATATTATCGACCGCCGCGGCACCAAATGCGCTAAATGGGATGCGATGGAAGCGCTCTATGGCGTCAGCCCCAATGACGGCATAGCGATGTGGGTGGCGGATATGGATTTCCCCGCCGCTGATCACATTCTTGCGGCTGGGCAAAACCTGCTGGATCATGGGGTTTTGGGCTATCAGGGCGATTACAGCGCTTATAAGAATGCGATTTGCTGGTGGATGGAAAACCGCCACGGCTGGCAAGTTCAACCAGATGAAATTTTCTCGACTTTCGGGTTGGTGAATGCGGTGGCGCTGACGTTGCAGGCTTTTACCAAGCCCGGTGACGGGATTGTGCTGTTCACCCCAGTTTACCACGCTTTTGCCAAAGTGATCAACGCCAGTGACCGCAAAGTTGTGGAATGTCCGTTAGAGCAAGAAAACGGCCTCTATACCATGGATTTTGCGGCCTATGATGCGCAAATGACCGGCGATGAGAAAATGGTGATCCTGTGTTCGCCGCACAATCCGGGGGGGCGCGTCTGGACGCAAGAAGAATTAAGTGAGCTCGCCGCTTTTTGCCAACGCCACGATCTGTTGCTGGTATCCGATGAAATCCACCATGATCTAGTTTTCGGGGGCAACAAACACTTGCCAATGCCCCTTGCCACACCGGAAATCAAAGACCGGTTGATCATGCTGACAGCCCCGTCCAAAACGTTCAACATTGCGGGCAACCATCTGGGTAATGTGATCATTCAAGACCCTGCACTACATGCCAAATTCACCGCCACGATGAACGCTTTGGCAATTTCCAGCACGGTCTTTGGCGTTGCGATGACCACAGCCGCCTATTCGCCCGAGGGCGCGGCCTGGGTGGATGGGTTGATCGCCTACCTTGAGCGTAACCGCCAGACATTTGATGCAGGCATCAACGCCATTCCCGGCCTGAAATCCATGCCACTGCAATCCACTTATTTGGCTTGGGTTGATTTCAGCGACACAGGAATGGCCCCGACGGAAATCAACGCGCGCACCGCCAAAACCGCCAAAATCGCCGCCAATCTGGGGGCAACCTTTGGCTCTGGGGGTGAAAATTTCATGCGCTTTAATCTTGGATGCCCGCATTCGGTTGTCGAGGACGCCATAAAGAGGATGCAAGAGGCCTTTGGCGATTTGCAGTGATTCTGTCCGTGACAGCGATCCCCGCTGCAGTGCTCTGCGGGGGGATTTACGGCCCTAACCCATCAAATACTGTACCAAATACAACGTTGACATTGCCCCGATAAACGCACCGATCACGCTCTTCCACCACATGCCAACAACAAATGCGACGACTGCCGCCGCCATGCGCGAGGCATCCGGATTTCCGCCCGTTGCAGCCGGCCACACCACCAGCGGTGCGATCAGGCCGGGCAAAACGGCAACAGCGGTGTAGCGTAAATGCCGCAGCACCCATTCCGGCAGCTCCCGGTCCCCGATCAGGCCGATAAAAGAAAAGCGGATCAGGAAAGTACCGACCGCCAGCCCGGCAATCACAATCCAGATAGTGGTTTGATCCAGAATCATGCTTTCCTCCGCGCCAACAACACTTCGGTTTGCGCCCCGGCAATCATCGCTAAAACTGCAGCCACGAGTAACCCCAAGGAATAGGGAATCCACGCCAGCAACAAGGCCACGCTCACTGAAACAAATGCCGCAACCAAATGCGCAGGGGTGCGTAGCATCGGGCCGGTAATGGCGATGAAGCAAATCGGCACCGCGAAATCGAGCGAGTATTCCGGTGGAATTTGCGACCCCAGCAAGGCCCCCGCCAAAGTACCGGCATACCAAACCGGCGCAACCGGACTCATCGCGCCAAAGAAAAAGGCCAGCTTTTCGGACAGCGCCATATCCGGTGTTTCTTCGTACTTCAGGATCGACACGGCAAAGGCTTGATCCACCAGAAAATAGCTGACCCACAGGCGTGTGGACAGTTTTGCCTTACCCAGATGCGGCACCATCGCGGCGGAGTACATCGCCATACGCAGGTTCACCGCCAGCGAAGTGATCAAAACAATCACCGTGGGCGCGTGTTCGCTCAGCAGGGCCAACGCCGTCAACTGCGCTGCCCCGGCGATCACCAGAACCGTCATGCTCATCAGTTGCAGAATGCTGAGGCCTGCCTCTTGTGCGACCACGCCGAACAGCAGGGCAAAGGGGGCTACGACCAGAATAAAGGGCGCTCCGGTTCGAAAGCCGCTCCAGTACGCCGCGCGGGGATTAGGGTGTTGATTAGTCATGTGCCAGAAGATGCTTGGAAATGCCCTGTGGGCGGATTATCAATTACTCCTAGGACAAATTTGGCGAGGGTGCAAATGAAAGATAACGGGTTAATTATTGCCCCCGATCCGGACAATACCCGCCTGACGCGGGTTGTCAGCGGGGTCGATCATCTGGGCCAGCCGCAGGAGATTTCGGTGGTCGAGGAACGACCCCTGACCATTTTTCTGAACGGTCAGGAAATAGTCACTGCCATGACCATAGGTGATTACCCAGAATATCTGGCGCTCGGTTTCTTGCGCAATCAGGGCATGTTGCAGGATGGTGAGGTCGTGCACGGGGTCGATTTCGACGAGGAGTTGGAAACCGTTGTTGTCCGCACAGATGGCAAAACCAGTTACGAGGAAAAGCTGCAAAAGAAAACCCGCACCAGTGGCTGTGCCGTGGGCACAGTTTTTGGCGATATGATGGAGGGGCTGGACCGCGTTGAATTGCCCGATGTGCAGGTAAAAACCTCATGGCTCTATGATTTGGCGGCGCAGATCAACACCATGCCCAGCCTGTATTTACAGGCGGGGGCCATTCATGGCTCTGTGCTGTGTCAGGGTAATCGGCCGCTGGTCTATATGGAGGATGTGGGCCGTCACAATGCGGTAGATAAAATCGCAGGCTGGATGCAGTCTACAAATGCCACGGCAGAGAACAAAATCCTCTACACCACCGGGCGGCTGACCTCCGAAATGGTAATCAAAACTGCTCTGATGGGGATTCCGGTGCTGGCGTCACGCTCTGGCTTTACTGCATGGGGCGTGGAAATTGCGCGTCAGGTTGGCCTGACGTTAATCGGGCGGATGCGCGGCAAACGGTTTATCTGTCTGAACGGGGCCGAAAGACTGGTTTGGGATGCTGACTTGTCGGCGGTGCTTGATGACAACAAGAAACACCAGCGAAAGAGCGCGGGCAATGACTGAAATTCTGGGTGTAATATTGGCGGGGGGCCTGTCGCGCCGCATGGG
>JAHRVG010000128.1 GCA_019090795.1 Paracoccaceae bacterium | reverse complement strand
GTAAAACGACTCTGTCGCATTTGTTGGCTCCTTCAAAGGTTGAGCAAACTCTACATTAAGGTGAGGGAAGTTTCGGGGGGCAGGTCACAAGTAAGCTTGCTAAGACGAGAATAATTTGTTGCTGTTTTGTGGAACGGAAAATGTATCGAAACACACTTAGGTCCATTCCCTGAATATTCGCGGCCGGAGCCTTGGCTGGAGTTGCGATCCTGTCAAAAGCTAAAGCATAAGATTTGCGGATTATCCAAAGGCCAACGATGCTAATCAAAAGCGCAGGTGCAAACAGCAACACTACATGCAATACGAAATGAAGCCAATGCGGCGCACCATCGTCGTATTGATGCCCAATAAAGTGGGAGATTAAGTGAATTAGGGAATGATATCGATCCAACATCAATGAATATCAATTTTGCCAAATTGGTGTGGTAGGGCTGCAAATGAATGCAACCCTGTGTTGTTTTAGAATTGTTACTTGATCTTGGTGATTGTTAGCTTGCCTTTGACACGGTCAGCTAAAAATTCAATTTCCTTGCCTTCGCTTAGCATGCCCAACATTTCGTCATCCGCGACCCGGAAAACCATTGTCATAGCCGACATTCCCAGATCAACGAGGGCTCCGTGCTTTACGGTAACCTTGCCCTTTTTAGTGACCCGTTTAATCAGCCCCTTTGTATATGTTGGTAATTTATCTGCTACCAAAACATCGCCATGCATACCGCTTTCATAGTGTCCTGGGATAAGGCAGGCGAATTCAAATGTGCCGCCATTGGTAAAATTCCAAACGATCTGGTCCGTCTCTCCTGCCTCTAAACGGACTGAGTTTGGGTCGTCATGTTCCATCTCCGGCATCTTGGCCATTGAGGCTTTGTGCTCTTGGTTTTTTCCGACAGTATCGAGAACAAATTCATGTTCCAGTTCGCCTTTGTTGACTATGTTGAACAAGACAATTTCGCCTTTTTTGATATCGAGGCTTCTAGGCTCAAAGAGCATGTGGCCATCGTCCGTTTCAAACATCGCAACTTCAACAGTTCTGGTTTCTTGCCCCGCTGACGCTGGACTACCGATGGTTTTTCTCTCGCCTGTGTGGTCGTCGTCATGGCTTTGGTTATGTGCGCCACCTGCCATTGCGGCGGTTGTCAACGTGAACAGAGCGGCAGTTGTCAAAAGTAGATTTTTCATTTCGTGGTTTCCTTCGTTTGGTTAGTTAACAGGGTTCAGCCCTTGGAGGTTGGTTTTGGGGTAATTTGAGTTGCGGCAGAATCCGCTGAGGCATGTTTGGGCAGTTCACCTGTCCATTCATATGCTTGCGTTCCAGGAGGGTTTTCGTACCAGCCGGGATCTGAGTAATCATCGCTGCCGATACCCCTGCGCACTTTCACGACCGAAAACATTCCGCCCATTTCAATGGGCCCATACGGCCCCCAGCCTGTCATCATCGGAACTGTATTGTCTGGAAGCGGCATAGACATCTCACCCATGTCCGCCATCCCAGCCGTACCCATTGGCATGTACTCAGGTTGGAGCTTGCGAATTTTCTTGGTCAAAGCGCGTTTATCTGCACCAATGAAAGTTGGTACGTCATGCCCCATTGCATTCATTGTGTGATGCGATTTATGGCAGTGGATTGCCCAGTCGCCCAAATGAACGGCATCAAATTCATACGCCCGCATCGCGCCTACTGGAATGTCGATTGACACTTCTGGCCACCGCGCGTGTTCGGGCACCCAGCCACCATCGGTGCAAGTAACTTCAAAATCGTAACCATGCATGTGAATTGGATGGTTCGTCATCGTCAGGTTGCCAACCCGCACCCGTACACGGTCATTCTCATTGACTACAAGGGGATCAATGTCGGGGAAAATGCGACTGTTCCATGTCCACAAGTTGAAATCGGTCATTGTCATGATGCGCGGAACATAGGTGCCGGGATCAATATCAAAGGCGTTCAACATAATCAGGAAATCCCGATCCACCGGCATGAAGTTTGGGTCTTTGGGGTGGACCACAAACATTCCCATCATTCCCATTGCCATCTGAACCATTTCATCCGCATGGGGGTGGTACATGAACGTTCCGCTTTTGGTCAGGTCAAACTCATAGACATAAGTTTTGCCGGGCGGGATGCCGGGGTGGCTGAGTCCGCCAACCCCATCCATGCCGGATGGCAAGATCAGACCATGCCAATGAACCGTTGTATGTTCAGGCAACTTGTTGGTCACAAAAATCCGAACACGGTCGCCTTCAACGGCTTCGATTGTAGGCCCAGTGGATTGCCCATTATAGCCCCAAAGATATGCAGTCATTCCATCTGCGAGTTCGCGTTCCACTGGTTCAGCAACCAAATGGAATTCCTTAACGCCATTGTTCATTCGGTGTGGCAACGTCCAGCCGTTGAGCGTCACTACAGGTTGGTAATCGGGGCCCGATGATGGGCGAATTGGCGTTTGCGTTTCTGCTGTCTCCATGACAGCGGCTTCGGGCAAACCCATATTCTGGGTTGCCCCCCATGCGTTTGCTGCCACCAGTGATGCGCCTGCTGTTGCTCCAGCGCCCAATATTTGTCTTCGATTTAACATATCGTTTCCTTTCCTAATGTCCGCCACTGCCAGCAGAAGCGATGGCAGTTTCGCCACCAGCAGCGCCTGCTGAGCCGCTCATTCCGCCGTAGATTGCTGATTTGAGATTTGCCTTCGCCAACCAAAAGTCCCGCTTGGCATTCGATGCCATCAACAGGCTTCCCAACTTGTCACGAATGTCGCTGAGAAGTTCGTATGTGTTGGTTATCATGCCGTTGTAGCTGAGCAGGGCTTCTTCCTCGACCGCTGTTCGTAATGGCACCACTGTGTCCCTGTAGTGACGCGCCAATTCGTATTGAGAGTGGTATGTGGTTTCTGCGACCCGAGCTTCGGATCGCACATTGACCGCTTTTTCTGCCAGAATATTCGCCGACCGCATATAGGCCAATTCAGCTTTTCTCATCCGTGCTTTGCCGGTATCAAAAATCGGAATTGCAAACTCCAGTTCCAACTGCGGTGTGGTGTCTGAAACTACATCGGTACCATCAAGCTCACGTTCCTTCTCAAAGCCAGCTATCAATTCCAAATCGGTCACCAATCGGGTCGTTTCTGTCAGCCCGTATGATTTTGCAGTTGCCTCCAAACCAAGCTTGGCGATCTTCAAGTCAACACGGTTTTGCAGCGCAATTGCTTCAATGGATTTGCTACGGGGAACCGAACGTGGCAAAGATGGCAATCTGTTTGGAACAAAATAATCTACTTCTGTGCCCCACAATCCCATCAGTCGTGTAAGGTTCTCTTTTGCAATTCGTGCATCAAGCCGAGCCCGAGCCGTTTGCGCAGCCAGTTCAGCATTAAACGCATGTTCCCTGGCTTGTCCGGCTTTCCCCAATGCACCTGTACCACCGAGTTTTGCAGCCAGTTCTGAAGACGCATCAGATGCCGCCGCCGCCTTTTTCAAATACGAAACCGTTTCAAATGCAGACACCGCATTGATCCACGCAGTCCTAGTCTCGGTCGCAAGTCTTAGAGTTTCATTTACCGCGCCCATTTGCGCCGCTTGAAAACCAGCGTCAGCTAACGCGATGCGTTGCTTTCTTGTATGTGCATCCAGAAGGTTGCCAGCAATCATGCCCTCTATGGCGCGATACGCACCCAGTTCCGGTGCATTGATGCCAAGGACTGCGATGGACACGACTGGATTTTCTAACAAAGATTCCTGCCAAACATCACTAGCCGAAATTCCTATGTCTGCGTAAGCCGCCTGCAAACCTTTGTTATTTAGCAAGGCAACCTGAACAGCTTTATCCGCAGAGATAGTCTTTCGGTGCACCATCTTATGCACTTGTTTGTTCACAATTTGAGCTTGTTCTTGGTTCTGAACCCAAACGGTGTTTTTGCCGGTGATTCCCTTTGTGTTGTTAGACACATTTGAAAACCCTGCCGTTTGACTTGTGTATTTTTCCGAAACACTGGCCTCACACGCAGCAAGGGCGAACGGTAGTATAAGCAGCATTAATTTACGATGATGTTTCATCCGTTTGCTCCATTTTCTGGCGATTGGGCGTCGTTAAGTTTTCGCCAAGGCTTTGGATCCGTTGGCTCCCTGCGCTCAAAATCCTGGATAACCCGATGGTGGTGTGTTTTCAGCTTCGGCACTGAATTAGGCTGTGTCACAAAAGTGAGCGACGTTATGTCTGGAAGCGCGGTTGGTGTTGTAGAGCACGCGCCTAGAACAACAGGGAATAAACCTGCTAGGTATGAGAGTTTCATTTTGGATAACCTGAGTAATTCGTTGAAGGTCGCCTCACGCAAAACGTGAAGCGGCAAGACGCCTAGCGGCGTAAGTTCATCGAATTACGGGTTAGGGGGGCGCAAAAAGCCAGGTAGGTTTGCAGATGCCAATACAAAAAATGACTGCGAAACATGGCTGTCTCTGACCGCCAAGTTATGGGAGCTATTATGCTCGAGAAGAGCAGTTGCTACACACATCTCCGAACAGCATTGACCGCTTCCATCGTGAGAATCAGCCCCAACAACGTCCCTTACGTCGTCTTGGGATATCTCTTCTAAATCGTGCGAAAAGCCAGCGAGGCAATTACCATCAGTCAAGTGATCTGCCTGATGAGGAGAGGTATCCCCGTGAATTAATTCAGCATGTGCCGAAACTGGGGGGAACAATAGCACAGCCCCAAGAATGGCAAGTAAACCTGCCATTCTGATGTACTTTTGGATATATGCTAAAAATTCCATGTGACCAAATAGAGTTGCATCTGTTTGTATGTCAACGTGTATTTGTTGGGTTTTCAAATTATCCCGACAATGTGACAAGATCATTTCAAGAACACTGCTTGCAGCTAATTTTTGCTCGTGAGACTGGCAGCTAAACTGCCTTAACCCGATGTGAATGCGACCTAATGCGGAGACTGTAGTATGTAATACCAAAGGCCGAAATTCATGAGTTCTTGGGTGTTGACCTTACCCTCCGGGAACCCTCAATTGTAGAATTACACTAGAAAGGGAATTCAATGAAAGTGTTTAAAGTTCCGGATATGAGCTGCGGCCATTGTACCGCAACGATTGAGAAGGCTGTTGCGGCGGCTGATAATACGGCGAAACTGAGCTTCGACCTTGATGCCCGCTTGGTTGAAATTGTGAGTAGTCTGGATGCCGCCGCCCTAGCGGCAATTCTAGAAAGTGAAGGTTATCCCAACTCTCCGGTCTAACCAACAGCAACAACTGTCTGCTAGCTTGTATCGAACTGGAGCGCCAAGTAATGGCCATCAAATGAAACCCTGATCCATCTTAAACTGGCTGCTAACTGGTTGAAAAAGTAGGACCACCTCTGTCCCCGTGTATATGCTTTGGCCAGACGCAACGGCCAGTGCCAGAGCGAAGTGACCGATCTCAGGGGCCATACTGCGATCCTGATAATTTGCGTCCTTAGTGCTGCTCCCGCTCGATATGGGCGGGAGCAGTTATTTGGGGTCAATCTTGGAGCACATCCTTGCGTCGGCGGAATTCGTCTTCGTCCAGCTCCCCCTTAGCAAAGCGGGATTTGAGGATCTCTAACGCATCTGAAGAGGTGTCGGCGCTAGGGCGGTTGTCGCGAAACCAGCGCACCGCAACCACGATCAGGGCAATGATCACGCCCCAAAACACCAGCATCATAAGCCCCCCGGCCATTCCGTATCCGCCCCCGAACATGTGGCCAAAACCACGGCCCCAACCATCCACCGAGTCAGCGGACGCCATGGTCGCTGTAAATGTGAGCCCAAGAGCTGTCGAATAAGTCTTCAAGGTCATGTTTGCCTCCTTCAATTTGGCAAGTTGTCCGCGAGAGGGATCGCGATTGTAGCACGCAGCCCTCCTTCTTCGCGGTTTGATAATGAAATATCGCCGCCATGCGCGCGGATAATTGTACGTGCGATCGACAGGCCCAGCCCGTGGCCCCCGGTCTCTAGAGAACGGGATTGTTCCATCCGAAAAAAGGGATCGAAAACACGCTCATGTTCGTGAGCAGGAATCCCGATGCCGTCATCGTCAACAGTAATGATGGCATCCCCATTTCTGACAACGTGGCTTACCCGCGCGACGCGTCCATATCGCACCGCGTTTTCGATCACGTTCCTTAAGGCTCGGCGCATGGCGTTTGGCCGAATACGTATGTCGACGGAGGACCCGGATTCCAGCTGGAACGGAGCCACCATATCGTTTTGCAGAGACAAGAGGAATTCCGCTATATCGACGGTTTCAGGCTCCTCCGACCCCGTAAGACCTCGCGCAAAAGTAAGCGTAGCCTCAACCATGGATTGCATTTCCTCTACCGAGGCAACAAGGCTGTCGCGTGTTTCGTCGTCGTCCACCATTTCGGCGCGGACACGCATTGCGGTCAAGGGAGAGCGAAGGTCGTGACCCAAAGCGGCCAGCATGTGAGTACGGTCAGCCACAAACCGGGTGAGCCGGTTCTGCATTCTGTTGAAAGTAGATGTCAGATCGCGAACTTCGACCGGGCCAGCCATTGGTAGGTCCGTTACGCCTTCGCCTCGGCCTAGCTGATCAGCAGCGCTGACAAGTCGACGCAACGGGCCAGTCAAGCGGGTCATTAGAAACCAGAATACGATAAACAGAATCACCGAAGCGGTCAGGGCAAATGTCAGCATCGAATAGATCGGCCATTGGATTGGCGGGCGTTCAAAACGGGTGCCTACGTTCAGCCACCCCCTTCCGGAAATCGAGATAGATAGGTTCATTTCAACCGCAGACAGTTCACCGTGCATCATATTCACATGCATTTCGGTCATTTCCCGAGACAAGTGCGGGAGCGGGAGAATCTGCCCTTCAATCTCATGCAGTTCAACGCGAATGCTGCGGCTAAAACTGTCGTCAAGCAAAGCACGAATACGCCTTTCGATCAATCCGCCATCCGAGTGACCTGAGTGGCCAACAACTGGCTCATCTGAAAGTTCAAACCTCACCAAAGGCGAATTGGAGGCCCTCAAGACTGAGGCATGCAGTTCAGGCGGAGCTTCCTCAATCAAACGTGCAACATTTGCAGCACGGCCTGCTACCTCAAAACCTAAAGCTGACCGTACTGCGAGGCTACGTTCATCAGCAAATAGCCATAAACTGATCAATTGAGCTGCGGCCAGCGCAACAACGACCAGCAGTACAAGTTGCACACGCAATGTATTGAATGGCCATTTCGTCATTCAATAACCTCCACGTCAACAGTTAGACTATAACCGCCATTTCGGATCGTCTTGATGATTTTGGGGCGTAGAATATCTGGCTCGATTTTACGCCGCAACCTGCTGACTTGATTGTCGATGGTTCGGTCAAATGGACCTGCTGAACGGCCTACAATTAAATCCAGTAGTTGATCACGGCTTAGCACAATGCGTGGACGTTGCAGCAAGACGGCAAGTAGTTTGAAATCAGCACTAGTCAGGGCAGTTTCTTCACTATTTGCATTGATCAGGACTTGCCGGTCCGCATCCAGGATCAAATGGGCGAACCGCACTTTGGAGCCAGCGAAGTCACCGGCGGTAGTTTCCAATTGTGGTGAGCGTCGCAGAACTGCCTTGATCCGTGCAAGCAGTTCACGAGGGTTGAACGGCTTTGAAATATAGTCATCCGCGCCAATCTCAAGCCCAACGATGCGGTCTATTTCCTCGCCTAACGCAGTTAGCAAGATGATCGGCAGCCTCTGGTTTGCCGAAAGGCGTTGACAGACCGAAAGCCCGTTTTCTCCGGGCATCATGACGTCCAGAACCATAAGGTCAAAATGGCCGGAAGCTAATTTTGCATCCATATCCACTGCATCGCGAGCTGAGGTGGCACGCATGCCATTTTTTTCTAGAAATCGGACCACACTGTCCCGGATTTGCTGGTGGTCATCGACGACGAGTATATGCGGTGGGTTGGTCATGCTTTTCTTTTACGTCAGTTATATCAGCCTGGTCATGGACATTTTTGTCACCAATTGTATCAAGCGCTGCGCGTCGCGACAAACAGATACAAAACTGCAGATGCGTGCTCTTCCTTTTTCCATTCTTATGCCGATATGAACATAATCACATTAACTGGAGAAACCACAATGTCGAAAAATCTCAATACCGCAATCGCAGTTGCCTTCTTTGTCACCATTGGCGGAACCGCTTACGCTGGTACCGAGGCTGGTCACCATGACGACAACAAACCTGCAGCTGGACACAATGCCGCTGCCACCAACGCAGCAGTAATGGGCAAGATGGACATGATGGGGGGCGAACATCACGAAATGATGCAAAAGATGATGATGAAAATGCATTCAGGTATGAAGGATGGAAACGCTAGCCAAAAGGGAATGATGGGCAGCGAAGGGCCAGGTGCGATGGGCATGATGGACAAAGACATGATGTCTCTTATGCGCGAGTCAATGATGAAAAAATTTAATGCTGATGCAGACGGTGACGGGATTGTTTCCGGCGAGGAGGCTCGTGGAAAACTCAAATCCATGCATTCCCAAGCGGATACGGACCGTGATGGCTCCCTTTCACTTGACGAATTCAACACTCTTCATGCAGAAATGACCCGAGGGATGATGGTTGATCGGTTCCAGCATCTGGACACTGATGGCGATGGAAAGATGACCCCTGGCGAGATGACGCCCCGGCTGATAGAATGAAAATGGGCTCTCAATCTAATGGCACGAAGAATGGAACCACCGATACTCAAGATAACTGAGCCACATAAACAGGCGCATGCTCTCACTGCAGCGCCTTGTGCCCTGATCAGTTTCGCGCCTCCCCAGCCTGGCTGGGGCGGTACAAAAAAAGGAATACTCTACATGTCCTATACCCATGATCGCATTCCGGTAAGGCCGCTAAACCTGTTATTGTTAGTTCATGTATGCCAAAGTCAAAAACAACATTACCATCAACAACACTCGCAAACTTGTCGGTCACTTGTTGTTTATGAAGCGATCCAGATCATAAACTTGCATCCAGTTTGCCCGTGGCTATCATTCTTTTAACAGTGCTCTCATCAATTCGCCTTGCCGCCGTTCCGGCACATGCAAATAGGCGGAAACAGTTGTCACAAAGTTTTCATGTCCCATATTTTGCGACCATGCTTTTTGGGCATCAAGGGGCAATTTTAGGTCACTCAATTCCTGCCCAAGTGTTTTACGGATACTGTGGGGTGTATATTCTGGCAATTGTACCATGGCAAAAGCATTGCGCTGAATTTCGTTGATCGGTCCAGTCCCAGAATAGACCTCCCGTGATAGCGTATCAAAGACAAATTTTTCTTGAACCAGCCGCCGTTCCGGCTTCGGAAACAGAGCATCTTCCTGACCAAATAGCTTGTCATTACGCAAGTAGTTTACCCACGCCGTGAAACACTCCAAATAGGACGGATCAACTGGAAAAAACCAAGTGGTGAATGTCTTGCTGAATTTTGTGTCTACTTCACGCCCATCCTGAAACACATAGCCGTCTACAAGATTGATATGCTTGAGACGCAACGAAGCCACCGCGCTAACTCTCGCACCCGTTAACAGGAAAAACGCGAATATCGCCTTGTTGCGCTTCTCCAGTTCGGAGCCATCCGGCATGGCTTGGAAGGCATGAAGCGCGGCCTTCATTGTCGGATATTGGCTTGGGCGTTGGGCATGGGCAGCACGGGCTTTTTTAGTATTGTTATTGAAGTATTCAACGTCGCTGTAACTGATGATTGCTTTAAATCCTGGCTCTCGCGCAAGCCAAAAGAAAAACCCTTTTACCAACCGCAATGTTGCGTCGATTGTCGTAAGGCTTAGAGGCTTTCCGGTTTTGTGGTGGCGTGCTTTCTCCAGATACACTTTGAAACGGCCAGTTTGTTCACGATTGAACTTTTTGAAAGGCTTGAAATTTGTGCTTTCTTCAAACTTCACCAGTGCAGCCGAAACCTTATCCAGTGTTTTTTGGTCCCTCCCTTTCGCTTCCTTCAAAAAGTACAAGTAGGGGCGTTTTATCCGTTCGTTTTCTGCGTTGTATTTCCGCATGGTTGCGATTCCTTTGCCAAGCGGTGTTTTAAGAGGGGTTCGGAGGGTTCCTATAGGCTCATTCACTGCCTCTAATGGCGATATCCAAAACTGCCAAAAATCCGGCAATTGGGCAGCGTTGATACTGCGATAGCAGGTGCATCCACATTCGCTACACAGAGCCATCAGGCGAGGACCAGACGCACTATCGGGCATATAATCTGCCATCATGCCGTAAGGTGTTCGGGGAGCTTTGCAGCTCATGCAATAAAGCTTGTTGAATGCCATTGGCCGCTTGGCCTTTTTCTGTCTTTTACCCAGAAAATCTTGCGCGTAGTGCCCCAATATCAAGGTCGGGCGGCAAGCATCAATGACAGGCAAGCCTTTCCGAATCCAATTCCTCACAGTGGGCTGGCTGGCATCAGTAAGGTCAGCCAATTCCTCAATCGTGTAGGTTTGGTTTTTTTTGACGCGGCGAATGGAAATACGCTTTCCCATTATGCACCCTCACCACCCGTTTCCACCTTATTAGCCTGCGCCCAAGCATTCAGGTCCGCACCTGTGTAGATAATCTTGCGGCCTAGTTTATAAAATGCTGGGCCGATACCCTTATGTCGCCACTGTGCAAGTTTGTTGCGGTCGCCGATCAACAGAAGCTCTTCATCGCCTACTACATAGTTGCGATTCTGTTCGAATAGATTGGTCATTTCTCCATATCCTTTGACATTGCTCGATGTCATCGGTTGACCAGTTAATATGGCGTTTCAGCAAGGCTACCAAAATTACCAAAAGTAAAAATGTATTTTGACTAGCCTTTTGGCACAGATTTTGGCACGCTTTTGCGGAATAATATGTGTTGGACTATTGTTTTTATTTTTCTTCGGCGCGAATTAAATTCACAGCACGCCTGAGTGTTTGCATACTAACTGTCTCACCTAAGTCAGCACTGATAATCAAAACAGCTTTTTTCCAAGCACATGAATGCCCGTTGGGAAATCTGGCTTTGTATGCTGTAATCACTTTAGGTAACTTCGCAGGGCGACCCACTGATGTTTCAGGTTCAGGTCGCCTTGAAAATTCGCTCTCCAGAATTGGAGTTTTTCCGCTAAGGATATCATCCCATCCGATTAACTTGTCATCTGCCACGCAAATAGCTCTTCCACCAAGATGTTCGACAAGCACTTCTTGATCTCTGTTATCGTTTACCGAATCCGCCCAATATGGCAGTTTGCGGACGATAACAAAGCGCCCTCTTTCGAAGCAAATAGGCAAAGTGTGAAACCTTAATTTGGCTAATTGACTTCCCTGTATTCGCTCTAAACTGTCTGGGATCAAAGGATAGGTCTTGGTCCAATGTACTTTTTCCAATGGCTCACAATCCCATTCTTCAAAAGTAGCCCCTGCGACAGTGTTTATCTCTTTTCGGTGTCCCTGTTCAATTTCTGCATAAGAGGCGTCGTAAGACGATTGTATGGGAGATACTTGAGTGAACAGGCCGGGAACACCGTCTTGGAAACGCGTATGAATTCGAACCAAATTTCCATTTGGTGAAGCTGCATGTGGCCAACATTCCCACATCAGGCTGCAAAATACGTGCTCGGTGATATCGAGAGGTGATCCTCGTACAAGTTCAGGATTGAACTCATCGCTAGCATAATGGGTGGATGTGGAGCGGTAAACGGCCTCCAATCGTGCATCTAAGAACTGGTCCCATAGCATAGAAAGGGGTGTATATCCCAATGGTGCGAACATTATCCAATCCTCACCACTTTGCCTGTTTCCCCATTCACAAACCCCGACCAGCGGTCCATCAACAACCGCCGCCGTTCCAGTAAGTCCGAGCGGGCATAGGCGCGCTCCACGTCGGTTCCTACTTTATGTGACAGGCTCATTTCCGCCACCTCACGCGGGGCGTTGGCGACCTCGCTTGCCCAATCCCTGAATGTGCTACGGAACCCATGTACCGTGACGCTCTCCACCCCCATCCGGCGCAGCAGCATGAGCATGGCCATGTTTGACAGCGGGTGGTGGCGCTTCTGGCCTTCAAACACATAGTCGGATGCCACAGCCTGCAACGGCTCTAAAATTGCCAGCATTTCATCTGTCAGAGGCACGCGGTGTTCTATGCCGCCCTTCATGCGTATAGCCGGACAGGTCCACAATCGGGCCTTAAAATCAATCTCTGGCCATTGCATTTCAAGCATCTCGCTTGTCCGCCCGGCTGTTAAGCAAGTGAAGCGCAAAGCCAGTGCGGACATAGCATCGCGGGCTTTCAAATCTGAATAAAAGGCGGGCGCATCTTGCCAGCGCATGGCCGCGTGGTGCTTGGTTTTCTTTGTGAATTTGGGCAGAACCTTGGCATCTTTGATTTCCGTCACAGGATTTTCGCCAGAACGGAACCCTTTGGATTTCGCCACGTCCAAAACCGACTTAATGCGTTGGGCTAGCCGCTTTGCGGTTTCGTGTTTTTCGGTCCAGATTGGTGCAAGGCACATCAGCACCTCTGGCTGGCCAATACTATCCACTGGCATCCGGCCCATTTTTGGAAAAGCATAATCACGCAAAGTGTTAATCCATTGCTGACCATGCTTGGCATTTTTCCAAGTGGGCAGGCGTTCAATATGAACCTGTTGCGCGATTTCCTCAAATGTGGGGATTTCCTGTTTTGCATTGTAACGCGGGTTTAAACCCTGTTTAGCCATCCGGCGATATTCCAAACCCCGAACGCGGGCCTGTGGCAAGGTGACAATATCCGCGCCGCCCAAACCAAAGTCGGTTCTAAGTGGTCCGCCCTTGCGATTCTTTTGCCCCTTAACAACCACCCGAACAATCCAGCGTCACGCTCCGCTTGGGTCCACAACCAAATAAAGCCCGCTGCCATCCCCGTGACGCCCAGCGCCAAGGTTCTCTACCAGCTTCTTTGTCAGCTTGCCGTTCAAGTAGCTCATATCAAAATACCACTATCAATACCACACAGTGAAAATATACGAGGGGTAATTGAAGAAAAGCCAGAAAAAATTAAATCGGCATAATCTCCAACAAAAATAGGGCGTTAAGTGGTTGGAAGTAATTCAGGGAAAGTAGGGAAAAGGGGTTGGTGGCGGAGAGACAGGGATTCGAACCCTGGGAGGCTCTCACCTCAACGGTTTTCAAGACCGCCGCATTCGACCACTCTGCCACCTCTCC
>JAHRVG010000127.1 GCA_019090795.1 Paracoccaceae bacterium | reverse complement strand
CCATCCATGGAGAAACTCCCTCAAATCCATGAACGAGGGACTCGCAAATTACAGCGAAGATTGGAAGGTGGGGGCTAAGCCGCGCTTACGGAAGATCAACTGCAGACGAGCTTGAAATTAGCGAAGGCCGCCGAGGAGAGGCTGAGGCTGAGTTGAGGGAAGTGGATCGAGGGATGGGGCATGGGTTGTGATGCCATACCGTAGGTTGGCAAAGAGGGCCAGTTTGCCATACTTCAGTATGGTAAAGCGAAGCACTGTTCAAATCCTCTCCAATCAAAAATGATGGCAGGTTTTGTGGATATTTTGATCGCTGACTTCCTTACAATCGATTGTAAGCGTTGGCTGTGCTGGGTTGGTTCAACCAATCAAGGTAAGATCTGGAGCTTGTGGTTCAGGCGTCAAGCGTTCCCAGGCCTAATATTCTGGCTGCAAACGCCATGTTGCACTTCAAGCGGCAGGGTCAATGAGGAGTGGGTGAAGAGTTGGTAGCCGCTAGATGTTGAGCGTTGAGCGCTCCCGGAACACTATATTGAGTGCTTTAAGCTGAACTTTAGACCTCCATCTACAATGCAAGTGAAGAGTGGATCAAGAGTTGGTAATCGTTAGGCGTTGAGCATAAACCACTTCCCAGACATAATATCGGGAGCTTCAGGCTTGACATTAAGCTTTAAGCTAGGTGGCTAATGAAGAGTGGATCAAGGAAAGTAGGGTTACCAATTGGAATTTAAGGCTTTGATAAATAATAATAAAAAATCATCCAAAAATCCAGACTGCAGGGTCCAATGAAGAGTGGATCAAGAAATCAAGCCCAGATCGGATGGTAGCCGGCTTTTGGGTGCGCATCATCTGCAACTTTAATATACCCTACCTTTAGAGCTTTGCTGATAACGCCGCTCACCATCGACGCATTTTTTTGATCTACACCTAAGCGCTCGCAAAGAGAGCTATTTTTCATTCGATCACCTGCCATAAACTTCAAAACAGTATGCCAGTAACATGCACGAACGCGTTCATCTCTGCTCATTTCAGCGAAAGTGCGTGGACCATACATCACAACCTGCATCGAGTTATTACTATCCTTCAGAAGTGGGGCAGGAAGCTGGTAAAACTCGACCTCAGTGAAAACCTTATCTAATCCACTGCCCTGCTCCTCACACATTCCCATCCGCCTCATCAGGGAGGCCAAACTCTCGTTGCGTGATCGTGGGGGTAAATCCACCATCCGGTCGGGTGCTACCAACGGACTGCCAGGATTAGTGATCTCAATCCGATCATCGAATAACTCGATTTGCGGCCCAGAACCTGAAATTGTCATATCTTGATGAATGAGAGCATTTGCTACTAACTCTCTGAGCGAAAGCTCAGGGAAAAGGGGCCTCACTTCACGCAGAGCTTGGCCAATATGCTCGTTCGTCGGCAATAGTCCGTTCAAATACTTTAACAGACCCTCAAAACCGGTTGCGTATCCCATTCTCCCATCTTGCCTATGGGTAACGGTCGAGGCTCTGCTCGCTCCATCGTATTTGACAAACCTAATAGCCTTCCGTTCAAGACTGCTATTGAAGTCTCGCAGGTCCTTTGCAAACAGGATTGCCCCAAGGTTGAGAATATTCCATCGCCCACCTACGTCTTCCTGAATTAAACGGTCTGCTCCCATCATCTCCAATATACGCGTCGAACCTTCTGGGATGGGCTGCTTCGTAAGTGCGAAATAGGATTCGTAGTTCAAAAGGCTAAGAACATCCTCGGGTAGCACAAAATTTAAGGCTACGCCGACTTCCCAAGAATAAGGGCGCATCTTCTCAATAAGGGCGGCGTATCGCTCAGCGTCATCAGAAAGCCTTGGTGTTGCACTACCTACTCTAATGTACTGCACTCCTTCGAAAGACACTGGGGCCATAGTAGGTGCTGGTATTTCTAGTAGGACTAGCCGTCCTTCGGGGTGCTCAACCGTCCGGAAGTTGACTGCAGGTGCTGGACTCAATTTTTGACGTAGCCAAAACTCAAAGACTTGATTTCCGACAGTCATTGTTGATGGATCAAAAGACGTTGAGACGACATCATGAGTTCCGTCCTCAATGCCCCAAACTAGGAAAGCTGTTTCTTTTCCCTCAAGGCGTGCAGAGTTAGACAGAGCGGAAATCAGTAGGCCGATCCGTTGTGGCTCAGCCTGGTTAACTTTAAACTCAAGCCATGGGGTTTCAGCAGGTTGTGCTCTTAGATCATCGATCAAAGCAATGTCACGTTGTTCTTGCAATGCCATATCCTTCCAACTTCAAGTTAATATAGCTGCAGCCGCCGCAGATCACCAGACTACAACACCAAGTCCCCAGAATCCTTGTCCATATTACTGAAGACGGAAAAGCGCCGTTTGACGATCTAGAAGCGGTTGCAACCCCGTAGTAAGAACTGCACTATTCACGAATAAGGACGCGTTCAGAGTTCTAGTCTCATAGTCTAGACACAAAAGCAGCTACCAATTCTTCTGGTGAGCAAACTTGCGTCTGCTCAAGAGACCTAATCTTTGAATACTGCATCGGTACTGAGCCGTTGCAGCACAGACACGACACAACCTTGATTTGATCTTTGTTGACATAGCGGCAAAGCTCAGCCTGATGCTCAGAGAGCAAATCCACACGGTCTAAGTGGCGTTTAAGTTTATCGCGTTTTCCCTTTTCAGTCTTACCCTGATACTCAGAAAGCATAGCTGCGATTTCCGAGTAATTTCTTGCTGATTGGAGATTTTTGCATTCTACAATCAATACTTCTGGTCGATCTCGATGCCATGCCAAGACATCCACGTCCCCATAGTCAATATCCAGCTTCTTGTTGAGGATTTTCGTAAGCGCAACGTTGCCTTCGACGCTCCAACCAGCTTCAGAAAGGCCCTCCTCAACGGAAGCTTCAAACTGATGGCCTTCGTTTGCTGCGCCCCACCACTCGTTGCGCATCTCAGAAGTTTGAAAGAAGTTCTGTTCCAAGCTTCCCGAGTAAGCACCGTCAAACACGTAGGCAAAGCCTTTCCGCAAAGAATAGGGTGCTACAAGAAGAAGCGGATCCGTGTCTTCATCGAGTTGGACGATGGGCCGGGTGACAAATGAAAGTCTGCGGCCGAAACGCCACGGATAGATATCCTTGATCTCAAAACCCTTCGGAACTTTGTCCCAACGAGTTCGTGGAGCTAAGCAGAACTTTTCAAGAAAAGCTTCAGCTGACTTTCGGTCAACTGAGTCACCGACTATCGTATTGATAACATCTGATTTTTTCATTTCGATTGTTGGTGTTTGTTTGTCTACCGCCACGTCATCCAAGCGGCCAATCATATTGCGGGCCTGATCGAGATCAAAGCCCATCTCAGCCAACCATATGGCCCAGAATTTTTCGTCTATTGAGCCCTTTGCCTTAGGTACGATTTTTGGTTCTTGATAATTCTGTTTCTGTTTAGGGGCGAGCTGGACGAATCTATCCCCCAAGACACGCTCCAAAAGAGGCTCAACTACGTTTTCGCCAAAGTCATTCTGAAACAATATGTCGCCAAGCGCGGAAAGCGTCAGTTCAGGCGGAAGCGCGTTAAATCTGATAGCATCAGATAGGCCTCCCAAACGTACGACAAGGAGTGTTCTGGAAATGAGTCGAGTCATCGATAACGTCGAAGGTTGGATTTTTCCTTCAATCGGGCACATACAAATCCCCATCTCCGCCAAGACTCGGCTTGCGATGCCTGCAGCAGCATACTTGGAGGTTTGGTGTACATATTTTTGAAGGGTTTCTGGGCTTTTGCCATGCAGTCCCAAAACCGCCGCAGATGTTCTGCGCCAGTGATCTTCTTCGGCATTCGCTTTTTCGATATTCTTCACGACTAAGCGCAAAAATGACTGTCGAGGAAGATATTTCAATTCTTGCTCAATATCGCCGATTAGGCAGTCGACCACGCTACTAAGAAATGCGGTACATTCTTTTTGCCCCTGAATTTTTGGACCATCAGATCTGTCCCTAACCCGCCAAGCGAGGCCAAGTTTTGCAATCCCGTCGTCAATCTCGTCAATCGAGATAACTTTGTCTGGGAGCAATTGGCGCACATAGTCCATAAACCCTTGTGCTTGGAAAAAATGAAAACTCCTTGCATCATCATTTGGAACCACTTCATTTTCGAACTCTTCTAGAGCGCCATCTGGCAATTCGCCCAATACTAATTGGAGAAACCCTGATAGCATCGAACGGACGACCACGCGTTCCGCGATGTTCTCTGCAACCCGAAAGCCATCCACGAAACCGGTTGCGAAAGTTACAGTCGAGCAAGATTGTTCTGGAGACACTTCAATCATGCAAAGCCTTTCCAAATCGGACCGGATCGGCTTTGCTTTGGCGCCGTCGGGAGCAACTGCATCCAAAAACTGCAAGTTTGTTCGTATTATAGTTGAGGGAAGTTGCCCCCCCAGTTTTTGGTCAAGTACGGTACCAATGCGATGTAACCACTCGTTTGCCATTTCCCATAGGCGATATTCTACGTTCTTTTCGGATACATTGGGCGTAGTAATACTTGTCCAAAGCCGAAAATGACCTTCGTAGCAGGATGTTAGTGTCCCCGCGCGGACATCCGTCATTGATGCATAGAGTTTTTTCGAGCCTTCGCTTACGAAGAATGGGTCCGGTGCTGGCCTTTGAATGATGTGACGTCGGCCAGCCTCATCGCTTACGCCATGCTTGTCATACCCACCATCAGCCTCCGCTCTGACATCTCTGAGCATATTTAGGGGAGGGTTAAGCATTAGAGGTCGATCTGGCGTAATCGGGTCAGGTGGCAGTTGGGCATGTGGTACAAAGTGGCCATCGTTGCGACGGACCCAGCCGATAAGATTGAGAACCCCATTCAGGTTGACGATCTCGACCCCTTTTTTTTCGACGGCCAGCAGGCCGTCCTGAATACGCCAAAAGTACTCTGGATTCATATCGGCAAGCGAGCTGACCCTAACGAGATCAGCGATAGAAGTACTTTCGAAGTGCCATTTGTCCCTATTCACATCGAAGTGTTTGGTCGCATAGCCCATGCCCCAACCACCTCCAACTGCAAGAGTAAGTCCAGCTTGAAAACCGTCTTCTTTTTCGAAGCGATCTATCGATGCTAGCATGTCCTTCTGAAGCTCTTCTGTGAGGCTACCATCATCTACAAAAACATCTGCGAAACCACCGTCTGCATGGGTTCGAATGGTAGGTAGGAAGAAGTGCAATGAGATGTAGTGGCCTTCATCAAATTGAAAGCCAAAGGATGAAACCCTATGCTGACCTACCTTGCGCCAATGAACGGGTGCGCCTCTAGGGCCGCCAAGCAATGGTGTATCAGACAAAAGGGTTGAAAATCTAGTTGCCAACATCCTATCGAACGTGTCTTCAAGACCATGATTGGCGATCTCACCAATGACGTATTCCCGCATGGCAAGCGACAGGCAAGTAGGTAGGACTACGGTCACGGTCTTTGGGTCAAAAATTGTAAGCGGCTTAAAGTGCAGTTGGGTCTGAGACGCACGTTGATCGCCTGCTTTTGCTTTCCATTCGGGCTCTACGATGAAGGGTGCGATGTCGTCAGGACTTATTCCGCAGACGGTGAGTTGTTCGAATGGAATGGAAACCCGTTGAATTAGTGCATTTCGGCCCGGAAGATGGCGACTGGATAAAACTCTCTGTGGCTCATCGTTTCCTAGTTGGTAGCGTAAAACGCCTGCTTTTTCGCACACGATCTCGGACACCATAAGTATTGCTTCTACGCTTTTTTTGATCTTAGCCCAATGGCCGTTGTCTGGCATTGTTTGAACAATATCGTACACAACCTGCGTGTAGAACCCGGCAGATTCCCAAAGCCCCTCAAGTATACGGAAATCGACATCTTTCCCTATTACCAGCGATGAAAATACGTCCTCGGCTGGATCCTCTCCGTAAGCACTTCGCGACTTACCGATGGAGTGAAACCAACGTACCGCTTGGCCGATGTTTGCTCGTTTTTTGCCTTTGCAATGCCTCCACGCCAAAGTAGCCAGAAGTTCTAGTCGAAGGCAGTTCGACTGATACTTTGGTACTGTCATTAGGCTCGCAATTAAGGCTACAGCGACTTGTGGGTCGTAGCTGCTAAGATCCCTGATGAGCGCTTTGTTCTCCATTGCAACATCATCTATCGTAACGGCGAGTGAAGACCACCTTTGCTGTTCTTGAAACAGCTCTTGCATCTTCGCGAATGCTTCTTCGGGCGTGAATTCTGGTTCTTGTTCGATGCTCAATACGCTCTCTTTTTAAATCAATAAGACTTTAGGACGGACACTAACTGATGATTTCTAGTCGTCCAGTCGATGCAATGGACTGCCTTAGGTGCATCGCCTTTGCAAACAAATGTTCAGTGTTTTTTCGCCCCGGTCAAACGCTTCTTAGTTTTCCCATCGGCACGCTCAAACTGATCATTGAACCAATCTATACTTTGGTAGTTTGATCCGGCTACCAACTTACATCCAGAAAAGTAGCGTTTCTCGTTCCAAATCATGCCAAAGTGCTGGGCATTTCTAACACGAAACATTCCGACGATCTGAGGTGCACCACCACTTAAGCTATCGTCTTCTTTTGCAATCGACTGGAACAGCTTTTGGAACGCATTTCGACTGGTTTGTGTTTCGGTCTTAAGTGACGGTTCTCTTAGCCTCCTAATTAGCCCCGGTTTTCCCGAACCATTCACAGAGGCAAAGTGAGAATGATCCTTCCTCAGGTCAATCTCCGTGTCCATCCAGGATTGATTGGCGGAGCTAAATTTGGCTTCCCATAATCGGAAAGAACAGCTCATACCCTCACCTTCCCGTGCGCCGTGTAGAATTGAGAAGTCCTTGACCTGCGGATTTGATGAGTTTTCCAATGAACTCCTGATAGTTTTTAACCACCTTCCATGCCGTTCTTCAGCGCCAGCGTCGAAAGCAAATAAGATTCCGGCTTCGATTTGCCTTGTTACTTGGTTTAAAACTTGTGTCGGGAAGAATGCCGATCCGAAGTAACCAAAGATGTCTGGACTGGAGCTGGATGCGAAGCTCTTTTGCCCAGAGTCCCAACGATCCTCAGATTTACCCCATGTGATCCGACTATCAGGGGCGATATAAAGTGCGCATGGCCCTCGGGAGTCCACCGAGACTTGGGCAGCAATCGTTGTCATTGAACGTCTCCTAAAAAATCTCTAACTTACTTTCGACGGTTGAGCGCACTTGGCTCAGTCAATCACGCAACTCCAATCCACCCCTCCATTCTTAACTGTGGGGTGCTCGAGGTGAGGGCCCGCTGACATTGTTGGCGGGCTGATTGGTCTAAATGCAGCCGATACCTCAAGATGTGCAAAATTACGGATGCTGTATTTCAGCTTGGGAACCGTGCTTGCCGTCTGCAAAAGGCCGATGTGGCAGATGTTTGCGAAGAATGTACTCGTTCGGACCAGGGCGGTCACTCGTCTGTCAGCTTTTGCAGCCTGCGACTGGCAAAATGAAGGGTGAGAACAGCGCCGGTAAGGATAGGTACTAAAACTCCTGCAGCAGCAACCGAAAGAAGCTGAACTGCTTCGATAACTGTGAAAACGTCGCTATGGTCGAAGAACTGAAAACGGAAATGACCTATTATGTAATAAACGCAGACCGCCACATGGACCGTGAACAAGGTTTCTAGTGGCTCTATAGCAGAACGTTGAACCCGTTCCAGTACGGCTCGTCGCATGCACTTCCATTTTTTGCTGGGCTTATTCATGACTTACTCCCTTATTAGCTCGATCCATGTGTGCACGTCGTCGTCGGTGACTTCGCGCCCTTCGATGTGCGATTGATACCAACGGGCGATGATGGCTCCCCGCTTTTCGCCTTTGATCTTGATGCCTTCCTCGGTCAGGTGCCGGTCCAGCGAGTTCTCGATGTTTTTCAACGCCTCAAAGTCGTGTGAAGCGCGTACTGATTTCGCCCCCATCAACAGCCAAGAGACATCGACGTCGAACCGCTCAATCATGGCGACAAGTGCCTCGACCGGTATGCCGCGCTTGCCTTTTTCATAGCTGTGATAGGCCCGTGGGGAGACGCCCAAGGCTTCGGCCATCGCCGCTTGCGATAGGCCAATATCATTGCGAGTGATCGCGAGTCGCGGTCCTATCGCAGCGAATAGATCTGATGGCTCTCTCGTCATTTGCGGTTTCCGATTGACATTTCTTACCGTTTGAGCGAAAGTCGCACAAAATGACGACAATATACGCTTCCATTCATCAAAACACGTCAGATGGTGCTGAACAAGCGATTCCATGCGTATTTCCATGCAACCCAAAGTGAACAAGGATGATCAACATGGCAGAGACAGAGCAGGCAGATGGCTCACAAATCCTAGGACGCGGAAAAACGCCCGCTCAGTGGGTTATGATCATGGCCGAGCAAGAGATTGAAATTTCCGAGCGGACATTGCGAGAGAAAGCGAACGACACTGGTGCGTTCTATCGCCTTGGGCGGACCATGCTCATCACGCCGAAGCAAATCGACGTAATCTTCGAGGAAGGTCAGCCATGCCACTCCAAATCTTCAAGCGTGGCAAATACTACCACGTCAAAGGGCGGGTCGAATATAACGGCAGGCCGATCACCAGCACATACCGGCGAAGCACTAAGGCATCTACAGAAGCAGGCGCACGGGACTGGATAACCCGCGAGACGGAATTGCAGATACGCCGCCATGTTGTTGGTGATGAGACGACGAATACCTTTTCCGACGCAATCATGATCTATAACGCGTCTCCGAAGGCGGCGAAGCAGCTGATCATTCTCGTTCAGGAAATCGGTGATCACCCCCTAGGCGCAATTTCCGGTGCGTTGTTAAAGAGCCTAGGACGGAAGTTGAAGCCAATGGCTTCAACAGATACATGGTGGCGTGAAATTGTGACGCCCGCTAGCGCCGTAATCAACAATGCCCATGAATTGGACGGGACACCGCTGATCCGCGTCAAACCCTATGATAAGTTCGAACGGATTGCGCAGGACAAGCTGCGCGGCAAGCTCAGCCGTGTCGAGCGCACGCCAGCAGACAAAGAGTGGATCGAAGCATTTTGCCGATCTGCGGACCCCTACAACGCGGCGCTCGTGCGATTCATGTTTGAAACAGCAGCACGGATCGATCAGGCGGTTTCTTTGGAGCTGGATGATTTGAGACCAGCAGACAATAAGGTTCGTCTAAAGGCCCAAAAGGGCCACCCCGAAAGCTGGATCACGGTTTCACCCGAGATGATGGACGAGCTGGTCGTGCTAAAGCCCAAGCGGCCCAAGAACCGTAAGACGGGAAAATATATGGCCGCTCGTGTCTTTGGCTATGGCAGCCCTACAGGATACAACAAACGTTGGAAGACGATCTGTAAACGGGCAGGCATCCAATATTTATCAGCGCACCCCGCAGGGCGGCACGGGTTCTTCACTGAATTGGTTGTTAGGCAGGGGGTCGATCCGGTTACGGCGGCCAAGGCGGGACGCTGGTCAGACCCTAATTTGCCAATGCGCATTTATGCCCACGCAGAGACAGATGAGGCCGATGTTAGAGCCCGTTTTCGTACAAAACATGTACAGGCGGACACTGCCCAACCACCTAAAAAACTGAAATCAAAGAAGGAATAACGCTATGAACGGTTCCCTCCTAAGGGGCAGGTTAGTGGTTCGAATCCACTCGGGATCACCATTTCACTTTTAAAAACAACAAATTATGCGTACGTTTGACAGGCGCGCCAACCATTTACTAGCCTTTTTTAGGTAGCTCGGCTTATCACAAGTTACGACAACCAAAACCCGCGAGTATTACATAGCACGGATGCAATCGACCTATTGTGGTAAGCCGCCAGTCGCAGGCACTTTGCAAAAAGAAGTTGTTACTCAGCGCATGACTCTGAAGGCAACCGTGCGACACGGGAGGTTAACTCCCTCAGTCTTGCATTATTTGGGGTGCTCCTCGGGTTCCATGACCTCACGCGCGCCATGCCCAAGAATATTCAGAACAAGAAGCCCGATTACCACAACTATGCCAACGATCTGAATGCGAATATCTGAGGGCCAAAGACACGCCACACCACCGATGAACGAAATCTTTCTCATGGCGACGCCGAAGGGTTTTTCCATACATCCTTGAAAGGCCGCCGCGATTCCGTAAATGCCGACCACTGAAAAGCCGAAAACGGTTAGCATGGCGTTCCAGTCACCTGACAAAAGTGGCGTGTATGCAAATAATACCGGAATAATGTACAACCCCTTTGCCAGTTTCCAACTGGCCACGGCTGTTCCCATTGCAGGGGCTTTGGCGATTGCGGCGGCCGTAAATGATGCCAGTGCTACGGGTGGCGTTACGTTGCTGTCCTGACTAAGCCAGAAAACAATCATATGCGCGGACAACAAACCCGCGAGTGTGATTTCCGTCGGGACCACCAGATCGCGCAACGGAGCCGCAATTTCAAGCGGTAGGCTACCGATTAGGGTCGCGGCTTGTGAACGGGTTATATCTCCGGCAAGCAGTTCCATAGATTCCGGCACACCGAGCATCAAGACCGCTTTGGCAGATTCTGACAGGCCGCCATTGACCAGAGCGTCAATCACAAACCGGTCGGAGATCATCCCTGACAGCGCCGGGGCGGAAAGAGTTGCAAGCACAATATAGGATGCCGTCACCGGCAGACCCATACCTAGTATCAGGCTTGCCAGCGCCACTAAAGCCAGTGCAATCAGAATATTGCCACCAGCCCAGTTGGCGATCATCAGGCTGAAAGTATTGCCGATTCCCGCAGTGGTAATTACGTTTACCACCAAGCCCACCGCACAAAGCAACACGGCGGTCAAAACCATGTTCTTGGTGCCTAGGGCCAGAGCCTCGACAACAGCCCGTGGCCCCATCGGCTTTTGTGTTAACCAACTAGAGGCAATCACCGCGATGATCCCGATCACTGCCGCATAGGTGGGTGTAAAGCCCGACACAAGCAGGCCGATGAGCAAGCCAATCGGCAGAACAAAGCTCGCGCCGCCCTTGCGAAACGCTGCCCCCAAAGTTTGTCCGTTGGATGGCATGGGTTGCAGATTCAGGCGCTTGGCCTCGATGCGCACAAAAAACGCAACGGAAAGAAAGTAGAGCAGGGCCGGAAGCGCCGCAACGGTAACAATTGTTTCGTACGATATCTGGGTAAAACTGGCCATAACAAAGGCACCGGCACCCATAATCGGGGGCATAATTTGCCCCCCGGTCGAGGATGCAGCTTCTACACCAGCCGCAAATTTTGACGAGTACCCGGCCTTTTTCATCAGCGGAATCGTAATAACCCCGGTTGAGGCGGTGTTGGCCACGGCGGAACCCGATATTGTGCCGGTCATGCCTGACGAAATAACCGCCACCAGCCCCGGCCCGCCAACCATTTTACCCGCAACCGCACGGGCCAGATCAATGATGAAATCACCGGCACCGGAACGCAGCAGAAAAGCACCAAAGATAATGAATAAAAAGACATAGGTTGAGGAAATCCGGGCAATGGTGCCAAACATCGCATCATCACCAAAGATCGAGCGAAAGGCGACCGATTCCCAGCTAAGACCGGGGAATGAGAACACGCCGCTCACAAATTGCCCCCAAAATCCAACATAGCTGACTGCCAAAATGATCAACGTCGGAATCACCCACCCCGTGAGGCGGCGCGTCAGATCAATTGCTCCGACAATACATATTCCGATGGCAATCCAGTCGAGAAGCGACAGTTTCACACCCCGCGCATAGATAGCATTTTCGGCTAACGACAGGTAAACTGCGGAAACAGCAATCAGTGCGCCGAAAGTCAGATCAAAATAAAGCAGGGCTTGGGATTTGGAGCGATTTCCAAAAAGCGGGTAGAAAAATGCAGCCAAAAAGGCAAAACCGGCGAAATGGATTGCATTGCGTTGAAACTCGGAAATCACCGGAAAAAGGGCAACATAAAGATGCGCGAGTGCAAACAAGGCCAAAAAAGCCGTTAGAATCGTCGAAGCCCGACCTTTGGCCGTTCTGCCCGTGTCGTCTTCGGATGGTTGCTTTGAATCGCTCATCATATACCCCTTTGTAAGAAAAATTACCTGACCCGAGGGAAGAGACCCGGATCAGGTAGACCAAAATGATCAGTTGGCGATCAGATTGGCAGGGATTTCAACGCCAACTTCGGCGTAGTAACGCACTGCACCCGGGTGCAGCGGAAGAGGCAAGCCCGCAATTGCGCGCTCGATCATCATGGCTTTGGTTGCCGGATGAATTGCCTGCAAAAATGGCAGGTTTTCATAAATGGTTTTGGTGATCAGATAGACATTCTCTTCGGAAATATCTGCGCTGGTTGCCAAAAAGTTTGGTTGGGCAATTGTATTAACGTCCGCATCCTGACCGGGATATGTACCTGCCGGAATGGTGAGTGGTGTCCACAAGCCGCGTCCGCCATCAGCAGCAGCAGCTTGTTCTGCGGTAAAATTCAGCATGGTTACATCATCACCCGCAGCCGCAAGAAGCTGACTAATCGCGCCGGTCGGGATGCCTGCTGGAATACCCACACCTTTGACCTGACCGTTTTGCAACGCTTCGGCTGAAGGGCCATAGCCGCCATGCACCAGTGTGTAATCGGTGTTGATATCCATACCAAGGCCAGACAGCAACGCCGCATTTGAACCAATAGTTCCCGAGTTTTGTTTACCAAGCGCCATGCTCTCGCCCTTCAGGGCGGCAAGGTCAGCCACCGTGCCGGTATCGGCAACATCAGAGGCCACGACAAACTGCTCTACATTTTGCCACAACATGGTGACTGAGCGCAGGTTCTCCTGAGGTCCAACTTCAGCCAGCGGGCCGGTGCCGGTTGCGGCATAATACCCATACAGGCCCTGCATGATGCCAAACTGTGCTTCTCCTTCGCGCAGGAGGCGCACATTTTCACCCGAACCGGCCGAGCTGATTGCAGCCATGCCAATAGACTGCTTTGGTTGCAGCTTAACCTTGACTAATGTCGCAAGTGCTACACCCACAGGGTAATATGTGCCACCCGTTGACGCCGTAGCCAAAATGTAACTTGCCTCTTCGGCCTGCACAGGAGCAGTAAAGGATAGTGACATTGCAATGACGGACGCCGCCGCCGTTTTGAAAAACTTCATAGTTTCCTCCCAGAAAATAAGCCCAAAGATCAGGGCCGGAATGCGGGAAATATAAAGCAGGCGAAAAGCCTCACCTATGAAGAAAATCGCCAGCCCAGCAGAAAACGCCCTGCGGAAATTGGCAGGCTAGTTAATCAGTAGCGCGTCTTTTTCGATACCCAGTTTGACGATCTTGTCATTCAACGTGCGCCGCCCAATTCCCAAAGCCTCAGCAACTGCATCCATTTTACCACCATGCGTTTTGATCGACTTGCAAATAAGCGTACGCTCAAAGGTAGCGATGGCTTCGCGCAAGGTTTCGGGGATTTCATGATCCGTATCCTCGATCCGCAATGCGGCGGCAACTGATCCACCACCACGGCGTGCAGCCAGAACACGGCGTTCGGCCACATGGCGCAGTTCACGCACATTGCCAGGCCATTCATAAGACAGCAGCATTGCAGTATCGCTGGCGGTTAACTCCGGCGGCTCGATCTCATAAGTTTCGGCAACCTGCGCGGCAAAATGCTGAAAAATCATTATAACGTCTTCGCCACGGGTTTTCAGCGCAGGTAAGTCAATCTGAAATGTGTTCAGCCGATACAGAAAATCCGAGCGAAAGCTGCCCTCTTTTACTTTGGCCTCAAGGGGTTCATTCGAGGCCGCAATGACCCTGACGTCGGTCTTAATAACCTCATCTGATTCCGACGGGGTGATTTCGCCAGTTTCCAGCACACGCAACAACTTAGCCTGCGCCTCAAGTGAGAAAGCTGCGATTTCGTCTAAGAATAATGTACCTCCTTCAGCTTTACGAAAAAACCCGAGCAGCCCATCAACGGTGCCGAACATTTGCTTCTCCACTGTTTTCACAGGGATATTTGCGCAATTCACAGAAATATAGGCCTGATCTCGCCGATGCCCCATGGAATGTAACGCACGGGCAATCAGCTCTTTTCCGGTGCCGGTTTCCCCTTGAATCAGTACCGTATGGTCTGTCTCGGCGATTTCGAAAACGTCATCACGTAACGCAGCCATCGTGTGGCTTGCCCCCAGCAATACCCGATCAATCCCGGATAATGCGCTAAGCTGTGCGCGCAAGCGTTTGGTGGTCGACAATAAACGATAGGTTTCTGCCGCATGGCGCAGCACTCGCAACAACTGGCGTGGATCGAAGGGTTTTTCCAAAAATGAATAGGCACCGTCCCGCATAGCCTGCACGGCCATCGAAATGTCGCCATGCGCCGAAATCAACACCAGTGGTGGTGCACCATCTTTGTCCAATGCCGCCAGCAGATCCAGCCCTGACATCCCCGGCATTCGCACATCTGACAAAATCACGTCTGGTTCCAGATCCGCAATCTTCGCCAAGGCGACTCTGGCATCCCCAAACGCATGAACATCCCAGTCCGCCCGTCCGAGCAGATGTTCCAGTGACTGGCGCATCTCGTGGTCATCGTCGACAACAATAATTTTCATGGCTGATCTCCTGATGACGGCAACCAAAGGGTAAACTCTGCGCCGCCTTTGAGCGTATCATGTGCTTCTATGCGCCCTTTCATATCTTTTGCAATCTGCGCTGAAATCGCCAAACCCAGCCCCATACCTTGTCCCGATGGTTTTGTTGTCATGAATGGCTCCTCCAAATCTGCCATTGTGCGCCCTTCAAGGCCAGCTCCGGTGTCAGTAACCCGCACAAAAGCCTTGTCGTCTGTAATATCAACTGTAACCGTGATCTCGCGCATGTTTTGCGTCGTTACCGCATCCATCGCATTTCGCAACAAGTTGATCAAAACCTGCTCGACCTGTTGCTGGTTCCCTACCACGTTAACCGGTCGGTCTGTATAACGTTTGATCAATACGATATTCGCCGCTGCCACCCCATGTGCGACCAGCTCAACCGCTGCATCGCTGGCACGACGCAAATCGAAAATGCTGGCTTCCCTAGCGCTCAACGTTGCAAAACTCCGGAGTTGGTCATTTATGTTCTGCATCCGATCCACCAATCTGGACAACAGCGGATTGAGGCTATTGGGTGTTGCATCGGTAACAATTTCTTCCGCCGTCAGATAGTTGCGCATCGCTGAAATGGGTTGCCCCAGCTCGTGGGTGATCGACGCAGACAATTGCCCGAGGGCTGCCAATCGACTGGCACGCTCCAACTCGTCTTGGGCAACTTTGAGATCAGTTTCCGCGGCCCTGCGCACCTCGATTTCTTGTGTCAAACGTATTCGGTCTGTATTGGATTTTCCAAGTGCCCGTTTCAGGCGTATCGAGCGAAACCCGGTGATCGCAACGATAACTCCAAACAGTAACGTCAAAACTCCGGCAATCATCAAAGTTGCCCGCTGACGAATACCCGACAAGCTGGTTAGCAGATGCAGAGTCCAGTCTTCTTGCTCAATTTGCACCTGAGCCAGCAAATATTCTTTCCCGTTCAACTTTACCTGCCCGTTGTCGCCAACCTGCCAGTCAAGCGGCCTCAATTGCTGATTTCCGAACTGCTGGGCATTTTCTAGATTTAGCCGTGCATGGGTCGAAAGCGGTCGCAAGGTCTGGAACTGGTTGTCGGGTTCCGAGGCAAGCACGACAACAGTGTCGATATTGCTGACCAGTATCTGTACGCCAGATTCCCGCCATGCATTATTGAGTGACTGGAGGCCGGTTTTTACCACAATAACACCGAAAATATTTCCAAAACGGTCATACACCGGGGCTGAAACAAAATACCCCGGCTCTCCCGTTGTTGCTCCAATGGCATAAAACCGACCGGTTTCACCAATAATTGCATCACTGAAATAGGGGCGGAATGTATAGTAGTTTCCGACAAAACTGTCCAAGCTTTCATAATTTGATGCCGCTATTGTTTTACCATTCAGATCCATCAAGAAAATATGGTCGGCAACGGCGCGATCAGCAAAGCTTTTGAGCAGCGAATTTATCTGTTTGCCATCGTTATCCACCAGCGCATCTACAACAGCTGAATATTGCGAGATTACAAATGGAAGGTGCTCCAACCGCCGCAGTGCATCATCGATAGTACGCGCAAAAAATGCCGCTGTCTTTTCCGTTTGCAAAGCTTCTTGTTTAGTGAAGTGTTGCACCAGAAAGAAGTACGAACTGATTGAAGCTACGGAAATAAAGACCACAGCAAGGAGGGTTTTTGAGAGTGATTTCATTTTGGAAGTTTCACAGTCTGCATTCAAATACTCGTTTTCCGTAGCCTTTCAGGTTTCCACTTGGATCGACGTATCTGTATTGGGTTACGGGTTCCACGCCCGGTTCTTCGCAAAGATCAGCAACAGATGGGTCGAGACTTCGATAGGGCTTTGAGTTTCCCTTTCCAATGGGCATGCTAGGGGTTCGGCTCCACTCGGGATCGTCATAATTAGGGGAGTTGGCGCCTCAGCATGACGGCGATGCCAACTCTTTCCGTGTATGTGTCGCGATCACGCGCTCTTCATTTGTGGCAATGACGTGGGCCGAAACCCGTGCATCCGCCGTTGAAATAGTGGTTCCATGTGCCGCATTCGCGTCAGCATCCAGCGTTGTTCCCAGCCACGCCGATCCATTGAGGATACCCGCCCGCACCGGTGCCGCATGTTCACCAATACCTCCGGTGAACACAATTGCATCCAAGCCACCCAGCGCCGCCGCCATCGACCCCAGAAAACCACAGGCGCGATAAATAAACAGCGCAACGGCCTCGGCTGCTTCGGGCGCATCACTGGCCAACAGGTCTCGCATATCACTGCTGATCCCCGATGTTCCCAAAAGGCCAGATTTTTCCGACAGCAAGTTTTCGGTTTCATCCAGCGTCAGGCCTTTTTCACGCATAAGATAAAATACCACTCCGGGATCAATATCTCCGCAACGCCGACCCATCATCAACCCGTCAAGGGCAGTAAAACCCATAGAGGTCGCCACGCTTTGACGCTTATTCATCGCGCACATGCTGGCCCCGTTCCCCAAGTGTAACACAACAACGCGCCCATTTGCGCGCGCACCCAAAACCTTGGGCAATTGGCTGGCGATAAAATCATATGACAGGCCATGAAAACCGTAGCGCAGCAAACCCTCTTCGGTCAAAGCCCGCGGAACCGCATAAAGCTGCGACAGGCGTGGCTGGCTGCGATGAAAGGCGGTATCAAAACAGGCGATCCGTGGCAGACCCGGCCAGAGTGCCTCTGCCGCAGCGATACCCGCAAGGTTATGTGGCTGGTGCGCCGGCGCCAGAGAAGACAAGCCCTCCAGCGCTGTGATGTCTTTGGGGGTTAGGCGAATGGGTCGGGTATAATCCCGCCCACCGTGCACCACCCGATGACCGGAGCCAACGATGTTCAACCCCGGTGTGGTGCTCTGCAAATGATTGCCCAGCCAGCGCAGCACAGCAACGTGGCCGGTATCCGCCATCACCGGCAAAACAGTGCTTTCATCTTGCGAACGGTGGGTTGGGCGTTGGCCGATACGATCAATCTGGCCACGCTTGACAGCCGGACCCTCCGCAACTGGATACAATCCATATTTAATCGAGGAAGATCCCGCATTCAGGACAAGGAGTACATCCGTCATGGTTCTTCCCTAATTGATATCGTTACAAACATCAGGCTGTACATTCACTTGATACTCAAGGCCGCAGGCCTGTCAGGTCGGCTATTTGGCGGACATATTGCCCACTTCCCAATCCGGTTCAATCTAAATAGTGTCATTTCCGGTATAAGGCTTGTGGTTTCGCGGTCTCTTTACTGTTAGGGCGACGGTGCGCCTAGCAACTGTTGTTACTTATCGTTCGGGTTCGGAATTTCCCGCCATTTGAAGGAAAAAGAATGCAAGGAGTTGTCATAATCACGCACTGTGCCAGAATGTTGTTTGGGATTTGTTTTGCTTTCATGACCTTTGGTTTTGCAGATGCTCAACAAACTTTGAACATCCCCCTACCCGTCTACGGAAACTGGTGCGGGCCTGATCATCCGCGCGGGTTGGCCAATGCGCGGCCTCCGGTTGATCCACTTGATGCGGCTTGTATGCGGCACGATTATTGCATCGCAGCGCAGGGGCGTTTTGATTGCGGGTGCGACATTTCCCTTTTAATCGAGCTGCGCAACACCCTTTGGAGCAATCCCTATATCCACACCAACGCACGCGGTGTGTATGATGCAATCGCCTTGGCCCCCTGCAGCAATCCCAACGGGCTGGCATACAAACAATCAATGTTTGTGAAAGACCTGATCAATGACACTATGACAGGGCGCGGCACCCCGGCAGATGTGTTTGATCGCTGGCGACGGCTGGTCGTGGGGCCATAGTCCGGCACATATTGCAATTGGCCTGATTACGGACCATATAACAGATCAGAAATAGAGACGAACTGGGGCACCCATGCAAAACTATCTCGAGTTTGAAAAGCCTTTGGCAGAAATTGAAGGCAAGGCCGAAGAATTGCGCGCAATGGCCCGGCAGAACAAAGAGATGGACGTTGAGAAAGAGGCCGCAGCGCTGGATCAAAAAGCAGGGGATATGCTGGTTGATATGTATCAATCACTTACCCCTTGGCGCAAATGTCAGGTGGCGCGGCATCCGGACCGGCCCCATTGTAGCGACTATATTGCCGAAATGTTTACCGAGTATACCCCCCTCGCAGGTGATCGGAATTTTGGCGATGATCATGCAATCCTCGGCGGATTGGCACGGTTTGAGGGTCAGCCCGTAATGGTGATTGGTCACGAAAAAGGTAAAGACACCGAATCCCGTCTGCACCATAATTTCGGCATGGCCCGGCCTGAGGGATACCGCAAAGCCATCCGCCTGATGGACATGGCCGACCGTTTCGGCCTGCCGATCATCACACTGATCGACACCACAGGGGCCTACCCCGGCAAAGGCGCTGAAGAACGGGGCCAATCCGAGGCAATTGCCCGCTCAACCGAGAAATGCTTGCAAGTGAGTGTGCCGCTGATTTCTGTTATCATCGGCGAAGGTGGCTCGGGCGGTGCGGTGGCCTTGGCAACCGCAGACAGGCTGGCAATGCTGGAACATTCGGTTTATTCGGTGATTTCGCCTGAGGGCTGCGCTTCGATCTTGTGGAAAGATTCAGGTAAAATGCGCGAGGCGGCGGAAGCCTTGCGCCTGACCGCGCAGGATTTGTTGCAGCTTGGCATTGCCGATGTAGTGATTCCCGAGGCGGTGGGCGGTGCGCATCGTTTTCGCCCAGAAACGATTGCTAACGTGAAATCTGAGATCGGAAAACTGTTGGTCGAGCTGTCCGGCAAGACGCCTAGTACACTGCGCAGACAGCGGCGCAAAAAATATCTGGATATGGGCAGCAAATCATTGGGTTAACACCCCCTTCACCACAACGTCTTTTGCGCCCTTTCAGGCCATTCTTTATCATAACTCGCGCCGCCAACTTGCCCATTCGTCTGCGCCGCAAGAATTTGCCCCGCTGTTGGCACCTCGTCAATATCCGGCCAATTCTCTGCTGACCAAAGCCCCGCCCGCATAACAGCGCGTGCGCACTGAAAGTAGATTTCCTCAATGTGGATCAAGATCACTGAACGGGGCGGTTTGCCTTTCACTTGGAACTGTTTCAACAGGTCAGGATTGATGGAAACCTCACCCATCCCGTTGATCCGCGTAACCATGGTTGAACCCGGTGTCAGGAACATTAACGCCACCCGCCCATCGCGCACGATATTGCGCAGGCTGTCAATACGATCATTGCCGCGTCTGTCAGGGATGGCGATGGTTTTTGCGTCCAATTCAAACACAACCTGCCCCTGATCACCACGCGGCGAAGCGTCGGCCCCCTCTGGCCCGACAGTTGCCAGCGCACAAAATGGGCTGGTTTCGATCAGCTTGCGGTATTCCGGCGTCAGGTGGTCCGATACCTTACGCAAACTTGGCGCTTTCGGAGTGCCGTAAAGCGCTTCCAGATCTGCGATAGTTTTGACAATGGTCATGAATTTTCCGTCAGTTTATCCGAGGCTGCTTCAATGACATCTTCCAGTTTCTCCATGAACTCCTTGGTTGAGAGGCCCGGCTTAATCGGTGGCAAAAACTCCACTACAGCCAGCCCCGGTTTACGATAAAAGCCGTGGCGCTTCCAGAACACCCCCACATTGGTGGCAACGGGAACAACCTCTTGGCCCGTTTCCGTGTAGAGGATCGCCGTGCCGACTTTATAGGGCTTCTTGACCCCCACCGCGACACGGGTGCCTTGCGGGAAAATAACCAACTGGCCGGGGTCTTGTTTGCCCGATTTCACGTCTGCAACCATTTTCCTGATCGCCTGTCCGCGTTTGCCCCTATCCACAAATACACAGCCAATGCGATAAGCATAATAGCCCAGAATAGGGGCCCAAATCAGCTGTGCCTTCATGATAAACCTGGCTTTCGGAACCGCACCGAAAATTATCAAGATGTCAAAAAAGCTCTGGTGTTTAGAGGCCACAATGACCTCTCCCGTTGGCACCTCCCCACGGATTTCCGATTTCAGGCCGACGATCCAATGCGCAGACCAGCGCACCCATCGACAATAAAGGTGCATGACATAGTACGCCCATTTACGATCAAAAATCGCCAAGGGGAAAAAGAATAAGCCGACAAGCGGCATCATCAAATACATCAAAATAATGAAAACCAAAGAGCGCAGCCATTGAATTGCGTAAGCCATCACATCAACCTTTTTAAAACACGAAATGCGGCAATACGGGTTGCCCAAAATGCCACGATTGCGGCCATAATCGGGATCAACACCGGCAGCAACCAATGGATACCCTGAAATCCCAAACCTGTCAGAAAGGCGCCTTCTTCGGCAGCTGCTGGCAAAAAGAATGTGGTCACCATTGCGGCTATTGTTCCGATGAGCGCCCCAACAAAGGCACGCACGGTAAAGCGACGCACAAAGGCGCGGGCAATGTACACATCGCGCGCGCCAATCAGACGCAGCACTGATATAACCTGCCCGTTCGCCGCAAGGGCAGATTGGGCGGCGAGGGTAATCATCGCCGCGGTAGAACCTGCAATTAGCAAAATCGACAGCAAGCCCATCATCCGCAGACGGGTAGCAGCCGTGACCAGTGGCCGCCGCCATCTGGTATGGTCATCCAGTACCGCGCCCGGTGCCTCGGCGGATAACCGCAGACGCAGGCCTTCAATGTCGGGGCCACCACTGGATTCGATCACCTCAATCAGGCGTGGAATTGGCAAACTGTCCAGCGGCAGGTCAGGACCAAACCACGGCTCCAGCAGCTTTCGCTGTTCAGCATCGCTCATCACACGTGCGGTCTGAATGCCCGGCGTGGTGCGCAAAACATTAAGAACTGCCTCGGACTGGGCCGCCATTTGGCCCTCTGGCGCGGAAATGCGAACCGTTGAAGTGCGCGCCAGCTCCGCATTCCAGCGATCCGCCAAGCGGCCGGTGGCCAGCGATAACGCCAGCGCAAAAACGGTCAGAAACGCCATCGCTCCAGCGGTAAAGCTGGTAAGGCGTGCAGTAAAACCACTGGGCGGAACTACCTGATCTGCTTGGCGGTCGCCCTGTAAAAATGCAATTACGCCCCCCATCATAGATCTGCCCCCGCCAAGTGTAACCGCTGGTCCTGAATGCGCAAAACCCGCGCCGAAACTTCGGCCTTGGCCGTCCGGATCAGGTTCAGATCATGCGTTGCAAGCAAGATTGTTTTCCCCATTTTGTTCAACTCAATCAACAAAGATAGCAACCTTTGGGCCATTTCCCAATCCACGTTACCCGTTGGTTCGTCTGCAATAATCAGATCGGGAGACATGATAATGGCCCGCGCCAATGCTGCCCTTTGCCGCTCACCACCTGACAACTCGGCAGGCATGGCATCCTTGTGATCAGCCAAACCAACCCAGCCCAGCAAATCAAGCAACTGTTCTTCATCAATTTCGTCTTCACGCTCGGACACTTGCAGCGGCAAGAGAACATTCTGGGCCAGATTTAGGTGGTTCAGAAATTGGCAATCTTGATGCACAACCCCGATGCGGCGACGCATACGGGCCACGTCATCGCGATCCATTGCCCTGACGTCCCGTTCAAAAATTCGCAACAAACCACTGGAGGGTTGCAGGGCCTGATAGCAAAGCCGCATGAAGGTCGTCTTACCGGAACCCGATGGGCCGGTTAGAAAATGAAACGATCCTGGCGAAAGGCGCAGGTTCATATCCATCAAAATATCCCGCCCACCATAGGAAAATGCGGCGTTTTTTAGCTCGATCACCCTGAACTCCTGTAACACTTTGGTTCGGTTCTGCCTGTGGCCTGAATATAAGCAATCTTTACAAAATAGAACAGATACTTGGAAAGAAAGCCATGCACAGCTAGAACTGTATCATAAGCTGATTCGTCGGGGGGCGGGCGGCACAAAAAATCAGCGAGGCTATTATGCTTTTGGTTTGCCCAAAATGCGTTGCGCAGTACGAAGTAGACGATCAAGCAATTCCTGAAAATGGTCGAGAAGTTCAGTGCGCCAACTGTGAACACATCTGGTTTCAAGACCGGATTCAAATGCTTTCCGATAAACCTGTTGTGAAAAAGGTATCTGGAATCCCCGAAGATGATATTCAGGAACAATTTACCCAAGAGAGCGAAGATATCTTTGAAGACTTGGTCGGCGTGCAGGATGTTGAGTTCCACACAGCACGAAGTAGCGAAGATCCATCCATTGCTCCGGAACCTTTCCAAGAGGTTGACCCTGCTGAGAATATTCTAAGCGATGACTACGACGAAGACGATGAATTCGACGACGATCCTGCAATGGAGTTGCCGGAGGGCGGTTTAGAAGTTGACGAGGACGTGTTGCAGGTTCTGCGTAGCGAAGCGGCATTCGCCTCGGCCCAAACCAAACCAATATCGACAGAAGAAATTAATTTGGACGAACCGGATTCGGTTGACGAGGAAATTCCACCAGTCGAGTTGCATAGCGCAGACGATTCAGACGACCTGACGGCCTTTCTCGATGCACTTGCGGATGATGTGGAAGAGGAAGCTGAAGCTTTTGAGGATGCACAAGAGGACATTCCAACGGAAACGGTTTCTGAAGCACCCGCAAGGTTCGACCCGTTAAGCGATCTCGATGCCATACGTCGCCAGCTGGAATTGGGGGATATCGGTGCAGACCAACCAGTGGAATCAAAGCCGGACAACGATCCGGAATACCCGTCGGTTTTACCAGTAGAGGACGGCACCGAGTTGCAAGATTCACCGTCCATTCTGGAGGATGAAGACATTGCGGCGGTACTGGCAGCGATGGGTAGCGATGACGTTGAAGCAGACGTTTTAAACCAGCCTGAAATGACCGAGGAATTCAAAGAAGATATCTTCGCTGAGGCCGAACTGGAAATTGATAGTGATTTATCCAAGGAGGACGAACCGCTTGACAATTCGCCAGAGCTGGAAGTTGACGAGTTTGAAGAATTTCCCCCACGCCAAGCATTCCGTGCTGATGGAGCAGGTCTGAATCTACCTGAAGATTTCAAAGGGTTGGAAGATTCTGAAATTGAGCCGGAAGAAGAGCCCGTAAACTTCTCGTTCTTCAGTTCGGATTATCTGGAGAACGCTATTCCGGAAGAGATTGCAACGGAGTTGGATCAATCCGGTTCTGCAGTTCCTGCCGCCGCCGCACTTGGTGCGATGCGGCCTCGCTCTCACAAGGGTGAAGCGCGCGTTCGCAACGCAGAGGGTTTGTTGGCAAAGAACACCAAGAATGATGCTCCTGCCACTCCTGAAAACCCCCAATCCATGAGCAGGCCAACCAAGCGGCATTCTAGCAAGCGTTCCACACGCCCGGAAACAGAATCAAAAGAGGCTGCGACCTCTCGCAAGGAGTTATTGCCTGACGTAGAAGAGCTCAATTCCACACTGCGAGGCGAGGAGGCACAGGCGCGAACCAGCGAAGGGATGGAAGCTGGCGAAGATAGGCCAGCCACCAAGTCATTTAGCAGGTCATTCTCTTACACCCTGCTGATTTTGGCGCTGCTTGTCGCGCTATACGTAATGCGACCGATGATCGTTTCGGCCGTACCCACGGCGGCATTAGTTCTCGATCCCTACGTAGTCTTTGTCGATTCCATACGACTAGGGATCGAAAACCTTGTTGGAAAGTTGCGCGGCTAGGGCAATTCTATCGCCATGGCCGTGGCTTCACCGCCACCAATACAAATGGCAGCAACACCGCGTTTGCCGCCCGTCTGTTCAAGCGCGTTCAACAGCGTTACCAGAATGCGGGTGCCCGATGCGCCAATTGGATGGCCCAATGCGCAGGCTCCGCCATAAATGTTCACTTTGGCGTGGTCGATTTGCAAATCTCTCATAAAGGCCATGGGAACAACAGCGAAGGCTTCGTTGACCTCCCACAAGTCCACATCATCAACGGACCAACCCAGTTGATCCAGCAGGTTGCGCGCCGCGAAAACAGGCGCGGTTGTGAACAATGCGGGTTCCTGAGCATAGCTTTTGTACCCTTTAATCAACGCGCGTACCGCAGCGCCCTTTTGTTTGGCAACGCTTTCAGGTGCCAAAACCAGCGCCGCCGCACCATCCGAAATAGATGATGCGTTTGCGGCAGTGACAGTTCCATCCGCTGCAAATGCAGGTTTCAGAGTCGGTATTTTTTCAGGGCGGGCATTTGCAGGCTGTTCATCGGTGGAAACCGTGGTTTCCGACTTGCGTGTTTTCACCACAACCGGCGATATCTCGCGCTCCAGAACACCCGATTCCTGCGCAGCCAATGCGCGGCTCAATGATTTCAGGGCAAAATCGTCCTGCGCCTCACGGGTAAATTGGTAAGACTGGGCGCAATCCTCGGCAAACGTCCCCATCAGGCGACCCTTTTCATAAGCGTCTTCTAGCCCGTCAAAAAACATATGGTCCATAACCTGCCCATGCCCCAACCGCGCACCTTGGCGCATCTTTGGTAACAGATAAGGCGCGTTGGACATGCTTTCCATGCCGCCCGCAACCATCACATTGGCGCGCCCAAGGCTGAGCTGATCGCAGGCGGTCATGACCGTTTGCATGCCAGAGCCACACATTTTGTTGAGCGTGGTAGCGGGAACATCCTTCCCCAAACCAGCCGCAAAACCTGCTTGGCGCGCCGGTGCCTGACCAAGGCCAGCCGCCAGAACGCAGCCCATTACCAACTCATCAACATCGTCAGCCTTGATGCCTGCATCTGCCAAGGCACCACTGATAGCAGTGCCGCCGAGCTCCGGGCTTGATTTGGCCAACAGGCTGCCGCCAAGGCCGCCCATAGGGGTGCGCGCTGCACCAAGAATTGCGATATGATCCGACATGCGAGACTCCATTAAATGAACAAGCGTTTATTTAATTTAACAGGCAACCACCAATATTGCAATCCGCAGATCAGACAGTGGAATTTTTTCAGGCAGTAGCGCTCAATCACCCGGCCAACCCTAGAATTACAACTCAGGTCACGGCTCAGGCGTTTTTGGAGTGGCAGGTTAGCTGCGCCAACGCAACACCCGCCGCTCCACCACACCAATCGCCATGCTGACAACAACACCAAGCACTGACAGCATTACCACCCCCGCAAACAAACGCTCCAGATCATAGAGCGACCCCGCCTCAAGAATATAGGCCCCGATGCCGTGCTCAGCCCCCAGCATTTCAGCGGCCACCAGCAAGATAATACCAATTGCCAGCGATATCCTCAGGCCCGACAGAATACCGGGCATGGCACCGGGCAGCACAATTTTGCGCACGATCGACATCCACGACAAGCCAAAGCTCTGACCCATGCGGATCAGGGTTCGATCCACATTATCAACCGCGCCGTAGGTGGCGACGACCGTAGGGGTGAAAGTGCCCAGCGCGATCAGGGCGTATTTTGAACCCTCGTCAATGCCGAACCAAATAACAAACAGCGGCAACAAGGCGATTTTGGGGATCGGAAAAATGGCCGCAACAAGCGGAACCAATCCAGCGCGAACATAGGAGAACAGGCCAATCATAACGCCAACCATAATACCCACGCTGATGCCCATAGCGGAGCCAACGGCTAGGCGGGTCAAGCTGGGCACCGCGTGGGTGAACAACAGGCCAGAATTATAAAGGTCGATGAAAGTTTGCAAAACATCCGAAGGTTTTGGCAAGGTCAGTGCGGTGATAAATCCGGTTTGGGTGCCGATTTCTGCCAATGCAATCAACACAGCAAAGACAACAAAACCAACCCAGCGCCTTGATGTGGGCGCGAAGCCACCACCGCGAAATTTAACGGGGCGTGTGTTTTTCAGATCAGACATTCAGCAACTCCGCATCTGCGGCGCGGGCTTCATCGCGCATCAGATCCCACAGGTATTTCTGTTGTGCTTCCAGATCAGTGTCGCCGTGTTTTCGTTCGCTCAGTGGTTTATCCACCTTCACAATTTCGCGAATTTCTCCGGGACGGCGTGACAAAACAACAATGGAATGGCCAAGGCGCACCGCTTCGGCCAGATTATGCGTCACGTAAACGGCGGTAAATGGCGTGCGCGACCACAGCGACACCAGATCATCCATCAGCAGTTCCCGAGTCTGGCTATCAAGTGCGGAAAGCGGTTCATCCATCAACATTACCGCAGGTTTCACCGCCAATGCACGGGCAATGGCTACCCGTTGCTTCATACCCCCAGACAGCTGCTTGGGCAGGGCGTTTGCGAAATCTGTCAGCTTGGTACGCGCCAGTACATCGTCAATAATCTTTTGTAGCTCGGCACCTCTGATCCCGTGATCCTCTAGCACCAGCGAAATATTGCCCTGTACCGTTCGCCACGGCAATAAAGCAAAGTCCTGAAAAATATAGGTCAGGGGGTTCAGGCACCCAGCAGGCGCATTCCCCAGCTGCAACACCTGCCCCGAGGTGGGTTGTTCCAAACCACCGATCAGCCGCAAAAGGGTTGATTTTCCACAGCCGGATGGGCCGACAATGCAGATAATTTTACCCGTCGGAATATCAAGGTTAATGTCGCGCAACACCTCGAACTTATCATAGGAATGATTGATGTTGGAAAGCTGGATGTCCAAATCAGACACTCCTTGGGTCAGAGCCTAAATTCCGGGGCGACTGCCCGCCCCGGAGAGTTAGTTATTTACATGGTTTTGACATAGCTGGCATCCACCAGCGTATCGAGCGTGATGTCAGCGCCCACCAGACCCTCGGATTTAAACCAGTTCAACTGATCCTCAACCGACGCCACGTTCAGTGCCGCACCGGCGTTCAAGCGCATAGATCCATTGATGATCGACTTGGCCGCCTTTTCGCGCGGGCGATCTGCGTAGACATATTTATGGATCAGATCAACAGTCGCCTGCATCGCCTCATCGCCCTGGGTCTTGTCCACCATCGCTGCGTTATATTCCGCAACACCGCCTGAGAAGCCTTTGAGGAAATCAGAGGTCATACCCCGTTCATTCGCGGCGTTATTGGCTGAGGTAAACACGGTTGTGACCTGATAGTTCGGCAGGTAATCTGACACGCTACCGATGATGTGAACCTTGCCGGAACCCGCCAGCGGTTTGGCGATATGAGGCACAATCGACCACGCATCAATCTGGCCGGATTTCAACGCGCCAATGATTGCTCCCACTTTTTGCAGCGGTTTGAATTTGACTGTCACGCCCTCTGCGGCAGCGACTTTCGATCCCATATAGTGGAAAGAAGACCCCGCAGTTGTCATGCCATAGGTCTTGCCGTCCAGCATGGCCGGTGATGTAAGCCCAGCCTGAAAAGCCGCATCAGAAGCCAGTATTTTCTGACCATCAATGCCCTCTTCTTCCGACAATGCGCCGCCAATCACTTTGATCGCGCCCTTGTCCGCCAAGGAAATCAAGCCGCCAGAAATCGCGGTCACAGCGTAATCTACATCACCCGAAGCAATCGCCACGGCCATGGGTTGTGACGCTTGGAAGAACTTGAGTTCTACATCCAGCCCTGCTTCGGCAAACAGTCCTTTTTCCAGCGCGATAAAGCTGCCGGAATGGCTGGTAAAGCGCAGCGCACCAACGGTGATCTTTTTGTTTTTTGATAGTGCAGGCGTTGCCAAAGCAGTTGCAGCAGCGGCCCCCCCCATCAGCGTCAATGCCTTGCGGCGGTTCAATGTCATCATTGGTTCTCTCCCTTGGTTTTATTTACGAACCTTCTAGCAGCCAAAGGCCAAAGCGCAAAGCCCGCATGAGGCCTGTATTTGCACCGTGAACTTCGCTAGATTGCTGCCAAAGCCGCATTTGCCGTGCATCAGTGGGAAATCTTTCATGCGTAACAACTGGATTGATCGTTTCGAGGGGTTATCAAACCTGCCTCAGTCACTGCGGGATACTTTGACAAAGCAGAGCCAAGTGCTCTCTGTTCCCGAAGGCACGGTAGTTTTTGGGCCGGGAAAAACACCGGAAAATCTACTTTTACTTTTGACAGGCACAGTTCGAGTGCAGCAACTGTCAGAGAGCGGCCGGGAAATTGTGCTCTACCGGGTGAATGCAGGCGAAAGCTGCGTCATGACAACCGCCTGCCTGCTCGCCTATGAAGAGTACTCAGCCGAGGGCATCGCGGAAACCGATGTTCAGGCCGCTGCCATTCCGCGCAAGGTTTTTGACGAGCTGATCTCGAAATCCGAAGACTTTCGCCGTTTTGTATTTTCCGCCTATTCCAAGCGCATCACTGATCTGTTTTTTGTGATCGAGGAAATCGCCTTTCAACGCATGGATATTCGACTAGCGCAAAAGCTGATCACCCTAAGCAGAGACACTGACGTGGTGAAATCCACCCATCAGCAAATGGCCGCCGAACTGGGCACCGCACGCGAAGTGGTTTCACGCCAATTGCAGGAATTCCAGCGCCGGGATTGGGTGGCCCAAACACGGGGCACAATTACCTTGCTAGACAGGAATAGCATCCGGAACCTTGCCGAATCTGATGCTTAAGATTTAAAAAACGTCTTTGGTGACAAAGTCACTGAAGCTAGAACCCCAACAGGCTATTTAACCTCCAGACATTAACAGGAGGAACCGAAATGTCATCCAATGTTGGCGGCATCGACCGCATTTTGAGAATCATCATCGGACTTGTTCTGATAGCCCTGCCATTCGTATCAGGCATGGCCCTGTTTGACAGTAACCTATTCAAATATGGCGCTGTCATCGTTGGCATCATCATGGCGGGCACGGCCTTCATCCGCTTTTGCCCGATGTACGCAATCTTTGGAATCAAGACCTGTTCCCGGTGATTTATATCCAATTCAGATAGCAGCACTTTGGGCGAGATCTTAACCGGCCGCGCCCAAAGGGTTTTTGGCACTCAACCACCTGTTTACCAGCAATCAAGGAGAAAAAGAGTGGCATATCCAATCAATACAAACCTGAAACCAGAGGTCACAGCCTTCTTTGACAAGCAGACAAATACCATCAGTTATGTGGTAATAGATCCCGCCTCTACCGCCTGCGCAATTATCGATTCTGTGATGGATATTGATTACGCAGCAGGGCAGATTACCTATGACCATGCAGATGCGCTCGTTGCTTTTGTCCAAGATAATAACCTAACCTTAGAATGGTTGATCGAAACCCATGTCCACGCGGATCATCTGTCTGCTGCCCCTTATATTCAACAAAAACTGGGCGGAAAAATTGGTATTGGCGAGAAAATTACCGTGGTGCAGGAGGTTTTTGGCAAAATCTTTAATGAAGGCACAGAATTCCAGCGCGACGGCAGCCAGTTCGACAAATTGTTCCGCGAGGGTGACACTTACAAAGTTGGCGAAATGGAATGTTTCGCCATACACACGCCGGGCCATACGCCTGCTTGCATGGTGCATGTGATGGGTGATGCGGCCTTTACCGGCGATACATTATTCATGCCTGATAGCGGTTCTGCCCGTGCTGATTTCCCCGGCGGTGATGCGGGGGAGTTGTACGATTCCATTCAGAAGGTTCTGACCCTGCCAGATGAGACTCGCCTGTTCATGTGTCATGACTATGCGCCCAACGGGCGTGACATTATGTGGGAAACCACTGTCGCCGAGGAAAAGGCGAACAATATCCATGTGGGCAAAGGCAAAACCCGCGAAGAATTTGTCAGGTTCCGCACCGAACGAGATGCGCAACTGGCTGTTCCAAAACTAATAATCCCGTCCTTGCAGGTAAACATGCGCGGCGGCAATTTGCCAACTGACGGTGACGGAAACACAATGCTAAAGGTGCCGGTAAACGGTTTAATGTAAGGTAAGAAAGCAATGAGAATCAAACAAGTTTCGGCAGATCTGTCAATCAGTGGCCAAATGATGCCAATCGACATGCAAGCGCTGGCGGATCGGGGTTATCGCTCGGTCATTTGTAATCGCCCAGACAATGAGAGCACTGGCCAGCCTACGTTTCGTGAGATTAAGAAGGCAGCTAAAAAGGCAGGAATGGAAGCAAAGTACATTCCCATTGGCTTTGGCGGGCTTTTGCAGCAACAGCTCGATGATTTCGCCTCGGCTGTTCAGGAAATGCCCGGTCCGGTATTGGCCTATTGCCTGTCTGGCGCACGTTCGTCCATGATGGCAACGCGCACGCAACCGCGGCCTGCTGGTGGCGGGAATAACCTGATGGGGGCAATGCGAAACCTTGGCTCTATGTTTGCCGGGCGCACGTAATATATCAACGGGGGTATTGCCCCCGTTGAATTTAACAGCGAAACAACAGCTATGATACCCAATGCGATAAAGCGTTATTTTCCTATCCTTGAATGGGGCAAGGGCTATAACAAGGATGCGTTTTCCAACGATCTGATCGCAGCCATTATTGTGACGGTTATGTTGATCCCGCAGTCGCTAGCTTATGCATTGTTGGCGGGCTTACCCCCTGAAATGGGTCTCTATGCCTCAATCCTACCCCTGATAGCTTATGCCCTGTTTGGTACCAGCCGCACGCTTGCGGTTGGGCCGGTGGCGGTGGTTTCACTCATGACGGCGGGGGTTGTCGGCAGCCTTGCCTTGCAAGGCACTGCCGAATACGCAGCGGCTGCTATTGTGTTGGCACTTCTGTCCGGCTTGATCCTGCTCGCCATGGGGTTGTTCCGGCTCGGTTTTCTCGCCAATTTCCTAAGCCATCCGGTAATTTCCGGTTTTATGACCGCAGCAATTGTGCTGATCGGCACCTCTCAGGTGAAACACTTGTTTGGGATCAATGCAAATGGGCGCGAATTG
>JAHRVG010000126.1 GCA_019090795.1 Paracoccaceae bacterium | reverse complement strand
CAGCGTCAGATGTGTATAAGAGACAGGATCGCCGACAGCGCGATTGCAGCCGCCAAGGCTGGCGCGGCAGTGGTGCATTGCCATGTGCGTGACCCCGAAACCGGTGTGCCTTCGCGGGATCTGAAACTTTACCGTGAGTTAACGGACCGGGTGCGCGATGCCGACACCGATGTGGTGTTGAACCTGACCGCAGGCATGGGCGGAGATATTGTATTTGGCGATACTGAAAACCCGTTTCCGGTTCGCGAGGCGGGCACGGATATGATCGGTGCGGCACAACGCGTTGCCCATATTTTGGAATGCCGTCCTGAAATTTGCACACTGGATTGTGGCACGATGAATTTCGCCGAGGCCGATTACGTGATGACCAACACTCCGGGCATGCTGCGTGCCATGGGACAAATGATGACGGACGCGGGCGTAAAGCCGGAAATCGAAGCCTTTGATACCGGCCATCTGTGGTTCGCCAAAGAGCTGGTGAAAGAGGGTGTTCTGGCAGGCCCGGCACTTGTTCAACTGTGCATGGGTGTGCCTTGGGGGGCACCCGACGATCTGAACACCTTTATGGCGATGGTTAATAACGTGCCCGACGACTGGACATTTTCCGCCTTTGGGTTGGGGCGCAGCCAAATGCCCTATGTCGCCGCTTCGGTTTTGGCGGGGGGCAATGTGCGTGTCGGACTGGAGGATAACCTGATGCTGGATCGCGGTATTCCCGCCACCAATGCGCAACTGGTAGCGCGCGCGCGTGAAATTATCGAGCGTATGGGGGCGGTTGTGATTGGCCCTGAAAAGGTGCGCGAAAATCTGGGGCTAAGCAAGAGGGCACCATTATGATCCGTCTCATCTTTGTCGCAGTTGTTCTTGCCGCCTGCACACCGGCCCCGCGCCCGATTGACCCTGAAACCGGACAGCCAGTCCCATCGAACCTGAACTTCGCCTATTGCGAAAAAATTGCACTAGAGACCCGGAAATCCGGGGGGACAAATTACAATCTTTGTCCCGGCTATATGCCTGACGGCTATTGGAACGAATTTGAGGGGTAGAGAGTGATCATGACTAAAACAGCAGCAATCATTGGCGGAGGGGTGATCGGCGGCGGCTGGGCTGCTCGTTTTTTACTCAACGGTTGGGACGTGCGGGTCTTTGACCCTGACCCCAAGGTGAAGCGCAAAATCGACGAAGTTCTGGCCAATGCACGCCATGCTTTGCCCAGCCTGTCAGATCGGGTGATGCCGCGCGAGGGGCGTTTGAGCTATCACGATACCATTGCCGAGGCGGTCAGCGGTGCCAGCTATATTCAGGAATCGGTGCCCGAGCGGCTCGATATCAAGCACACTACTTTTGCTGCGATCAACGCTGTTGCTCCGAATGCCATTGTTGGCTCCTCCACATCGGGCTTCAAGCCCTCGCAATTGGCGCAAGGGGCCAAGAATGCTGCGCAAATCATGGTTTGTCATCCATTCAACCCGGTGTATCTGCTGCCGGTAATCGAAATGGTGCCCAGTCCCGCCACCAGTGAAACCACGTTGAATGCGGCTAAGGAAATCCTCAAATCCGTCGGCTTGAAGCCAATCCACGTGCGGCGTGAAATCGACGCCCATGTGGCCGATCGCCTTCTAGAGGCGGTCTGGCGCGAGGCCCTTTGGCTGATTAAAGACGACATCGCCACGACCGAAGAAATCGATGATATTATTCGTTATGGTTTTGGCCTGCGTTGGGCGCAAATGGGCCTGTTTGAAACCTACCGTATTGCAGGTGGCGAGGCGGGCATGGCCCATTTCATGGCCCAGTTTGGCCCTGCGCTGGCTTGGCCCTGGACCAAACTGATGGATGTGCCTGAACTTGATGATGCGCTGGTCAAAAAAATAGCGGACCAGTCCGATGCCCAATCCGGTATGTATTCCATCCGAGAGCTGGAACGTATTCGCGATACAAATCTGGTGAAGATCCTGCGCGGTTTGAAAACCCAAAACTGGGGTGCGGGGGCAATTCTGAACAATGTGGACAGTGCCGCCAAAGACACAGACCCGGCGCCGGATTTAAAAGGGTTGGTGCGGACAATGCACCGGAACGTGCCTCTCGACTGGATTGATTACAATGGCCATATGACCGAATCCCGCTACTTGCACGCCTTTGGCGATGCCACTGATCGCTTTATGGAAATTATCGGTTGTGACGGTGAATACATCGCCTCAGGCGGCAGCTATTTTACGGCCGAAACCCATATTCGCCATCTGGACGAGGTTCACGCCGGGGCAGAATTCACCATCGACACACAATGTTTGATGGGGGGGGGCAAAAAGATGCACATCTTCCACCGGATGCGCCATATTGACGGTCGTTTGTTGGCTACGGGGGAACATATGTTGTTGCATGTCAGCCTGGAAACCCGCCAATCCTGTCCGCCCGCGCCCCATATTGAGGCGAAACTGGCAGAAATTGCCCGCAACCATGCCGATATGCCGATGCCCGAAGGGGCAGGGCGCGCTATCGGGCAAGGGCGTTGATATGACGGGCCAGCGGGTGCTGATTACCGCCGGTGCTTCGGGTATTGGGCGCGCCATGGCAGAAGAGTTTGCCGCCAAAGGGGCGGAAATCTGGGTGGCGGATATAGACGCGGCAGCGCTTGATGCTCTTCCCCCAGAGTGGCAGCGTAGCGAAGTCAGTGCTGCAGACGAGGAAGGCATGGCGATGCTTTTCTCGGATATCAAAACACGTTGGGATGGGCTTGATGCCCTTTGTGCCAACGCCGGGATTGCAGGCCCTACTGCTTTAATCGAAGATGTGGCCCTGCCTGATTGGCGCACCTGCGTGTCGGTCAACTTGGAAGGCGCATTCCTGGCCGCAAAATTTGCCGCGCCGATGATGAAAAAACAAGGCAGCGGTGCGATCGTATTCACTTCCTCAACCGCGGGCCAATTTGGCTATCCCAGCCGTGCGCCCTATGCGGCGGCCAAATGGGCGGTCATTGGATTGATGAAAACTGCGGCTATGGAACTTGGCCCCTTTGGCATTCGCGCCAACGCCATCTGCCCCGGCGCAGTAGAGGGCCCCCGCATGGAGGGCGTTTTACAGCGTGAAGCCCTTGCCAAAGGCACCACACGGCAAAAGGTTTATGATGGTTATGCGTCAGGCACCTCAATGCGAAGTTTTGTGACGGCTCGGGACATCGCCGAAATGGCCACATTCCTATGTAGCGATGGCGCGCGTCTTGTGTCCGGTCAGGTGATTGCGGTGGACGGGCATACGGAAAATCCGGATCCCAAAGTTTGAGAAGCGCAATGCCTCGACTTGTATACTACGGTATGCAATAAGGAATTATGGAACTCTGGATACCCATCACAATCGCGGCGGCCTTTAGCCAAAACCTGCGCTTCATGCTGCAAAAGCACCTCAAGTCGACGGGGTTGTCCACTGCCGGTGCGACTTTCTCGCGTTTCCTTTACGCGGCTCCTTTGGCGGCGGCTTTGCTGGCATTTTATCTGTCGCAATCTGGTGCCTCTATTCCGATACCTTCCTCCCGTTTCTGGCTGTACGCCATCAGCGGTGGAATATCGCAAATCCTTGCAACCATGCTGGTTGTCGCCCTGTTTGCGCAGCGTAATTTTGCCGTTGGTATCACCTTCAAAAAGACCGAAGTTATCCAGACTGCAATGTTCGGCCTGTTGATCCTAGGTGAAGGTATCTCCAGCAACGGCTTGTTTGCCATTCTGGTAGGACTGGTGGGCGTTATTGTTTTGGCAGATCCACCGCAAGAGAATGGCCTGCGTTGGCATCAACGCATCTTCAACCGCGCCTCGGCCTTTGGTCTCGGGGCGGGGGCGTTGTTCGGCTTTTCCGGCATCGCCTATCGGGGGGCCTCGCTGGCCCTCGGCGATTCCGGTTTTTTCCTGCGGGCGGTGTTTACCCTGATGTGCGTTACTACGTTCCAGACCCTTTCGATGGCACTCTATTTGCGTTTTTTTGAAGCTGGCGAAATCAGCCGCGTTGCGCGGAACTGGCGTGTTACATCGCTCGTCGGTCTTTCCGGAATGCTTGGCTCACTGGGTTGGTTCACTGCCTTCACTTTGCAAAACGCCGCCTACGTCAAGGCATTGGGCCAGGTTGAACTGGTGTTCACCTTTCTGGCGTCCTATTTCATCTTCAAAGAACGCAGCACACCGCGTGAAATAATTGGAATTGCGCTGGTGATTGCCAGTATTTTACTGTTGGTTCTGGTGCTTTAGGCACGTTTCACAATAACCGACCCAACGGAATACCCCGCCCCGAATGAACAGATAATCCCCAGATCACCGGTCTCAAAATCATCGCTATATTTGGAAAACGCAATGATCGACCCTGCCGAAGATGTATTGGCGTAATCTTGCAGGATATTTGGCTGCTCGTCCGGCTCTGGCACCCGCCCCAGAACCTTTTTGCCGATGAAATCATTCATCGCCTTATTGGCTTGATGAAGCCACATACGCCGCAAATCTGAGGCCTTGAACCCCTGTTCTGTCAAATGACCGGTCATATGCTTGGCCACAATCGGCAACACCTGCTTAAACACCGTCCGCCCGTTTTGCATAAACTGCATATCGCGCCTGTCGGCCATCCCATCAGGGCGCGAGCGGCGCAGGAAGCCATTGTTATTGCGAATGTTATTGGAAAACTTGGTCAGGCACTTAGTAGACAAAATTTCAAAATGTTCGGGCTTGGCAGCTTCTTTGCGCTCAATCAGGCTTGCCGTGCAAACATCGCCAAAAATAAAATGACAATCGCGGTCCCGCCACTCCAGATGCCCTGAACAAATCTCAGGATTCACCACCAGAACCGCCCTTGCAGATCCTGCCCTCACCATATCGGCTGCGGCCTGAATGCCGAAAGTAGCCGAGGAGCAGGCTACATTCATATCAAAGCCAAACCCCTCAATCCCCAAGAGATCCTGAACCTCAATTGCCACTGCGGGATAGGCCCGCTCCAGATTGGATGCCGCGACAATCACAACATCCACGTCCTGCGCGGTTTTACCCGCATCCACCAGCGCTTTGTTGCATGCATCCAATGCCATTTCTGCCATGATCCCAGGCTCTTCATCGCTGCGCTGGCGCAAAAGGGGGTGCATAACCTTGGGGTCCAGAATACCGGTCTTATCCATCACATAGCGTTGATGAATACCACTGGCGGCCACGATGAAGGCTTCACTGGAATGGGCTTTGGCTTCGACTTCTCCGGCGTTGATTGCTGTTTTGTTTTCAGCGTTGAACAAGTCCACATAGGCATTAAATGCAACAACCAGCTCTGCATTGGTGATAGTTTCATTCGGGGTAAAAACCCCGGTTCCCGAAATGACCGGTTGATACATTTTTTACTCCCTGACGATGTTCAACAACAAGGCCAAGTGTTGCGCGTCAGGTCAAGGGAAAATTCTAAATAACCCCTGCTTCTCGCAGGGCAGGAGAGAAGCTGCGTGACACCGGAACATCAGAACCATCGGACATTCGCAGCCAAATCTTTCGGTTGTTCTTGATTACGCCGCTGACTTCCTCAAGGTTCACCCAATGGGAGCGGTGCACCTGTTGCCCGTTGCTTCCGGTTAGCAATTCCATTGCATCGCCCAACCGCATCAATAACAGTTTTGCACCGGTCTCGGTATGGACTTCGACATAGTGGTCCGCGCTTTGAAGGCGTACCAATTTTTGCCCGGCGCCGGGCCCCACCTTGCGCAATAATCCTTTGATTGGACCCATACGTGATACAGTCGAAATTTGTTCGCGTACCACAGCGGTTCCGCGCATCAAGAAGAAGAACACCGGCATCAGGAACATACCGACAAACAGGTTCAGCAAATACCAGCGACTGTTCACCTGTTGCAGCGGGCCATTGGCCGCATCAACCATCAGGTAAGTCGCAACCAAGGCGATACTGCCAAGGACGACACAAGCGAGCGATAATACGGCGAGGTATTTGATCTGGTGCCAATCCGGAAACAGGTGGCGCAGCGCTAGATACCCCAAACGATATACCGGATACATCAATAGAAAGCACATTCCCAGCACGGCAACATTCTTGATCGAAACCGGACTGGCGGAGGTGATACCGGGAGGCAATGCCTGAAGCTGGGTCAGAACCGCATAAAGGCAGCTTGCCAGCCACAAAACTGCGGGAAGCGCATGAAGAACGGCGCGATCCCTTTGGGAGAAAATGAGATTGATTCTGGTTTTCATGGTTCAGTTTTTTTGGCTAGGGATTCGCGATAACAACGTATTTTTACGCTTGTGTATGATTGTCGCTGGATTAAGGTTAAAATATGACAAAGGTGCTGCGCTATTAAGGCAATCGGACGGTGTTAATGTGACGCTTCGTGAAGTGCACAGCCTAATTGCCGTGTTGCATTTCACGAAACGTCAAAAATACAAAATATATAGATGTTTTATTTCGCGAATAATTGGTGTCGTTTCGCGAATACAAGCTAGAAAATAAAGGACTAATACAAGATAACAATTCTCGACACCAAGGAGCTTCGGCTCCCCTCCAAGTCAAACCGGTGCCTAAGGTACCAAATGTGTGAGAATTAACTGGAGACGTTTCAAGGGAAGCCGATCTAAGGTTCAGCCGCCAAAAATACGCACTCGTCCTGCGTTTCTAGGCAGAGCCACACAATAAAAAAGCCGCGTCTGGAACTGTTTCCAGACGCGGCTTTTTGGTTTTAGGTCACGCGTATCAGCCCCGGTGCTTATCGTAATACAGTCCAACTACATGCTCGGCTTCAGCAAAGAATAACCAGCGGGCGGAGAATAGACCGATCATGTGTAGCACCAATGCAACCAATGAGACCAGATGCCCCGCAGGCGTCATCAGCAACATCAGTACAGGCAGTAGGCCCACGCACAAGGTGGCAATCACTCTCAGCTTCAGGGCATGCTTGCGGCCCACTTCAAATGCAAATTCCTGCAGCAGGTAATTGGTGCTGGAATGGGGTGATTCCAACAGTCGAACCTGACCAAGGATTCCCAGCCCAGTCGCCGTTCCGATAGTCGAACCGGCCTTTGCGAAAGCTTTATCACCGATCAGCCAATGCAAAATTTGCGCAACGGTCAAAATCGCCAGCAACACCGTTGCCAAATGGATCTGCGCAGCCATCAAGGCACCACCGGCGAACATGTACAGCAAATACAAAACGGGAGTCATTGGTTGACTCCACCGCGGGATGGTTTTCATCTGCGCATAGATCATTGCTGTGCAAATCACTGTAATTACGGATAAAGCCGATCCAATCATTCCCACCAACGGCAGGCGCATATCCAGAAAGATCAGAGCGGCGGCGTAAAGTCCCATCACAAGCAGTGCCAAGACTGCAAACACACCCTCGCGGCTGAGCCAAGAGGAACGCCACTGTTTGAACGCCTTCACGGCGCGTTGGGGGTTTCCGAGGTGAAAGGTCGAGGCCAACAGCCCCCCAACCGCCAGAGCATAGGCGACAAAGAAAAAGGCAAAAGCTGTCCAACCCGATACGGCGGGCATATCAAGCCCCAGAAAAAACAACAGACCAAACCCGAGGCCAGAGAGGGAAGTAAACAGAATTACTGAAGGTGCGGGATGCATCAGATTGCCTCCAGTGCTTTGTCGAGCCAGCCCATAAAGCCGCCCTTGTTTTCAGGAACTGGTGTCAGAAGCGGCGCCAGAATATCAATTTCGCCAGAAATATCGGCTTTGGGACGGGGTGGCAGGTAACGGTTGACCGGTTTGGTCATCAGTTCCGGCATCAACTCCATGCCGCCACGCTCGCGGGTCATAACCGATACATTGCTGTCGGGATCGGCAAAATCGCCAAAATGGCGGGCCTTGGCGGGACAGGTACGTACGCAGGATGGCTCGCGGTCGATTTCCGGGATGTTTTCGTTGTAAATCCGGTCCACACACAGGGTGCATTTCTTCATCACACCCTCGGCGGCATCCATTTCACGCGCACCGTAGGGGCAGGCCCAAGCGCATAAACCGCAACCGATACAGTCGCTTTCATTCACCAGAACAATGCCGTCCTCGCTGCGTTTGTAACTGGCCCCTGTGGGGCAAACCGTGACGCAGGGCGCATCTTCGCAGTGTAGGCAGGACTTCGGGAAATGTACGGTTTGTGCATTACATCCCGCCGATTTCACCTCAAATGTGTGCACACGGTTCAGAAATGTGCCAACTGGGTTTTCCCCGTAGGCATCCATATCCGACAGCGGCGCACCATAGTTGGAGGTGTTCCATTCTTTGCAGGAAATCACACAGGCATGGCAACCGACACAAATATCCAGATCAATCACCAGACCCAGTTTTTTGTCGGTGGAGGCAGGTAGAGTGGTCATTAGAAGTCCTCCCCGTAAGAAATGTCTTTGGGGCCTTGGCCCACGGGTGATTTTTGTGCCGGATGGTTTGGTTGCGAAACTCCGTCACCCGCATCAGCCCGTTCTATTTTGACCCGCAGGTCAAACCATGCGGCTTGCCCCGTTATCGGATCAGAGTTCGCCCAACGCATCCCGTCGCCTTTGGCTGGCAGCAATTCATGGATCAAGTGGTTCAACAAGAAGCCCTTGTTGGCCTCTGGCGCTTTTTCGTCCAATGCCCAAGCACCTTTGCGTTTACCAATGGCATTCCATGTCCAGATGGTTTTACCATTCAGCGCGTCCATGCGCACAACCGGAACCTTGATCTTGCCGTGGGTTGATGTGACCCAAGCCCAATCGCCCTCGGCAAAGCCGTGTTCCGCCCAGATTTCACCGGACACATACATCGGATTGGTACCGTGAATTTGGCGCAACCAAGCATTCTGTGTTCCCCAAGAGTGGTACATTGCCATTGGTCGCTGCGTCAGCGCGTGGATGGGATATTCATTCTTATCCACGAGTGTTTCTTCAAACGGTTCATACCAGATCGGCAGCGGGTCCATTACAGTGTCTAGCTGCTCGCGCAGATGCTCTGGAGGTTGATGTTGGCCGTGGCCCTGTGCTGCAAGGCGAAACTTTTGTACTACTTCGCTATAAACATCAAACAGATAGGGCTGAATGGAGTCGAAAATACCGCGCTCCACCGCCCAATCCTGATAGGCAGCATTCCACGGTTTGAAGAACAACGCGTCCTCAGGAATGTGATCAGTCCAGAAACCGCCGTTATCAATATAGTCCTGAATCTGGTTCGGGTTCGGCGCGCCGCGACCTTTGCCTTGTTTGTCTTCCCCGCGGAAACCTGCCAGCGGCCCAACGCCTGGGCGACGTTCATGGTTCTGGATGTAGTCAGCGTAATCTTCATAAATCGCTGAACCGTCCTCATTCACCATGCCGGGCAGGCCAAGGCGTACTCCCAATTGGATCAGCGCGGTTTGGAAGCCCCGAACATCGCGGTCAGGCTCAACAACCGGCCAGCGGATGCTGTCGGCTACGGCCTCAGCCTCACTAATCGGGCGATCCAGCAGGGAAATACAATCGTGTCGTTCCAGATAAGTGGTGTCCGGCAGGATCAGGTCGGCGAAAGCCACCATTTCCGATGAATAGGCATCGGAGTATATAATTTTCGGAATGACATATTCGCCATTCTCGTCCTTGTCCGTCAACATATCCATAACGCCGGTGGTATTCATTGACGAATTCCATGACATATTGGCCATATACATGAATAAAACATCAATTTTATAGGGATCACCGGCATGGGCGTTAGAAATCACCATATGCATCAGCCCGTGGCTGGACATCGGATTATCCCAGGTGAAGGCCTTGTCGATCCGTGCAGGTGTACCGTCATCTTTCAACAATAGATCTTCCGGACCGCGCACAAATCCCAGATGCGGCCCGTTTAATGGCCCCCCCTTGGTCACGCCCATGTGAGGTTTGGGATGTGCCGATACCGGTTTTGGATAAGGCGGTTTAAAGCGAAAGCCACCGGGGCATTCAACAGAACCCAGCAGAATTTGCAGCACATGCAGCGCGCGGCAGGTCTGGAAGCCGTTCGAGTGCGCCGAAATCCCGCGCATCGCGTGAAAAGCCACCGGACGACCGATCATTTTCGTGTGTTTTTCGCCTTTCCAGTCGGTCCAGGGCTGATCAATAGTGATCTCTTCCTCGAACGCGGTATGCGCCAGTTGCGCGGCGATTTTCTTGATCCGCTCTGCTGAAATACCTGTGCGATCTGCCACCATTTCCGGGGCATATTGATCGTCCAAATATTTTTCGGCCAACAGCAGGAAAGCTGGGCGATAGGTAACGCCGTCAACCTCGTAACCCTTCGCCATGTCTGCCTTTACGCCAGGTTTATCGAACGCAACCGGCTTGCCGGTTGCGCGGTCCAGAACCTGTGGTTTGTCTTCCGCATCACGCAAGAACAACCCGTTATCCGCAGAACCTTCGACAGTATTCACCAGATAAGGCAGGTTGGTATAGCGTTGCAGGTAATCCAGATCGACCTTGCCAGCTTTGAGCAATTCATGGATCATTGACAGGATGAACAACCCGTCGGTGCCCGGTGTAATGCCAACCCATTCATCAGCAATCGCATTATAACCCGAGCGGATCGGGTTCACCCCGATGATTTTGCCACCATTGGCTTTAACCTTGCTCAGGCCGGTCTTGATCGGGTTGCTATCGTGATCCTCGGCCACGCCAAAAATCATGAACAGTTTGGTGCGGTCCCAGTCGGGGGCGCCAAATTCCCAGAAAGCGCCGCCCATGGTATAGATGCCAGCGGCGGCCATATTGACGGAACAAAAACCACCGTGGGCGGCATAGTTCGGCGTGCCGTAAGATTGTGCCCACCAACTTGTCATGCTTTGCGACTGATCGCGACCGGTGAAAAACGCTAGCTTCTCGGGGTTTTCCTCACGTACTGGCTTTAGCCAGCCAACCGCAATATCAAACGCCTCATCCCAGCTGATTTCCTCAAACTCCCCAGAACCACGCTCGCCAACCCGCTTCATAGGCGATTTCAGGCGCGCGGGGGAGTAATGCTGCATGATACCAGCCGACCCCTTGGCGCAAAGCACGCCCTTGTTAACTGGGTGATCGCGGTTGCCCTCGATATATTTCACCTTACCGTCCTGCATGTGCACATTGATGCCGCAGCGGCAGGCGCACATATAACAGGTGGTTTTGCGGATTTCGTCGGATACCTTGGCATTGGTATCCACAACAGGCTGATGCACAGTCATATGTCGCTTGCTTTCCGGATTGTCCCTGAGCGCCACAGGGACGCCATTTACTTGCTTATATTCACATTCGTATAATTGAATTGATAAGCGAAGTCATGGACTAATTCCTTGATTTTGCCATGATTGCCGCTAGGGCGACCGAAGCTAGCCTTGCTGCGGGGGGGTCGGCGCGGCTGGACAACAATACCGGCACCTTGGCCCCCATCACGATTCCGGCGGCACAAGCGCCAGAAAGGTAGACCAGAGATTTGAACAGGACATTACCTGAAACGATGTCTGGAACGATAATTCCTGTAGCCTTACCCGCAACGGGATCATTAGTTAACCCCTTGATTTTCACAGACTCCTTGCTCAAGATAAGATCAAGCGCCAAAGGTCCGGAAACATCTGCCCCCGCCACCGCCTCAGCGGCCCAGGCCGCCAGATCTGCCGCCTCCATTGATGACGGCATTGATGGGATTGCGCTTTCAGTTGCCGACAAAATGGCAACCTTTGGGCGGGCCTCGCCGATCATCTGCAACATTTCGACGCAATAGCGCAAAGCGGCCTGTTTTGTTGCCATATCGGGGGAAATATTCACGGCGCAGTCGCTCAGAACCAATGGTTGATCGCTGCCCGCCGCCGTCATCAGAAACAAATGCACTAACCGATTATCTGTGCGCAAGCTGTTCTCGCGGGTCAAAACAGACTTCATGAACACATCTGTGTGCAGGTGTCCTTTCATCAGAATATCACCATCCCCCGCGCCGCAAATCGCCGCCGCCTTTTGTGCTGCATCGGCTTCACCAACAGCCGACACCACCTGAAATCTGGAAATATCCCAAGCCAACGCCTCGGCTTCCGAATCAATTAAATCCGTCTCACCCACAAAAACCGGCTCCATAATTCCGGCTTCAACCGCCTGCTTGGCCGCCGCCATCGGCAATTTCGCCCCGGCCCGCGCAATGACCACTTTGGGCGGGGTGCCGGTTTTCGCCAATGCCAACAGGTTAGCTGGGCATGTTATTTCTCGTTCAGTCAGGAATGACATTGATTATTGTCCTATTTCATAGACCTTGCGTCCATTGGCGAAATTCCGGTGCCTTCAAAGGCGCCGTTTTCTTTGCCCTCTAAATTTCCCTGCGCGGCGCGCATTGATACTCTTTAATCGCAGCGCTGATTAATCGTACCCCTTCTACAATATGCTCTGGCTTGATTGAGGCGTATGACAGCCGGTAAAAATTTTGCGGCTTGTTCTCCCCCTCAAAAAAATGTGCGCCAGCCTCGATCAATACTCCCTTTTCCCGCAGATCGGTCGCCAAAATACCGGTGTCAATATGGGCGGGTGCTTTCATCCAGAAACTGGAACCGCCAAAGCTGGCACTGCCGGCAATTTCCAGCCGTTCTTTTTCCAGCGCCTCGGCCATGATCTGGCGGCGTTGCTGGAAGGCGGTTTTCATCCGTTGGATGTGGGAATTGTAATGGCCAAGTGCCAGAAAATTCGCGGTGGTGCGCTGAATGTGCCCCGGCGGGTGGCGGAATACGGTGCTGCGCAGGGCGCGCGCGTGGCGGATAAGGGGTTCCGATCCCACCAGGTACCCCAGACGCAGGCCCGGAAATAGCGATTTGGAAAAACTGCCAACATAAATCACCCTGCCACCTGTATCGAGAGACTTGAGCGCCGGCTGCGGTGGCTTGAGAAAGCTCATCTCGAATTCGTAATCATCCTCGACCACCAGAAAACCGTCGCGCTCCGCCCGTTCAAGCAAGGCCCGACGGTGTTTCATTGACATTGTGGCCGTGGTTGGCGCGTGGTGGCTGGGGGTGGTAAAAACCACGTCCACGCCTGCGGGAATATCCGCCGGATTCATTCCGTCATCGCCAACCCCGACCGGCATTCGCTTACAGCCAACCTGCTGCAGGATTTGCCGCACGCCCTGGTAGCCGGGATTTTCAAAAGCAGCGCTGCGATCTTGCTGCAATAGCAGTTGCGCCACTATCCACAGAGCATTCTGCGCACCGATGGTGATCAATACCTGCTCTGGCCGGGCGATAATCCCGCGTTGCGGCAGGGTGTGGCGGGTGATGAAATCGACCAATAGCGCGTCGTCTCGGGTGCCATAATCCGAAGTCAGGCTGTCAAATTCCTTTTTGCCCAAGGCCTGATGCGCACAGAGCCGCCAATTGGAGTGGTTGAACAGATCCGGATCCGCCTGCCCATAGATGAAAGGAAAGGGATAGCTGCGCCAATTCGCAGTCGGGTTGGCGGTTAATTCTCCAGAATAATTGCTCTGTAACAATGAACCCCAATCCACGGAATCTCGCATGGGTTGCGCCGTTCCAGCACCAAGATTGGATATGGGGGCCGTGTTGGATACAAAATACCCTGAGCGTGCACGGGTCGAAAGATACCCATCCGCCACCAGTTCCTGATACGACAGGGTCACGGTGATGCGCGAAATATTCAGATGCTCGGCCAGTTTGCGCGAGGAGGGCAGGCGCTCACCGGGCACCAACCGACGCGACAAAATGGCGGAGGTCACGATCTGGCGAATTTGGCTTTGCAGCGATCCCTTGAATTCGGGATCAAGAAAGAACGTGTTTTGGCTGAGCATAGAAAATCCATCCCAGAAAATGGGTACCTGGACTTATTGGAGCAGAAATTGGACTTATGCAAGAGGCCTAGCCGCTACAAGCGGTGAAACTCCGAGCGACCGCCTTCGTGGGTAAAGAAAGGCACCGGGTGTGATTTTTCCGGGTTGGACAATCGCGATTGTACTTCGGCCAGAACCACCTCTGTGACAAAGGGCAAATCAAACTCGCGGGTTTTTTCCAGAGGAATCCATTGCAAATGTGCCAACTCGTCAGACGCGTTGGAAAAATCATCCGGATCCCCGGCAATTATATCCGCCGAACCCAGAAAGAAGCGCGCATCAAAACGCCGCGGGCGGCCCGGAGGAGTGATCGCGCGAAAAATAAACTGCAGACCGCTGGCATCGGGTATCCAACCACGGTTAAAGAAATCCTTCCAGCCTTCGGGTTGTTCTTGTGCATGGGGTGTTGCTTGGGCGTTCACTTGTGCCAGAGCATGGCCGGTTTCTTCCCACATCTCGCGAATTGCCGCCAATAACAGTGGTTTGACCAGTTCGGGCGCGGAACGGTTTGCCAGCCGTTCGAGCGTTGCAGGATCGGGCAAGGCGGTAAGCTCGACCTCTGAATCCTCGGCATCCAGCGCACCACCGGGGAACACAAACTTGTCCGGCATAAACGCGGCTTTGGTGCCGCGTTGGCCCATCAGGACCATTGGCCCATCATAAGTGTCACGAAGGAGGACTACGGTCGCCGCATGGCGAATGGCGGTTTTGTCTATCAATGCACTGACTTCCAGCTGTTGTTTGATCACATAAAGACGTGAAGAAGTGGAATTGTCCAGCTATTCCGCAGCCGCATTTGCGTCGCTTTTTGTTTTCACAAAGCCGTGCATCCGTTTGGCCCATTGCAATCCGACAAATGCGCCTTTGATACGCGGCAGCATATAAAGCGCCATAGCGACAAAAGCGATTGAGAATCCAACCACCAGTAACAGCGGGTCAGGGCGATAAGTTTCAAAGACAATCAGCATCAAAGGGGCCAGAATATGGCCGCTGATCAGAATCGTCACATAAGCGGGACCGTCATCGGCGCGCTGGTGATGCAATTCTTCGCCGCAAACCTCGCAGGTGTCGCGAACCTTTAGAAAACCGTCCATCATCGGGCCGGTGCCGCATTGCGGACACAGCATTTTCCAACCACGAATAAGTGCAGGCTTTACCGGGCGTTCATCCGCTTCAAGCAGCGGGGCAATGGTGTTGTCTTTGATCATGGGGTTTACCTATTACAGATTCGGTAAAAAGAAACCTGCGCAAAGTGTCTTGCGTCCGGATGTCGCAAAGGAATTTTTTGGTAGATGAAATTTTCTGCGACGGAAATTCTGCCACCCCCCGTATTATTAGGGACAACGGCGCAAATGCCTGTCTTTACACAAGGAGCACAAGATGAGAAATTCAACCAAAACCACCCTCGCAACCGCGATCATCGTGGGTCTGATTGGGGCCACCGCTGTTTCTGCCAGTCCGAGCAAATACCGTGGGCTGGATTTTGACGCTGTAGACACGAACGGTGATGGCTATCTGACGCTGGACGAGATGAAAGCCGAGCGTGAAAAATGGTTTGATGCAAGGGACGCCGATAAAGACGGAGCGTTGAGTGCTGCGGAACTTAAAGCCCACCGATCCTCTCGTATGGAAAAGGGTATACCATCCCAAATGATATTCGAGCACATGGATACCGATAAAAACGGCTCGATCTCGCAACAGGAACTGGCGGCTGCACTGGAGAAACGCCAGGAAATGCGGGCTAAACATGCTGGCAAATATGGCCGTAACAAAGGCGGTATGAACCACGCGTACGGCCCAAGGCGCTTTATGGAGCGGATGGATGACGATGGTGACGGTAAAATTTCCAAGGCGGAGATGACCGGAAAATTCATAGACCGGATTATGGAGCATCTGGATGCAGACAAGGACAACCGGATTTCCAAAGCCGAAGCCAAGGCGGGGCATCGGATGTTTCGTAAGCATAATTAGGCGGTGATTTCGGGGTGCCGGAGGCGGTTGCCACCGGCACCCTGATGATGAATGCTAGGGGTATGATGGCGTTTGATAGTTCAGCGAGTATTAGCGATGATGCGCTGATGATCCTGTTTGCCAATGGCGACGGGCAGGCGGCAGCGACGCTGGCCTATCGTCATACGCCACGGGTTCTGGCGCTTGCGATGCGCTTGCTGCGCGATCGGGCCGAGGCTGAAGATGTGGCACAAGAGGCTTTGATGCGGCTGTGGAAGCAAGCCCCGAATTGGCGGCAAGGGGAGGCGAAAGTCTCGACTTGGCTGTATCGGGTGGTACATAACCTATGTATCGACCGGCTGCGACGTCGCCCGGTGGATGATCTGGAAAACCTGCCAGAACCGCAAGATGAAAGCCCCTCGGTAGAGGGCGTTATGATTGCCTCGGATCGTGCGGCTGCTTTACATACTGCATTGGAGCAGTTGCCGGAACGCCAGCAAAAGGCTTTGCAATTGCGCCATTTACAAGAAATGTCGAACCCCGAAGTGGCCGAAGTGATGGAGACTAGCGTCGAGGCGGTGGAAAGCCTGCTGTCGCGCGGGCGGCGGGCGTTGAAATCCCTGTTGCTGGAAAAGAAAAACGAGTTAGGATTGGATTGATGACCCGTTCAGACGAAAAACTGGAAAACTTCTTTACGGCAGCCAAAGAGGCGCAGCCTTTGCCGGATGCTGCGCTAATGCACAGGATTTTGCAGGACGCTTCTGTGGTTCAGAACGGGTTTCTGGAACCCGCTCCACTGCCCGCCGCCGGTTTCTGGGCCGGTATTGTTGATACTCTGGGCGGTTGGCGGGGTGTTTCTGCCTTAACCGTCAGCGCCTGTGCCGGGTTGTGGTTCGGCTTTGTTACCCCCCAGACCGTCAGCGATCTTAGTGCTGGCCTGATCCCGCAAGCCACGTTCGCTGAGCTGGATTATGGTGATCCATACGGGTTACAAGATATGTTAACGGAGATCTGAACATGGCCGAGTTCCCTAAACCCCAAGAACGCCCACGCGCAAAGCTGATGTTGATCGTGTCGCTAGCGTTTAACCTGATTATTGTCGGGTTGATTGTTGGCGCCATCTTTGGCGGGAACTATCGCGGCAAACGCGATGCGCAGCCGCCCCTTGGGGTGCGCGGGTATCTTTCGGCAATGACCCATGAGCAACGTCGCGAGTTTCGCCGTGATTCAAATCAGGGTTTTTTGGGGCATTTGAAAGTGATCAAAGACCTGCATAAGGATCAAACCGACATTCTGGAGGCTATCGGGGCGGAAACTTTTGATCAGACAGCCGTGCTGGCGGCGATGACGGCACAGCGGGACAATCTGTCGAGTGTAATGGCTGGATTTCATGGTGAATTGGTCAAGGCATTGGCTGGCTTAAGTCACGCGGAAAGAACCCGTTTTGTCGAGCGGTTTAACAAAGGTGTCAGGATGAAGCGGGACAAACACCGCCCAGACCGCCAAAAGCCTTAGGCTGCGATCGGCAATACGGTCACCCGATTGCGCCCTAGCCCTTTGGAGCGATACAATGCGCGATCCGCATGGTGGATCAGTTCCGCTGGTGTAAACTGGTTTTTCTTGGCGAAGGCGACGCCGATGCTGATGGAGACATCAAAGGGCTGGTGCATTTTATCAGGCTGAAACGCCCGCTCATTGATCTGTGAGCACATGCGTTTAGCGATAGTGCAGGCTTGTTGCATCGGGGTGTCGCTGAGCACCACCAGAAATTCTTCGCCACCAACCCGCGCTACCAGATCAACAGAGCGCAGGTTGCGCTTTAACCGGTTGGCGGCCTCGATAATGACAGCGTCCCCCGTTTGGTGGCCGAAAGTATCATTGACGGTTTTGAAATTGTCCAAATCGAGCATCATAACAGTAATGGAACGCGAAGAAGCGCCGCGTATTTTTGACAGGTTTTCAAGATATTGCAAGGCATACCGGCGATTATACAGCCCGGTCATTGAATCCAGCATTGCCAATCGCAGCCGATCACCCACCATGCGTTCTGCCTCGACCTCCAACTGGTGCATCCACGCCAAACGGCGTATTCTGCTGGCCAGCTCTGCATCACTGAAAGAGGCGACAATATAGTCATCTGCCCCGAGTTCCAATGCGCGACGATTATCTTCCAGTATAGCGGTATTCGCCACATATAACAGTTTGGGCGCGCCCTTGTTCTGGCTGCGCTGCTGTTGCACGTCACACAGGTACTGGAACGCCTGCTGGCGCCCCATCTGGGCTTCGTCGATAACCTGAACGATAGCGTTCTCGGGGTGCTTATTGGTGACGGAGATCTCGGGGAAGTTGCTTTTCAACAGGGTTTTGAAACTCCCTGTACTGGCGCGCGTCATCACCCGCAGCGCTTGCGAGCAATCAATTCGTAGGGTAGGCGAGAATTGCGGTGGAAAACAAATCTTGTCCTCGGCAAACCCCATATCCGCATAGGTGCGCTGGCGGGTGCGCTGATCCTCGACAATTTCCTTGCGCCGCACCATTTGTGCCAGACGCACAGACAGTAAATTCCCATCTGGAATTGTGGGTAATATCTCTTCGACCCCTAGGCGAAAACCGTTGGCCCAAAATGAATCCTCGATATTGCGGCACAACAGGACCATTGGCAAATGTGACAGGCGCGAATCTGTGCGGATTGCCTTGATGGAGGTGAAACCGATTGCCTCCTCAACATCGTAATTCAACAGCAGAATATCGGGCAGGGTTTTTCCCATCTTTTTGCGGGCATCGGGTAGATCCGCAGCCACTTCGACGGAAAAATAATCTGCCATCAACTGAGCCTTCAGCACCACCCGATTGGTTATGATTGGATCAATAATAAGAATTTTACCTGGCATTTACACACTCCGGATACACTGCTGGCGCGTCATCGTGGTTAATGAACCCTTTCAGATAAACGCAAATGTGTTAATGAAACCTTTCGAGAACATAGCAAATTTGAGATTTATTGTGGATAACTCATGAAACAGGACCAGGCAGAAGTCATTGGCTTGCAAGCACTCGGCTGGTTGATCGGAAATGACGACCTGCGCGGAGTATTTTTGGGTGCCAGCGGGGCCTCGGTGGATGATCTAAAGACACGGGCCGGTGATTCGGATTTTCTGGCGTCGATTCTGGATTTCATCCTGATGGATGATGCCCACATCATCGGTTTTTGCGATGCAAACTCTCTGGCCTACGATTTGCCGATGCAGGCTTTACACAGCCTGCCGGGGCAGGGGGTGCCAAACTGGACTTAGGCGATCTCGCGGGATCATAAGTCGATTTCGACAATGCCCCCCGCCTTTGCCGCCCGCGACTGGCACAGGATTATTGTGCTCTCTCGTTGCTTGTTTGAAAGAACAAAATCGCGATGCTCTACCTCTCCCGAGACAAGGGTGCATTTGCAGATTCCGCAAATACCGTTGGAACATTTGACGTCCACCTGAACCCCAGCTGCGGCCAGAACATCGGTCGCTGATTGATCCGCCGGAATCAATAATTCCCGCCCGGATTTTGCCAATCTCAGGGTGAACTCTGAGTTCTGGTATCCCGGCAGTTCCGGCACATCGAAATATTCTATATGGCGCGCGTTCTCGGGGAACCCATTGGCCTTGGCGGTATCCATCACCGCTTGCATAAATGTATCGGGCCCACAGGTAAAAACATGGGCATCCGGTTGATACTTCATTATTTCCGCAAGAACTGCCCGACTGTCCTGATCCGAGATATGCAATGATACATGACTGGCCCACCTAACGTTTTGCAAAAGGCCCTGAAATGCTGCTTCTTCTTGTTTTGAGCAGGAATAATGCAGCTCGAATTCCTTGCCGAGGGCCGCCAGACGATGTGCCATGGCGATCATCGGCGTCACGCCAATACCGCCGCCCATCAAGTAGGTTTTGGAGGCGGCTTCTTGTAGCGGAAAATGGTTAATCGGTTCGGACACAAACACCCGGCGGCCGACCTCGAAAATACTGTGCATTAGCGCGGAACCACCACGCCCCGCAGGTTCGCGCAGCACGGCAATTTGGTATTGGCTGCGATCTGCGGGATCAGAACACAGCGAATATTGGCGCAAGAATTCCGGTGCGACCACAACATCAAGGTGCCCCCCCGCAGTGAAGGCAGGCAGATCAGCACCTTGGGGATGGGTGAGAGTGTATTGCGTCACATGCCCTGTCAAGTGTTCCACCTTGTTCAGCACCAGTTGCATCACTGGGGCGACCTGCGCGGCGTCAATGTGATAGCTGTGCTCCAACGGCTTGCCCGCTGCGCGGCGCCGTTTGTACTGTGCCGCACTCACAAGCTGTTGATAAGCCTTAATCGCTGCCTCTCGGTCCATGGGGTAGGGCCAGGGATAGGGCGGGGGCAGCAGGTTTGCAGTATAGGCCGCAAGGGTTTGATCTTCAAATTGTAGTTCTAGATCAACTTGTAATTCACGTTTATTTACCGGGTGTTGCGGTGCTTTATAGGCCCCGTCATCCAACATTTCCAGATCCCACCACCATTTCTTTTGCGGGTTGATCCGACCATTCCCAACCTTGTCATCCAGCCTGGTTAACCACTTTGCCGCCCCAGGGAAATGCATGCCAGCCCAGCGAAAAGGCGCTTCCTTGAACAGTCCTTCCAGATTCCAAGGGCAGGTTTTCATGCAGCGCCCACACATCGCGCCACCTTCATTGGTAATCCGGTAGGTGGTGCATTTCTGGCTGTCTGGTTTCCACAGCTCATAGCCATTGAACATCCGTTTTGGCCCTGCGGTAATCGCGCCGGAGGGGCATTCACGGGCGCATTTGTTGCAAGAGTCGCAAAACTTTTGCAGGCCAAAATCAATCGGCTTGTCCGGCGTCATCGGCATGTTGGTTGTCACAGTGCCGGATTTCAATCGTGGTCCCAGAAACGGGTTTAGGACTACATCACCAATGCGGCTTATCTCGCCCAAACCCGCCAGTAGGGTCAGCGGCGGTTGCACCACATCACTGCCCATCACGGTGTGTACTTTCGCGCTATAGCCGAGGTTGCGGATTTGTTGTGCGAGAACACCGCCGAGCAAGGAAAACCGCAAATAGGCACGCATGGACTGGGCGCAGGCAATCCAGTCATCGCCGCTTGCACCTTCCATGGTTTCATGGCCCTGATCGATCACGATTGAAATTGCGTTGGCATGATAAGGGGTAAGTTCCGCCCCCGTTGGATCGTGGGAATAATAGCACCAGTCCGGGCAGCGCGACAGGCCGACAGCATCACATCCGAGAAAATAGGCGGTCGCCTTGAGGTTTGCCGCATTGCGGTCTGGGTCAGCGACAGTAGTTGAGATTTTCGCAGATTTTTCACCCTCCTGAAGAGGCACAAATGCCGCAAGTGCGTGGCGAAAAGCAAAGGCAGAGGCGGTTTTTCTGACATAATTGCCATTTTTTGACGCTTCCTGCACCTGTTTTCCGAGATCACCAAATAGAGCGCGCGCAAACATGTCAGAGCGTTTGGGAACCCGAACCACATTGGGTTCGTCTATATAATTTGTGGTCTTTTCAACCCGTTTCAGGGTCTCAAACGGATGCGGCCCGTCCATGAAACGACGGCGGGAAAATGGATCATGATTACCCGCGGATTTGGCGTGTTGACCGGTGCCAAAGCGATAGGAAAAAGGCTTGCGTTGCAGGCCTGCCAACGGCTGATCCGGGGCAATTTGCAATGTTGTGGTGACCGCAGCCAGACCGAACCGCTGGCCCAGCAGCGGGCTTTTGACTTGGCCTTCTTGGTGTATGCACAGACCCGCTGCCACCGCCAGCCTTTGCAAATGCACATCGCTGGCAGAGGCCGAATGCGCCCGCGCATCATATCCCAGAGAGCGGATGTAGCTGGCCAATACGCTGGCCGTTTCAGCACTGCGCAAGGCGGCTCGGTGGGCTTGGGCGTCAATAATCCAGTCGCCGCCAAGCTCATCCAGCTTGGGATCGCGCGGGTACTCGTACAAAAAAACCAGTGCGTGGGTGTGATGTTTGCATGCCCCAGTCGGCACTCGTAGCGAGGATTTCAGCCCTGCCAAAACCATATCAATTCCGGCGGCCATCGAATTGCTCTGCTTTCTCTCCAAGGTATGCGCCAGCCGTGCCACCGCCGGATTTTGCATTGGCTTGTTAAGCCATGCGGCCTCGCTTAGTTTGCAAGTTCCGACCATTGAAGCATCACAGTAATAGCCAAAAGCCTTGAGATGATTGCTGCGCGTGCGCATATCTGCGGGAATATCAGCGATTTCAGCCTTCACATTACCTTCGCGGATGGCGTCCATCATTGCCTGGTATTCATCCATGGCATTCACAATCGACAGCGGTGCCTCTTTGCGTATGAAGCTGAGCTGCTCCATCGGGGTAATCTGTTCCAGATCAGGCAAAGCATCTGTGCGGCGCAGTTTTTCCAGCGGATACGGGCCCAGATGGACCGGTCGGTTATGGTATGAAAACAGTTTTGCCATATCAAATCCCGGCAACTGGAGGCGTATCACCTTGCATAAGTTTTCCCAGCAAATCAGAGAGTTGATCCTGTTCTTCAAGGCTTAAGCGTCGGCGCAAATTATCCTGTGCTTTATGGATCATCGGAATCGAAGCCTCCAGCGTTTCCCGGCCTTTATCCGTTAGCGTGATTGGGTTTGTGCGACCATCTCCGCTCTTGCTCAGGCGTTCCACCAGCCCTTTCTGCGCCATTTGGCGCAGGCTGCGAGAGGCAGACGTGCGGTTGATACCGATGTATTTCGCGATTTCAGTGGGTAGGGAAATATCCATATTTCCCACAGCTACCAGTACACACCACATTTGGCGGGTAATGCCAATTTGCGCCAAAAGCCGCTCAAAGCCCTGCTGGTTTATCCGCGCTGCCAACGTGAGCCGGTAGCCCAAGCCGCTGTGCAGATCATAAGGTTTTGGTTTTTCCATAGGTAACAGTGTTACTTACATGCGTAACAAGGTCAACCATTTTCGGCTCCCAAGAAGCGACGCAGTTTATAAAACTGGTTGACGAATCCCGCATTTTGGCTGACCGTCTGATCAAAGCGTTCAAAGGGAACCTAGGTGTATGAAAATCAAGGGTATTCTGTTTGACAAAGATGGCACTTTGTTTGACTTTCAGCGCACTTGGGGCTGGTGGTTTGATCAGGTGATCTCGGAACTATCCGAGGGTTCAGAAACAATCAAAGCGGAACTGGCAGAATCCTGTGGTTATGATCTGGCTGGGCAGCGGTTTGTTTCAGGTTCGATTATTGTTATAGCCACCGCAAAAGAGGTCAACGAGGCATTGGCGAGTTGCCTGCCGGGCAAAATTGCACAAGACATTGATGCAATTGCTTTACGGCATTTGGCCGGTATACCTACTTTCCCGGTCTGTGATTTGCATCTGCTGCTGCAATTCTTGCGCAAAGACGGCATGTCACTGGGCCTTGCAACCAACGATTATCATGCTGGGGCCGAGGTGCAGTTGAACGCGGCTGGTATTCGTGACCATTTTGAATTTGTTTGCGGATACGACAGTGGCTATGGTGGGAAGCCCGGGTCGGGTATGATAGAGGGGTTTTGTAACGTCACCGGATTAAACCCGGATCAGGTGGCGGTTGTCGGTGACAGTGCCCATGATCTGCAAGCAGGCATTACCGCAAATGTGGCGCTGACCATAGGCGTGCTGACCGGGCCTGCAGTGGCCGATGAATTGCAGCCCTATGCCAGCACGGTTTTGACGGACATTTCGGAATTGCCGCAGTTTTTGGGGTTGCACGCTTAGGGGAAACCAGTCTGGTCTCGTTTGCGCGCCGTATTGCGTTCTGCAGAAGGCTTGATCCCGAAAGCGTTAACATACAACCTTGACAGATGCGAAGGCGAGGGAAAACCGGTCATAAGCGCCACATGCATGACCGACAGGTTGGTGTGCCACAATAATTGGCGCGCCTTGTCCAGCCGTAGTTTGCGATAGAAACGAGCGGGTGAAGAGGCCAAATGACGGTTGCACAACCGCTCCAGACTGCGGACGGTCTTGCCTGCGGCAGAGGCCACTTCCGGGATCGGCAGCGGGGTTTCCAGATTGACCATCATCACCGAAATCGCCTTTTGCAGCGCGGCAGGCAATGTTTCGTATTCATCCAGAGAGAACGGACGCTGGCCGATTTCCGGGCTGCGCATCCGGTCGATTTGATACTGGTTGCCGACCGCATGCGCAACGTTGTGACCGTGATCCAGAGCGATGATATTGAGCACCATATCCATGCTAGACAACCCGCCAGAGCCTGACCAGCGATCCCGATCCATGATATAAAGATTGGGGGAAATTTCCAACTCGGGAAACTCCTCCTCAAATGCAGCCTGATTTTCCCAATGCAAGGTGAATTGATATCCGTCTAGATACCCTGCGCGCGCCAGCATATAGGCACCGGTACTTAGTGCGCCGAAAACTGTTGAGTTCCGTGAAATTCGCCGCATCGTTGCGTTCAGTTTGGCAGGGTAAGCCGGATTGCATTCCATCCCCGCTACGACAAAAAAATAGTCAAATTTTACGGGTGTGCTATGGGGGAGAGAAGGTGTTACCGCAATGCCGTCCGAGGCTGTAACCGGCGCGTCGCTGCAGGTGATGAAATCCCAGACATAGGCCTCATAGCCCAATTCCCGATTGGTACTGCGAAGCGGGTTGGTCATCGCGGCGACGCACAGCATTGAAAACCCTTCAATCAACAAGAAACCGAGCCGGGTCGTTTTGCGGTTTGGGTTTTTGGTGTTGGCGGGCATATTTTTCTCTCGGATATCGGATGGCAGGCAGGCAAGGCAAAATCGCTTGCGCGAAATTCAAATACCGTCATGTTCTGTCGCAAACTGACAGTAAAACACGACAGTTCAAGCGCAAACTGACCCGAACGCAGATCAAAAGCCAGAGGAAAATACCATGGCGGCCAGACGAAACAGAAGTGGTGGGCGTGCCGGGAATACCCGCCGCAGCGGAGCTAAGGCAATTGACCAGACACCGTGGCGTCAAATTATTAACAGCGACAACCCGACAGAGCCGCTGACCGAAGAGGGTATTCAAGCAATACATGACGGAGCAATGCGGATACTTGAGGAAATTGGCGTTGAATTCCTGAACGCTGAGGCGATTTCCCATCTGAAAAGGGCTGGTTGCCGGATTGAGGGCGACACGGTTTTCATGGATCGCGACTGGGTGATGGAAATGATCGCCCTGTGCCCGTCCGAATTCACCATGACCCCGCGCAATCCAGACCGAAATGTCAAGATCGGCGGGCGCAACATGGCCTTTGTCAACGTGTCGTCACCGCCAAATGCTATGTGTCTGGACAAGGGGCGACGGGTCGGGAATTTTGAAGACTTCAAAAACCTCATGAAACTGACCCAGTATTTCAACTGTATCCACGTGGCGGGCGGTTATCCGGTGGAGCCGGTGGATATCCATGCTTCTGTCCGGCATCTTGATTGCGTGTACGAAAAACTGATCCTGACTGATAAAGTGTGTCACGCCTATTCGTTGGGCCGCGAGCGGGTTGAGGATGTTATGGAGATGGTGCGCATTGCTGGCGGGCATACGGACGCCGAGTTTGATGCCAGCCCCAAGATGTATACTAATATCAACTCCACTTCTCCGCTCAAGCACGATCACTTGATGCTAGACGGAGCGCTGCGCTGTGTACGCCGTGGCCAGCCGGTAATCGTGACGCCTTTTACCTTGTCTGGTGCAATGGCCCCTGTGACGCTGGCAGGGGCTGTGGCACAATCCATTGCTGAGGGCCTGTGTGCGATAGCCCTGTTTCAGTATGTGCGCCCGGGAACGCCATGTGTGATCGGTACTTTCACCTCTAACGTGGATATGAAAACCGGCGCGCCCGCGTTCGGGACGCCGGAGTACATGCGCGCAACCCAGATGACCGGCCAGATGGCGCGGTTCTATGGATTGCCCCTGCGCGCCACCAACGCCTGTGCCGCCAATGCGCCAGACGGACAGGCAATGTGGGAAAGCAGCAATTCGATCTGGTCGGCAGTGCAGTCAAATGTGAATATCCTATATCATGCGGCGGGTTGGCTTGAAGGTGGTTTAATCGCAAGTTATGAAAAATTCGTTATGGACTGCGAAGTTTTACAGCAAGTGCAGCGCTATATGGAGCCAGCCCTGACAGCGACAACCCCTGATGATATTGCGGTTTATGCGATCAAGGACGTGGGCGCAGGTGGGCATTTCTTTGGCACACAACACACGCAAGAACGCTATGAAACCGCCTATTATTCTCCGTTTTTGTCTGATTGGCGCAATTATGAGGCATGGGAAAATGACGGGGCAAAATGGACTGCCCAGCGTGCCAACAAGATCTGGAAAGACATCCTGAACGAGTTTGAAGAGCCTCCGATAGATGAAGCCATCAAGGAAAAATTGCAGGCATTTGTGGCAAAACGCAAGGAAGAAGGTGGCGCACCAACAGATTTCTAACCAGTTCCAGTAGCGATTCCTTAATTTTTGTCGCGTTATAAGCGCGGCAAGAGTAACGATTCAGGAACCCGTCACCATGCACGGAATTTTCAACCGCGGGCTGCAAAGTTATGTTCGCGATATTTTTGGCCCCGAAATATGGGAGGCTTGCTGCACGCAAGCGGGACTATCGTTTTTCAACTTCGAGACCATGCTCAAATATGATGACGGCGTTACGGATCGGGTGATAGAGGCCTTGACGCAGGTACTGGGTCGCCCTCGCGATGAGTTGTTGGAGGATTTTGGCACCTATGTTGTTTCCGAGGAACACTTCGCCTCGGTACGCCGCCTGCTGCGATTTGGGGGTGAGACCTATGAGGAATTCCTGCATTCCCTAGAGGATCTTCATGACCGCGCCAAAATGGCTATCCCCGATCTCGACGTTCCCCGATTGCGTTTGACAGCCCACCCGGGCGATTGTTTTACGCTGCATTACCATTTTGCTAAGCAAGGATATGGCAGCATTTTTTTAGGTTTGTTGCGGGCAATGGCCGATGATTATGGGTCGTTGGTTGTGGTTGAACATTTGTCCCAGCAAAAGGGGGATCTGGATGCAGATCTGTTTGAAATTTCGCTGTTGCAGTCGCAAACAGCAGCGCCAAAAGAGTTGACGCTACCAGAGGCCGGAAACGATGGCATGCCAATTTCCCTGAATACAGCCATGCTGGATATTCTGATGCCGCTGCATGTACAAATCAGCCGACCGGGAATTATTCGCCATGTTGGGCCTACTTTTGCTCGGCTGTTACAGGGGCGGGATGTTGTGGGTGAAAGCATTTTCGAGGTGATGGATTTCCGCCGCCCCTCCGGCATGCGGTCTTGGCAAGGGCTGCAACTCGCGGCTGGAACGAATATCACGGCACGGTTTTATCACCTACCGGATCACAATCTCAAAGCGGTTTGCGTGCCGTTGATCGGTGGTGATGATTTTCTCGTCGATTTTTCACTTGGGGCTGGGGTGCATGACATTGTTTCGGCCAACAGCTTGAATTCTCAAAGTTTTTCCCCCGCAGATCCAACAGCTGAAATGGTTTTCCTCAAAGAAGTGCAATATATCGTGCTGGCGAACTCGATTGATTTGAGTGCACGGCTGGATGGGGCAAAAAAGGCGGCAGAAACTCAAGCCCTCACTGACCCACTGACCGGTTTGCACAATAGGCGCGCCCTTTGTGGATTTATCCGGCGTCTGCTGGATCGCCAGACAGGTGCCAGTTTCGCCATCATGCAAATTGACCTCGATTTTTTCAAGGCAGTGAACGACACTAACGGCCATGCCGCCGGAGACTATGTTTTACAAGCGGTTGCGCGGTTGCTGAAATCGGAAATCCGCAATACAGATATGGTTGCGCGCATAGGAGGCGATGAATTTGTTGTCGTTCTCAGTGATTACGGAATCAAAAAACAACTGGAGGAGGTTGCTGCGAGGATTATTCGAAAAGTTGGAGAGCCAATCCTTTTTGAGCAGCAAGAATGCCAGATCGGGGCCAGTATCGGAGCTACAATCGCCGCACCCACCAAAGAAATTTCCATTGATGATCTATTGGCGGAGGCGGATGGGGCCCTTTATTTGTCCAAAAGACAGGGAAGGGGAAGATTTAACCTGGCGCGGGAGGGTGATTGTTGAGAGCCCGCCCAAAGTTTTGCGAAAGCGAATGCAAATTAGGTAGTGTACCCATAAATTCCTTCACCTGATCATGCATTTATGATTCACTAAGTAATAAACAGGCTGGAGGGCATTATATGTCACGTTT
>JAHRVG010000125.1 GCA_019090795.1 Paracoccaceae bacterium | reverse complement strand
GAGTTCGTCGGCAGCGTCAGATGTGTATAAGAGACAGATGTATTGGTGGATGGTAGCGGAGAAGATCAGTTGCATGGTAGCCATGGCGCGGATATGTTCACCTTTGTCCAAGACGGCAAGACAGATTATATTACTGACTTTAATCCCGACTGGGATAGGATTGATTTCACACTATTTTCCGATGTATCGAGCTTTGCTGATCTGCGCATTGTTAAGGGCTGCCAAGGGGTGATGATCTATGCGGGGGGCGAGTTTTTGGTGTTGGAAACCGAGCGGCACAATCTAGATATAGAAGACCTGAGCGCGGCCCATTTTATTTTCTAGCATCGCGGTTTAGCTGGGTTTTTGCATGGTCAACGGCCAAGGGATCTTGGGTGAAGACAACCGCAAAAGAATTGCTGGCCTGTTCGAGGGAATAGCGCCCTAATGCCACGTCCTGTAGCACAAGTTCCGGGTCTCGGGCGAAGGGATCCCCATAACCACCGCCGCCGGGGGTGCTGACATGCACGCGGTCTCCCGCTTTCAGGGGAACGTCCTGTTCTTTTGACAGGTGTTCAGGCTGGTATGATATGTCGTTCTGCCAAACTGTTACCTCATTTACCGCGCCATCACTGCCGCCAAGCGCACCTTGCGGGCCAAAGCGCCCGTGGTCCATCACAAAGCTGGCGCGCGCGCTGCCCCGGCGCAGCTCCAACTCGTATTCAAGACCAAAACCACCGCGATGTTTTCCCGCACCAGCGGAATTTTCCCGAAGCGCGTATCGGTGATAAAGGACGGGGAATGCCTGTTCCATGATTTCAACGGGCGGCGCTTTGGAAATGCCGATGGTAGAGCAGCCGTTTGACAGGCCATCATGATCTGAGTTGCCGCCATAGCCGCCGCCGGACAGTTGGTACATCACAAAATCTCGGTCCCGTTCGGGATCATAACCGCCAAGGGCAAAATTGCCGGAGGTGCCTGCGGGGGCGGCGGTGACGCGATCAGGCAGGGCGCTTACAAGGGCGGCGAAAACCGCTTCGGCGATGCGCTGAGAGACCTCTGCCGCGCAGCCGGAAACCGGGCGGGGGTATTCGGCATCTAGGAAAGTTCCTTTGATACCAGTGATATGCAGCGGATCAAACGCGCCTGCGCTGATAGGCACATCCGGAAATATATGGCGCATTGCAAGGTAAACCGAGCTGAGCGTGGTGGCGCGCACCGAGTTCATCGGCCCCAGACAGGGCGCGCTGGAACCGGTGAAATCAAAGGTCAGATCGTCGCCTTTGCGGGTGACTTTCAGTGCGATTTCCAAGGGTTCATTTACCACCCCGTCGCTGTCTACCCAAGCATTGGCGCTGTAACTGCCTTGCGGTATTTCGCCAATAGATTTGCGCATTTGCTGGGCCGCACGGCGGCGCAACTCGGCAATTGCCTGCGCAACTGTTGCATCGCCGTAGCGATCCAGTAGCGCGTTCAGGCGGTCTTCACCGACCAAAAGGGCGGCGGCTTGCGCTTTTACATCGCCAATCCGTTGATCGGCGACGCGGATGTTGGAACAGATTATGGCGTAAATCTCGGTATCCATAACACCCTGTTTGAACAGGCGCACCGGGGGCATGCGCAGACCCTCTTGTTCCACCGAGGTGGCCGAGGCCGAGAAACCACCGGGAACCGAGCCGCCGGTGTCGGGCCAGTGGCCGGTGTTGGAGAGCCAGCAAAAAATTTCGCCATTTCGGTAAAATGGGCTGGCAAACCGCACGTCCATCAGGTGGGTGCCGCCGAGGTATGGATCGTTGACGATGTAAATGTCATCAGGTTGTGGTGCTGCAACAGTTCCTTCGTTGATCATCTCAATCAGGGTTTTGGTTGAATATTGCATGGTGCCGACAAACACCGGCAGCCCGCCCGCTCCCTGAGCAATCAGCGAGCCGTCATCGGCTGCGTAAATACCATCAGAACGGTCGTTGGCCTCGGCAATTACCGGCGAAAAAGCGGCGCGCGAAAACGTCATATCCATCTCGTCGCAAATCTGTTGCAGGCCAGCCTGAATGACGCTCATGGTGATCGGATCAAGGCTCATGTCAAGGCTCCTACGGTGATAATCAGATTGCCCTGTGTATCGGCTACTGCGTGGTCACCGGGCTCCAGTAGAATGGTGGTGTCGAGCTGTTCAATCACTGCCGGCCCTTGCAGGCTGGCATTCCCCGGCAGGTGGTCGCGCCAGTAGATCGGGGTGTCAAACCAGGCGGCGTTGAAATACAGTTGTCGCGTGCCGGTTTGCGCTTTCTCCAATGTCTCGCGGCGTTGTTCAGGCGGCAGTAATGTGGACAGATCCAGCGGTTCACGGGTGCCAACGACCGAGCAATTAACGTTCACCAGATTGGCACGTATTTGCGCCAGATCGACGCGGAAACGGGCGAAATAGGCTTGCTCGAAAAGGCTGCGCAGGGCGTCGGTGCTGATATCTGGATCGTCAACCGGCACCCGTAATAAATGGGTTTGGCCGATAAATTGCATGTCAACGCTGTACAGCGCCTGAACCCCGAGAAGCTGGATATTCTCCTCTTCAATCAACGCCTTTCCTGCGGCATGTTGTTCAGCAAAGGCCGCAGAGAGCACTCCGTTTTGCAGTAAATCCAACGGTGTGTTCAGGGTGTGCACGAAATCATGGCGCAAATCGGCAACCACACAACCCAGAGCATTGGTGATGCCCGGGCGCGCAGGCACCAAAACCGATGGCACGCCCAATTCGCGTGCCAGTGCCGTCGCATGTAGCGGGCCGGCACCACCAAAGGCAAATAGCGCAAAATCGCGCGGATCATGGCCCAAAGACACCGACACGGTGCGGATCGCCCCCGCCATTTTTGTATTGGCGACCTGTATCACCGCCGCTGCTGCTTCAATTGCGGTTACGCCCAGTGGCCCGCCGAGTTTTGATTGGAATATTCCCTTAATGTCACCGGTGGAAATGCCCCCTTTGATGGAGTTCAGCTTGCTCGGATTAAGCCGCCCCAAAAGCAGGTTGGCATCTGAAATCGTTGGATTAACACCGCCACGCCCATAACAGATCGGGCCGGGGTCTGCCCCAGCACTTTGGGGCCCTACATCCAGTAATCCAGCCGCATTTACCCGCGCGATGGAACCACCGCCCGCACCCACGGTACGCACATCAACCATTGGTACGTGGATCGGCATGGCGTACTCGATTTCGATCTCGTTTGACACGGCCGGGGTGGCGTTCTGGATCAGCGCTACGTCTGTAGAGGTGCCGCCCATGTCATAAGTAATCAGGTTCTCGAATCCCGCCGTTTTGCCGGTATAGGCCGCTGCCATCACACCGGATGCAGGGCCGGACATCACCGTTTTCGCGGCTTCGCGCGAGACACGGGAGGCAGAAACCATGCCGCCGTTACCGTTCATCACCAGTAATTCTTTGCGATAGCCACCCTGCGTCAATTGATCCTGCAAGCGTTTGATATAACGTTGCAAAAGCGGCTGCACCGAGGCGTTTACCGCTGCTGTCACCCCACGTTCAAATTCGCGACTTTCGGACAGCAAGGAATGGCCTGTGGTTATGTGATCGTTGGGCCAGATGTTGGCGACAATTTCCGCTGCCCGCAGCTCATGCGCAGGATTGGCATAAGCGTGCAGGAAGTGGATGACGATTGAAATACACCCTTGATCCAACAGGTTTTGGGCTGCCTCCAGCACCGAGTCTTCATCCAGAGCGGTTACGATTTGGCCACCGGCGTCCATGCGTTCGGGCACCTCAAGGCGCAAGTTGCGCTGGATGATCGGGGTAAATTCCCCCTTCATCCCATAGGCTTGCGGCCTCGTGCGGCGCCCCAGCTCCAGCACGTCGCGAAATCCCTTGGTGGTGATCAGGCCGGTTTTTGACAGCTTGCGTTCCAGCACGGCGTTTGTGGTGGTGGTGGTGCCATGCACAATCAGATCGACCTCAGCCAGATTGGCGCCGACTTCTTGCAAGGCGTTCAAAACGCCGTGCGCTTGATTGTCCAGCGTACTAGCCACTTTGGCCAGACGCACGGCCCCCGTGCGTTGGTCCAGCAGCACCAGATCAGTGAAAGTGCCGCCTACATCCACACCCACAACCTGCGAAACACCTTGATCCGGCATCGGCTTTCCTGTCGTTATTGTTTGCATGCAAATGAAACCGCGCAGCAGTCATTTGTCAATCAAAACCACCTGACATCATGTTGCAAATCGCTGCGAAATATCCAAAACTCGGTTTATGAAAGTTTTAGGCCTCCTGATGTTATTGATCCTCCTGCCGGTTCGCGCTCTTGCCCATGCGTCGGATCAGGCGTTTGTGCTGTTATTGCCAACCGGGATTTATACCTTTGCCGGGGTGTTGAGTGTCGGGCTGACAGTGGTGCTGGTGGCGCTCTTGCCAGATCGCAAGCTGGTGGCCTTTTCACGCGGCAAGTTGGTGCCTTGGCCGCGCGTGGCCGGGTTGCGAATGATTGTAAGTTTGCTGGCAACAGTGGTGCTGTTTTACTTGTTTTTTGAAGGGTTTACCGGCAGCCGTGATCCGTTGGCAAATCTGATGTCGCTGGGGTTCTGGGTGATATTCTGGATCGGTTTTGTGATCCTGCAAGGGCTGTTTGGCAACCTGTGGCGCTGGATCAATCCCTGGAGCGGTGTTTATCACCTGTTGCGCCGTTTTGTCCCGCCGCGCTGGCACTTGCCAACGTGTCTTGGCTATGGGCCAGCGGTGTTCCTGTTGTTGGGATTCGCGGCCTTTTTGCTGGTTGATCCGGCCCCGGCAGATCCCGCGCGGCTGGCGGGGGTTGGGCTGGGCTATTGGCTATTTACGCTGACGGGAATGCTGTTGTTTGGTCCGGTCTGGCAACGGAGGGGAGAGCTATTTGGTGTGTTTTTGGGATATTTCGCCCGATTGTCGCCGTTGAAATGGTCCGGCACCGGCCTGCGTATTGGCTGGCCGGGGTGGCAGATCGTGGCCGCGCGTCCAACCGCGTTGTCACTGGCGCTGGTGCCACTGTTGATGCTGGCGACCGGTAGTTTTGACGGGTTGAATGAAACCTTTTGGTGGTTGGGTAAAATCGGGGTGAATCCCTTGATGTACCCCGGACGTTCAGCGGTAATGTTGCCCACAGCGATCGGACTGGTTGTGGCCGTACTGGTGCTGCTGGTAGCTTTTTCGCTGGCGCTGTATATCGGGCAAAAACTGGCCTCTGACACGGCAAGTTTTGACCATAGTTTTGCACTGTTTGCCCCCACAATCCTGCCGATTGCCTTTGGCTATCATATCGCCCATTACCTGCCCGGTTTTCTGGTGGATGTGCAATATGTGGGGCTGATGCTGAGCCAGCGAATGGGCGGTGACGCCTTTTATGTGACCACCAGCTTCTTTTATGATGCGTCAACGGCGCGTGTCATCTGGTTGACGCAAGCTGGGGCTGTGGTTTTGGGGCATGTGCTGGCGATTATTCTGTCCCATATTGTTGCGCTGCGCCATTTCCAAACAGCGCGTGGCGCGGTTTTAAGCCAAATTCCGTTGGGGGTTTTTATGGTTTTTTACACCTTCTTTGGTCTCTGGTTGCTGGCTTCTCCGCGTGGCGGGTAAGATGGGCGGTTGTTTGCGGGCATATGAAATAACTGGACAAGTTGTTCGCGTGCATACAAACTCAACCACAAGGAAAGTTATATTCCGCTATTAAACCAATGTCTAAACAACCAACGGAGAGTGCGATGACAAACGATAAGGTTTTTTCCAAATCACGCCGCAATGCCCTTAAAACACTTGGTCTTGGCGCGGCGGCAACGACGTTACCGCTTTGGGCGCGCTATGCGCAGGCGGGCACAGCGGAGCCAATTAAAGTGGGGTTTCAGGCCCATAAAACCGGTATTGGGGCTGCTTATGGTCGTTGGTATGAGCGCACCACTATGGCGGCGGCCAAGAAGATAAACGACGAGGGTGGCATCAATGGGCGCGCGCTGGAGATTGTAATTGAAGATGATGGCACCGACCCAAAACGAGGCGCGGAAGTGGTGGAAAAATTCGCCACCCGGCACAATGTTGACGTGGGCTTCGGGACGCTGTTCAGCCATGTGGTGATCGGTTCCGCACCGCGCGCGGGCGAGCTGAAACTACCCTATTTTGTAGTGTCCGAGGGGCATCACGTGGCAAGTGGCATGTTGAACCGCCACACTTTGCAGCCCTGCATTACCGATGTGAAAAGCCAGGTGGCAGCGATGGCACCGTTTGTGGCCAATAATCTGGGTAAAAAGGTTACTATGATCTTCCCCGATTTCGCCTTTGGTCATGATCACCGCGATTTCTTTAGTGCCGCAATCGAAGCGCAAGGCGGCGAAGTGGTGGCCAAGATCGCTATTCCGCCCACGGAGAGCAGTTTTACCAAATATTTCCCGAAAATCCCGCGCAACACAGATGTGATTTACCACGTGATGGTGGGGCCTGCCGTGCTGACCTTTGTGAAGGAGATGGGCGAGTTTTTTGGCCCCTCACGGCCGGAAATTTTCGGCTTCATTGATTCATTGGAAGCGGTGGATATCAATTCGCCGGGTCTGGAATTCCTTGAAGGCACCTATTTCTGGGAAGGCCACCCGCGCTATGCGCAAGCCAATCAGACAGAGTATGACAAGGCTTACCGTGCCGGAGTAGGGGTTGATAATACCGGTGCTTCTATATCTGATTCCAAAGACATAGCCACCTATGCCCATATGTTTGGTTGCTGGGAAACCCTGCATACAATCAAGGCGGGGATGGAAGCGGCGGGCTATCAAAGCACCGCGGATCGCAGCAAATTAATTGAGGCGGTTGAGGCGATGACTGACATGCCGGAGGGCTTTGCCCACCCTCAAGGGGCCAAGCTGTTCAACGGCAAAACCCATCAGGTGTTTGGCCATCAGTATATCACCAAGGTTTCGGGCGGGCGGCTCAATCTGGCGCATACCACATCGATAGAGGATACGTTTTATCCCGATGAAGTGGATTACACCAAGCAAAGCTTCTAACGGCTAAACCCCCACCCTAACCCTCCCCCGCAAGCGGGGGAGGGGACAGCGTTGTGCTTGTTTCAAAGGCAGTTATCCTTTCATGGAATTCGGACCCTATCTTTTGCTTGCCTCGATGGAGGGTGCTGTAACGGCGGCTGTCTTGGCACTGACGGCGGTTGGATTGTCGCTGGTGTTTGGCGTGATGCGGGTGGTCAATGTGGCACATGGCGAGTTTTTCATGCTCGGTGCAGTGATCGCCTGGTATGTAGCCAGTACCGTGGGCGGACATCCGGCGTTGGGATTCGTGGCGGCGATGATCATTGCGCCGCTATTTGTTGGGGGGCTGGCCGCGCTGGCGGATATGGTGTTCTTGAAACGGATTGCCTATGATCCGGAACGTACCATCGTCGCAACGATTGGTCTTTTGTATATTATACAACAAGTTACCCTGATGACCTATGGCCCTGACGCGCGCCCGGTTGTGCCGCCATTCAACACCCGCCTTGCCCTGCCGTGGTTTGAGTTTGGCGAGAACGGTTTTGAAATCTATTGGCCATGGGGCTTGTCGATCACCAGCTACAAGCTGTTTGTGATCGTTGCGGCGGGGGTTATTCTGCTAGGGGTTTGGGGGATGATGACGCGCAGCAAGATCGGCCTGATCATGCGGGCGACCCAGCTGGATGGCGAAATGGCGCAGGCTTTTGGTATTCCGGTCGAGCGGGTTTATGCCATGGTCTTTGGCATTGGCTGTGGCTTGGCGGCGATGGCGGCTGTGTTGATTGTGCCGATCCAGCAGGCGCATTATCTGATGGGTGGTGATCCGTTGCTGTTGTCCTTTATCGTGGTGATCATTGGCGGGCTGGGGAGCCTCCCCGGTACGGTGATTGCGGCGCTTTTGATTGGTATGTCTGATGGCATCATTTCGGTGTTTTTCACCCCCACATTGGCAAAAATTCTGGCCACCTTGGCGGTGGCGTTGGTGTTGGTGTTCCGCCCTCAAGGGCTGTTCGGGACGCGCGAACATGACTGATATGACCAAATCCCTTAGCCTGCATCTGGGCTTGATTGCACTCCTTTTGTCGCTGAATTGGTTGTTGCCGTCCTATCATCATGGAAATCTGGCGCGCATCATGGTGCTGGCGATTTATGCCATCGGTTATAACGTGGCTTTTGGCTATACTGGGTTGTTGTCGCTGGGTCATGCAATGTTTTTTGCCGCCGGAATGTATGGGATGGCCCTAACGGTGCGCCATCTAGGTTGGTCGCCAGCACCTGCGCTGATTGCAGGCATCCTTTCGGGGTTTGTCTTGTCGGTTATTGTGGGTTTGCTGGCCCTGCGTACCAGTGGTGTCGCCTTTATGATTGTGACGCTGATGTTCGCGCAATCGGTGTTCCTGATCATCTTGTATTTCACCGAATACACCCGAGGCGACGAGGGGTTTGTGATCCAGCAAGCGCAAAGGGTGATGGGGGGGATTGACCTGAGTGAAGCACATAACCGCTATCTTGCGGCGCTGCTGGGATTTGGCGTGTGTCTAATGCTAACGTGGTTTCTGGTCGGTCATCCCTTTGGAAAAACCTTGATAGCCATTCGCGAGAACGAAGAACGGGCGCGAATGCTGGGCTATAACGTATATCTACACAAATTGGGTGCAGTGGTAATTTCGGGTACAATTTCCGCGACAGCGGGGGCGCTTTATGGGCTGTTGTTTGGGTATGCGGGGGCGACTTTTGCTACCGTGCAATATTCGATCTTCCCGCTGCTCTGGGTGCTGCTGGGGGGGGCAGGCACGCTTCTTGGCCCCTTTGTCGGAACCCTGTTCATGTTCTACCTGATTGATTTCACATCGGAAATAACAACCGCTTATATGCTTGTTGCAGGGGTGGCATTGGTGCTGCTGACCTTATTCGCCCCCCAAGGGTTCATGGGAGAACTGCGTAAACGCGCGTTAGGGTGGCTGCCATGAGGCCGGTAAAATACGTGTTGGCGGTCAAGGGGTTATCCAAGGTTTATGGCGGCCTGCGTGCGGTGAATGGCGTTGATATGCTGATCCCCGAGGGTCAGGTGCGTGCCCTGATCGGCCCCAATGGCGCGGGCAAAACCACCCTTGTCGGGCTAATTACGGGGCGAATTACCCCCAGTTTTGGCGCTGTCAGCTTTCTGGATCAAGACGTGAGCAACCTGCCTGCTTATCGACGGATTTCGATGGGGATGGGGTATACCTTCCAGATTACCTCGATCTTTGCCAAATTATCGCTGCATGAAAATGTCGCCTTGGCGGCGCGGCGGCGCGGCGGCAGCGTTTCGCAAATGGATAGCGCCGTGCGCGCAGTACTTGAAGAGGTTGGACTGAGCGAGCGTATTGACCAGCTGGCGGGAGATTTGAGTTATGGCCACCAGCGTTTGCTGGAAATTGCCATGGGTTTGGTCCAAAAGCCCAAGTTGCTAATTTTGGACGAGCCGACACAGGGGCTTTCAAGTGGCGAAGTCAGCGCCTTTAAAGCCTTGATCCGCAATTTGGCTGGTAACACAACGGTGCTTTTGATTGAGCATAATATGGATGTGGTGATGGCAATTGCTGATTTTATCACCGTTCTGAATTTCGGTGAGGTTCTGGCTGAGGGCACACCCGACGAAATCCACGCCAACCCCGCAGTTCAATCGGCCTATCTGGGGGGCGGCGATGCTGGCACTTGAAAACATCGACGTATCTTATGGAAATGCACAGGTGTTGCGGGGCTTTTCCTTGTTGGTTGCGCCGGGTGAAATAACTTGCCTGATGGGGCGCAACGGGGCCGGAAAGACCACTGCGATGAAGGCAATTATGGGATTGCTGCCTTTGGCTGGCGGGCAGATAACCATGGATGGCAAGAACTTGAGCGATCTGCCGGCCCACAAGGTTGCGTCCATGGGGATTGGCTATGTGCCCCAAGGGCGGCGGTTGTTTTCAGAACTGACAGTGATGCAGAATATCGAAATTGGCCTGATGGCGCGGGGCGGTGCAAACAGCGCCGAAATTCGCGCAGAGGTGCTGGATATTTTTCCCCGTCTGCGCGAACGCCGAGATCAGCGCGCGCAAACCCTGTCGGGGGGTGAGCAACAAATGCTGGCCACAGCGCGGGCACTGTGTCTGCGCCCGGATTATCTGTTACTGGATGAGCCGACCGAGGGTTTGCAGCCCAGCATGATTGCCAGCATTCGCAAGGTGGCCTTGCAGATGAAAAACAAGGGGGTAGGGGTTTTATTGGTGGAACAAAGGGTTGAAGCGGTTTTGTCGATGGCGGATAAAGTGGCTTTTATTGAGAATGGCGAGGCAAAAGAAGTGGTATCAGTTAAAGAGTTACGCCGTGATACGGCACTATTGCAGCGCTATGTCGGTGTATAATTACCAAAGCCGCTTTAGCAGCCCGAGAAACTGCACCTTTTCCCCGGTGCTCAAAGGGTCCATCGTCTTTTCTGAAATCCGCAGCGCTGTCGCCACGACATTTTCATAGAGTACCTTGCCTTCACTGCTCGCACGCAGCAATTTACGCCGGGAATCGTTGGGGTTGCGCCGTGCCTCCAGCAGTCCGCGCCGTGCCAGACGATCTACTACGCCTTTAATGGTGGCCGCATCCATGGCGATCAACCGGCCCAGCTCGTTCTGGGAAACCTCGACAACCTCAATCAATTTTGCCAAAGCGGCAAACTGCGTCGGCGTCAGCTCGGGTAAAAGCTGTGAGAATATTGCCAGATGCCGTTGGTTAACGCGGCGCAAAACGAAACCGATCTGATCATCCAGTTTGTAATCGGTCATAGCGCTCTTTCCTGTTGCAGCACTGGCAGTTTAGCCAAAACCGGAATGAATATCCACAGGTGGAATGCTTGACTTTGTTGGCTCTCAGACGCAAACTTCATTTGCACACAAACAATATATTGCAACCCTACCGGAGACAGCAGTTGAGCGATTATTTCACCCCTGTAACCCTGAGTGATGCGCTGGAATGGCTGGCGTGCGGGCAGGGGCGTGTGGCGGCGGGCTGCACCGATTTATTTGCGGCGACCTCCTATCAAAATATGCCGGGACCGGTTGTGGATATTACTGGAATTGCGGAACTCTCGGGTATTGAGGTGACACCTGAGGGGTGGCGAATTGGTTCGGCGACACCCTGGAGCTTGCTGCGGGACGCCGACCTACCGGCTGCATTCGATGGTTTGCGCCAAGCGGCTGCTGAAATTGGGTCGGTGCAGATCCAGAATGCGGGAACCGTTGGCGGAAACCTGTGCAATGCATCGCCCGCGGCAGATGGAATGCCTGCTCTGCTGACCCTTGATGCAGAAGTTGAGCTGGCTTCGGTGCAAGGGCGGCGGCGGCTGGCTTTGGCCAATTTTGTGACCGGGCCTCGCCAGACAGCGCTGCAGTCCGGAGAATTGATGCTGGCGGTTCATATTCCGGCAACTGCGGGGGCTGGGACATCCACGTTTGTGAAACTCGGGGCGCGCAAATACATGGTGATCTCGATTGCTATGGCGGCGGCACGGGTTCTGATATTGGAGGGCCGCGTGGCCGAAATTGCGGTTGCTATCGGGGCTTGTGGGCCGGTGGCAAAGCGGCTGGATGCTTTGGAAAAGGCGCTACTGGGGCGGGATGTTGATGAGGTTCGCGAGCAGATCTCCCAAGCTTTGATTGCACCGGATATTTCGCCAATTGATGATATTCGGGCCGACAGGGCGTATCGGATGGATGCCGCTTTGCAAATGGTTCAACGGGCAGTTTCGGGCGCAATGGAGGCTGGTAAATGAAAAAAATGAACGCTTCTATCCAGTTGAGGGTAAATGGTGAAAACCGGTGGGTCGATGCGGAATCATCACGCCGCTTGTCGGCCGTTTTGCGCGATGATTTACAGTTGCGCGGCACCAAGATCGGTTGTGATGCTGGTGATTGTGGCGCTTGTACTGTGTTGCTGGATGACGCGCCGGTTTGCGCCTGTCTAACCCCGGTTGCCCAGGTGCGGGGGCGCGAGGTTACCACGGTCGAGGGGCTATCGGATGGTGCATTGAGCAAGTTACAAAACGCATTTTTGCGCCATGGTGCCGCGCAATGTGGCATCTGTACGCCGGGGATGTTGATGGCGGCGGTGGGGTTGGTGAAAACCACTCCCAGACCCAGCCGCGCGCAGGTGGAAACCGCGCTTGGCGGGGTGCTGTGTCGCTGCACCGGCTATAAGAAAATCATTGATGCGATTTTGGATGTTGGCGAATTTCCGGAACCCGTGGCTTTGCCCGTTGCTGGCGCGGCTGTCGGCGCGCCGATTGAACGGCTTGACGGGGTGGCGAAGGTTGCCGGAACCGAGGTTTTTGGGGCTGATTTGGTACCGGAAAATACCCTGCTGGTACGTGCAGTACGCTCGCCTTTCCATGCAGCGACGTTAACTTTTGGGGATATTGAGAATTGGCGTTTCCAGCACGGGCTTGAGGCCGTATTCACCGCAAATGACATCCCCGGTCAGAACTATTATGGCGTCATTCCAGGCTTTGAGGATCAGCCCGCGCTGGCGCAGGAATTTACGCGTTACAAGGGGGAGGCGGTGGCCCTGGTGGTGGGCGCGCCCAAGCTGGTAGAGGCGTTGGATTTGGAAACATTTCCGGTGGAATGGCGAGAGGTTTCACCTGTGTTGACGCAAGAACAGGCCGGTGTTGCAGGGGAGCGTCTGATCCATGAAGCGTGTAAAGGGAACGTTTTGATTTCTGGTCGAGTGGTGCAAGGGGATGCAAAATCAGCACTGGAAAACGCAGAGTTTATCGCCAGTGGCGCTATGAACACTGCCTATGTAGAGCATGCTCCGATTGAGCCGGAGGCAGGGGTTGCTTGGATGGAGGGGGAGGTTTTAAACATTCATGCCTGCACTCAGGCGCCGATCATGGATCGTGATACCACAGCCCGTATATTGGGCCTGCCTTTGGAGTGTGTTCGCATACGGGCCTCGGCCACGGGAGGTGGTTTTGGCACCAAGCTCGATGTTTCGGTTCAGCCCTTGATCGGGCTTGCGACGCTGCTTACAGGGCGGCCCTGCCGCATGGTGTACAGCCGCAGTATTTCGATGCAATCCACAACGAAACGCCATCCGGCTAGCATGCAGGCAAATATCGGAATTGATGCAGGCGGCATGCTGCAAGCTATGGAATTTGCTGGTGATTTTAACACCGGAGCATATTCCAGTTGGGGGCCAACCGTGGCCAATCGGGTACCTGTGCATGCCTCTGGTCCATACCGGATGCCCAATTATCATGCGCGCGCAACGGCGCTGCACAGCAACGGCCCGACCTCGGGTGCTTTTCGGGGGTTTGGGGTGCCGCAGGCGGCGATTTTACAGGAAATACTGTTTGATGATTTGGCGGAAATGGCCATGCTGGACAGATTGGAGTTTCGCCGCAAGAACGCCTTGCAGGACGGGGATCGGACGGTTTGTGGGCAGGAAATGCACGGTGTCGGGATTGGCGATTGTCTGGATGCTTTGCGTCAGTCTTGGGACAAAGCCAACGAGGAGGTGGCCGTGTTCAACGCAAATTCGCAAACGCTGAAACGCGGGCTTGGCGTTGCTTCTTGCTGGTATGGATGTGGTAACACGGCGCTGCCCAATCCGTCCACTATTCGCCTCGGAATAACGCCAGACGGCACGCTTTGTTTGCACCAAGGGGCGAGCGATATCGGGCAGGGGGCGAATACGGTAATTACCCAGATTTGTGCCGATGCAATGGGGGTGGCGATTGCAGACTTTACACTAATCAATTCTGATACGTTTTTAACCCCAGACTGCGGTAAAACCAGCGCCTCGCGCCAAACATTTGTTACCGGCAAAGCGGCCGAGGCCGCAGGGCGCGTTCTGCGCAAAAACATCCTTGGAATGGTTAACACGGGCGAGGCGGCGCAGATCACGTTGTTAGATGGAAAAATTGCTGTGAATGACGGGGTGATCAGTCGCCAGATTGACCCTAAAACACTGGAAACCAACTCTCACGGCTATGTTCTGATGGCCGAAGAAACCTACGACCCGCCGACAAAAATGCTCGATGAAAACGGCCAAGGGGTGCCCTATGCGGTTTATGGTTATGGCGCGCAGATGGCTGAGGTCGAGATCGACATGACGCTTGGCACTACGCGGGTAGTGAAGATTACCGCAGCGCATGATTTGGGCCGTGTGATCAATCCCCTGCTGTCTGAGGGGCAGATCGAGGGCGGTATAGCGCAGGGTTTGGGCATGGCCTTGATGGAGGAATACATTCCCGGCCGTACAGAAAATCTGCATGATTATCTGATCCCGACAATCGGAGATATGCCGGAAGTTGAGATTGTTCTGATCGAAAAACCCGACCCTGAGGGGCCAATGGGGGCCAAGGGGTTAGGCGAACATGTGCTTATTCCCACAGCTCCTGCGATTCTGAACGCCATCCGCGATGCCTCTGGGGCGCGGATCACGCAGCTGCCTGCTCTGCCGCATCGGGTATTGGCAGCAATTAAGGAGGCGGGAAAATGAGCGAGCGAATTCGCATTGAAAAAATCCGGTGTGAAGCTTGCCCCGTGATGTGTTTTGTTGCCGAGGGCAAAGTTGGAGCCTGCGACCGCTATGCTAATCTGGACGGTAAAATTATTCGCTGTGACCCTCTCACGATGCTGGATAGTCGGCTGCAAACGGGCGGTGAAATCACCCCTTTCCTTAAGCGGGACTGGGATGGATCACTGGTGAATGATGCAGATGTTTTTGTGACTGCCGTTGGGGCTGGCACCACCTATCCTGACTACAAGCCAGCACCTTTTATTGTTTCGCGTCAATATGATGATGCGGATTTTATAACGGTGGTGAGTGAGGCGATATTCTCTTACTGCTCGTGTAAAATCAAAATTGACACCGATCGACACCTTGGCCATGAAGCCGCGATCATTCGTGCCAAAGGCGAGGTTGTCGGTCATGTTATGACCTCGGAGTACGGCTCGCAAATGCTGTCTCTTGGCGGGGTGGATCACCTGACTGGTGGCAGTAAATCCGAGGGTCGCGTGACCTGTGAGACCTTGTTGCGGCTGTTCAATAAAGAGGCGGTAGAGCTAAATATTGAGGGCGGAGCAGATGTAATTGTGCAATCTGGCAAGCCGCCGATTGTGAACAGGATGGCGGAGACGCTGATGCGGGTGGGCTGTGGGTCTGCGGCTATTGGCATGTTTGCTTCGCACTGGCAGGGGTTGGTGGACGAGGTGGTCGTAATCGACGACCACATCACCGGCGTCATGTCTGAACATCAGGCGGGAAAAGTTCTGGGTTGGCCAGATTCCGGCATCAAGATTAACGGGCGGCGTTCAACGCCGGGGCGCTATTTTCAGGTGGCGCAGCCGGGAATGGGCTGGGGTGGCACCGACATCAAGAACCCCCTGACTATTCTGGGGAATTGGAATGGGCGCAAAGGCGCGCGCGAGGGCCTATCGCTGTTGATGGTTTCCACCACTGGGGAAAATGCGGGGTATTTTGTTCTGGATGATCAACTGGTTGCACAGAAACAGCGGATGCCGGATGCTTTGCGCGCAACAGTTGATCTGATTGCGGAAAACTGTGAACCAGCCCTTTGTACGGTGATGTTTATGGGCGGCGCAGGCGGCTCCTTGCGTTCTGGTGTGACGGCCAATCCAGTTAAGCTGACGCGCTCGGTTCAGGCGTTCAAAACCACGGTGACTTGTGGCGGTCAAAAGGCCTATGTTTGGCCCGGTGGTGGTATAACGATCATGCTCGATGTGGCGGGTATGCCCGAAGGATCCTTTGGGTATGTGCCCACTCCTGCGATTGTAGCGCCATTGGAATTTACCCTTTCACGCAATGATTACATAGCATTAGGCGGTCATGCTAATTCAATACGTGACCTGCGTGATGTGTTGGAACACGGCGGCGAATATGGCGCAGATATGCGGGCGGTATCTATTGAAGGCGACGCGTGATGCAGGCGCATTTATTGCCAGATGGGCGGCTGCATCTGCATCACGGGCCGGTTGATCTGCTGATAGGCGCGATGGGTACGGGGCGAATGCAGGGGTTTTCGCGTGCGCGTGATCGCTTTGACGGTTTGTTACAGGAATTAGTGGATGAATTGGCCCAACTGCGCACCCCGCTTGATCTGGTGCCACAGGTTCACGGTCTGATTGCACGGCGGATGCTGGCGACGATCCGTCCGTATCAAGGGCAGTTTGTGACGCCGATGGCAGCAGTTGCTGGGGCGGTTGCAGAAGTGGTTCTGGCGGCGATGCAGGGCGATGGTCTGGAGAAGGCTTACGTTAATAATGGCGGCGATCTAGCTGTTTATCTTGCGAAAAATCAGAAATACTCCGGAGCTGTTTCCGGCGTTGCCAAGGGCCGAATTGTTTTGAATTATGATGACCCGTGGCGCGGTATTGCGACCTCTGGCTGGCGGGGGCGTAGCCACTCGCTGGGAATCGCCGACAGTGTTACTGTGCTGGCAAGAACAGCCGCTGAGGCAGATGTTGCAGCGACAATGATTGCAAACGCGGTTGATTTGCCAGATCATTCGGCAATACTGCGGCAGGCGGCGTGTGAATTGATGCCCGACAGTGATCTAGGTACGCGCGCGGTGACAGTTGATGTTGGTTCGCTTGCGCGATCAGACAAGCAGCAGGCGCTGGAAAATGGGCGGATTTACGCGCGGAAACTTCTGCGTAAAGGATTGATTGGCGGGGCTTTATTGTCCCTCCAAGGAGAAATAGTAAGTGTCGGAGAGGGTGGTTTTCACCTTGGCGTAACAGGAGAAGGCAACCATGAACGAGTTTAAACTACGCAAAATGTCGGTGATCACCGAGGAAATTCACCATGAGGGGGGCGATACGTCTGCCCCTGTGCAGCGCGGTGCGGTGATGGCGATTGTCAGAAATCCATTTGCGGGCAAATATGTTGCGAATTTGCAGCCCGCAATGGATGACCTGAAGCCGCTGGGGCTGGAAATGACCGACCGTCTGATTGATGCTCTTGGCGGCGTTGTGGGTATTGACGGTTACGGCAAAGGGGCGATTACCGGTGCCAATGGTGAAATTGAGCACTCGGCGCTATGGCATGTGCCCGGCGGATATTCCATGCGTGAACGGTTGGGCGAGGCCAAGGCGATTGTACCCTCGGCGATGAAAGTAGGGGGAATGGGGTGTCGCATCGACATCCCGCTTGGCCATATCAACGCGGCCTATGTGCGTAGCCATTTCGATGCCATTGAGGTTGGCTTTCCTGATGGCCCACGGGCCGACGAGATCGTGTTTATCCTCGCCATGGCCAAGGGCGGTCGGGTGCACGCACGCATGGGTGGGTTGCTGGTGGAAGAAGTGGCGGGGCTTGACGGGTTGCGGTAAGGCATGAAAAAGCCCCGACAAAGCGGGGCTTTTGACGCGATTTTACTGGGTGTTATGGTGCAACAGAATTCCACGCAGCGGTAAAGCCTTTCAGCGACATAGTCAGCTTGATCGGCGTTTTGGGGGCCGCGTAGGCAACGATTGTGAGATGCGCGTTGGAACCTTTCTTCAAGTTGGTAAGTTCTTTTCCTGTCAAACCAAAGCGGGCAAAACAGCCGTATTGGTCGCAGCGGGAATACCGGTAGCGCTTGGCCTTGGCTGAATCGATGCGCATCAGAACATCGGCAGATAGCAGGCTACCCAAGGGGCTAGCAAAATCGACACCGGCGGCAGCAGCACCACCATCGGGCAGGCGCTGGATATTGACTTCAGCGACGTCAATGCCTTGCTCGTCGTTCAATAGTTGGTACAGGCGGCACAATTCCTTGGTACCTTCCTCGGCGTCCTCGGCCGCTTTTATACAGCGCACTTCCCAAACTCCGTGTGTTTCGCGCAGGTATACCTGACCGGGCAGGGGCTCCTGATTTTCGTCCGCAACCGGATATTCTTCCTCAGTTTTTGGAGTGTCAGCCGTTTCCGTCGTCTGGGCTTGCGTGGCCGGGGCGTCACTTGCCTGAGCTTCGGTGGAGGATGTATCTTGCGCCTGCGCGGATAGCCCAAAGCTACACATCGCAGCGATTGTCAGATAGAAAAAAGTCTGTTTCATCAAGATGCTCTTCTTTATGATGTTAAACGTTCGGACTATATAATACGGGCGTCTATTGGATTTGTCAGGTGATAAATCACCTCCTAAGCGGCATTCTGCTGTCGTCAAACTGCAAAAATTAAAAAAGGCACACAATGGATGCGTGCCCTTTTTTTCTGCTTCCCGCAGTTCTCCCCATCGGACTAGCCGATCATTTGTGGAGGCAAACTAGGGCAAGACGAGGGGAGGCGTCAACAGTGCGCCGAAGAATTGTTTAAGTTTTCGCAACATTTCTGCAATAATTCAGGAAATCTAAAGGAAACGTTGGGTTAGACCGGATAACGAATGTGGTTTGGCCATAGTATTCACGGTTTTCTGCCGCTATTCTGTTGCAAAAGAAACGAAGGGAATGGCCAATGGACAGCAAAGATCGGATATTTGTGGGCGGTGGGGGTGCCGATTACAGTGAGCCGCAATCGCTGATCCTGAAATACGCAAACCGGCATGGGTTGATCGCTGGCGCGACAGGGACGGGAAAAACCGTAACTTTGCAAATTCTGGCCGAAAGTTTTTCAAACAAAGGCGTACCGGTGTTCCTCTCTGACGTCAAAGGCGATTTGGCGGGGCTGGCCAAGGCCGGGTCGCCCGATTTCAAACTCCACAATGCGTTCATGAAACGGGCGGGCACGATCAAGTTCGATGACTATGGTTATGATGCGTTTCCCGTTACATTCTGGGATTTGTTCGGTAAGCAGGGGCATCCGGTACGCACGACGATTTCAGAAATGGGGCCATTGTTGTTGTCGCGCCTGATGGAACTGTCCGAGGCGCAGGAAGGCGTGATCAACATCGCATTTCGCATGGCGGATGAGGAGGGGCTGCCGCTACTCGATCTGAAAGACCTGCGTGCCATGTTGGTTTGGCTGGGAGAAAATTCCTCCGAGGTGGCGCTGGAATACGGTTCTATTTCCAAAAGTTCCATAGGCGCGATTCAGCGCCGATTGCTGGTGCTGGAAAACCAGGGCGCCAGTTCTTTCTTTGGTGAGCCTGCACTGAATCTGAGCGATATGATTTCTTGCACACCGGGCGGACAGGGGCGCATCAATATATTAGCAGCTGACAAGTTGATGCAAGCCCCGCGCCTTTACGCAACTTTCCTGTTGTGGATGCTGTCTGAACTGTTTGAAATGCTGCCAGAAGTGGGTGATCCCGATAAACCCAAGCTGGTGTTCTTTTTTGATGAGGCGCACCTGTTGTTTGACGATGCACCCAAGGCGCTGATTGACAAAGTCGAACAAGTGGCGCGGCTGATCCGTTCCAAAGGGGTGGGTGTATACTTCGTGACCCAAAACCCGGACGATGTGCCGGATGATATTCTTGGCCAGTTGGGTAATCGCGTGCAACATGCGCTGCGTGCTTTTACCCCGCGCGATCAAAAGGCGCTGAAACTGGCGGCGGCAACCTTTCGCACAAATCCACGCTTTGACACTGCCGAGGCAATCAAAACGGTTGGCGTGGGTGAGGCGCTGGTTTCCACCTTGATGAAAAAGGGTATGCCAAGCGTTGTTGAGCGCACCCTGATCCGTCCGCCATCTTCGCAATTGGGGCCGATCACCGGAACCGAGCGCAAGGTGGTGATTGCGTCCTCTCCGGTAGCGGGTTTCTACGAGGCCACAGTGGATCGCATAAGCGCCTATGAAAAACTGGCCAAACGCGCCAAGGATGCGGCTAGGGAGGTCGAGAAGGCCGATGCCGTGGCTGTGAAAGAAGAGCAGGAAGCACGCGAATACAACCGCGCGCGGCGCTTTGACGGCAAGTCCTCAAGTCGTGGCACAACGACCGGCAAACGCTCATCTCGCTCTGATAGCATCGGCACGGTATTCGCCAAATCTTTTGCCCGCCAACTGGGCACCAAAGCGGGACAATCCATTATTCGTGGCGTGCTGGGCAGTCTGTTCAAAGGGCGCTAGGACGAATTTTCAGCTGGGTAATCTTGTTTTGCTCGCGTTTAGCGATCTCAAAGCGAAAGCCGTGAAAGCTGAACACTTGGCCCGTTACTGGGATCATCTGCGCCTCGTGGATGACCAGCCCGGCGATGGTATTGGCTTCTTCATCGGGCAAGGACCAATCCAGCGCCCGGTTCAGATCACGGATGGTCATGCCACCCTCAATCAAATAGTTGCCTGCTTCGTCTTGTGACGGGGGGGGTGGGCTGATCTTGTCGTGCTCATCAGTGATTTCACCGATAATTTCCTCGATGATGTCTTCCAGTGTGATCAACCCTTGCAGAGCGCCGTATTCATCGACCACCAGTGCAAAATGAGTGCGGCGGCGCAGGAATTCGTGCATTTGGTCCTCAAGCGTGGTGGTTTCGGGCACGAAATAGGGTTTGTTGGCCACGTCCAGTATCTTGAGCTTGTCTAGATTTTGCGACCCAGCCATGGTCGGGCGCGGCTGCTTATTTACCGCTCGCAATAGATCCTTGGCGTGGATTACACCAACTATGTTTTCCGGGTTGTCTTTGAAAACCGGTAAGCGCGTGTGGGAAGAGGTCAGGATCTGGTCCACAATGTCTTGCGGCGTGCTGCTGGCGTCAATCATTTCGATTTCCGAGCGATGCAGCATGATTTCCTCGACTTCGCGGTCCTGTAAATCAAGCGCGCCAAGCAGCCGGTCGCGGTGTTCGCGTTCGAACATGCCCTCCACATGCCCAAGCGCAATAGCCCCGGCAATTTCCTCTTGTGCCGCTTGTGCCTCGTTTTCCTCGGCACCGCGAATGCCAAACAGGCGCAGAATGCCCCGCACGATAATCTGAACCGCACCCACAAAGGGAGACAGGACTGTCACGACGATCCCTACGGGTAAACTGACCATTTGCGCCGCCTGTTCAGATCGTAAAATTGCATAGGTTTTGGGCAGGACTTCTGCAAAGACCAGTACCAGCAAGGTCATCACTATGGTTGCCACGGCAACGCCGCTCTCTCCGTAAAGGCGCAGCAACAGGCTGGTAGCGAGCGATGCTGCGAGGATATTCACCAGATTATTCCCTAGCAACACAGCCCCGATCAGACGTTCGCTATCCTCGGTCAGGCGTAGCGCCCGTTTGGCCCCATTGGACCCCCTATCCGCCATCGCATGCAGTTTGCCGCGACTGGCAGCAGTCAGCGCCGTTTCTGATCCAGAAAAGAACGCCGAGATCACCAGCAACAGCACAATCGCCCCCAGCGTCAGCCAAAAGCCCCAGTCAAAGCCCACAACTTCGGCTGCTGCATTTTCCATTTATTCTCGTCCTTGCGTTAGGTTTACACCCAGATAATTGGGGCGTTTATGAACACAAGGCGCGCCCGTAGCAAGGGGTAGGGGCTAGAATTTCATTCGCTGTATCAGGTTGGTTTTCAGTACGAACTGGTGATATACCGTGGCCAGAACATGCAATATCACAAGAATTATCAGGGCCTTGGCCATCAACTCATGCCCCTCTGCCGCGGGCATTACCCCTCCAAATACCGCCGCCCCACCAGAGATCGGCAAGATGATCAGCAGCAGGTAAAACGCCCTGTGAACCAGTTTGGCCAGCAGTTTTTGCGGGCCTGTCTCCTTGCTCGGAAAATCTGGAGCGCCGCGTCTTATCCGCACCTTTAGTCGCCACAGGATCAGGAAAAAGACAATAGCACCGATGATGATATGAGAGATGACAATTGGCGAAAATTCCATCTCGCCGCCTTGCTCTACGAGATCCCAAGCGCCAACAATACCTTCGTGCAGCAAGGTTTGCACGACGACCAATAGCGCCACAAGCCAATGCAGAATAATTTGCAAACGCGAGAATTCGGTAGGTGCGGGCATGAATTTCCCCTTTCCTCAAAACGGTGTTGCGCAGATGGTGTGGGGGTTATCCTACATAGTTTGCGCGGCTCAGGCCATATTTGGCCATTTTCTCATTCAGGGTCCGGCGCGGCAAGGATAGCTCCTCCATTACCGACTGGATCGAGCCTTTGTGGCGACGCATGGTGTTGTCGATCAGCATACGCTCGAATGCCTCGACGTATTCTTTTAATGGCTTGCCGCCGGTCATGACTTCGGGCGTCGGATCGCCGCTGTCGTCCATTAGAAGATTGGCAATCGAATAACTTCCCCGGCGATGTTGCAGCACGGCGCGTTCGGCCAGATTGATCAACTGGCGGATGTTACCCGGCCATGGGGCTTGCAACAGTTGGGCTGCGTCTTTGGCTGAAACCTCCGGCCCGTCGCAGCCGTATTCCTCGGCGAATGTTTCAACGTAGCGGTTGAACAGGTTGAGGATGTCTTCGCCGCGCTGGCGCAGAGGTGGTGGGGTGATCTGCATTGCCGCGAGGCGGTAATACAAGTCATGTCGCAGGGTATCTTCGAGCGGGGTATTTGGATCCGGCTCGTTTGAGATCGCGATAACACGCAAAGGCGAGGTATCTGCACCACGGTCATAATCCTCAAGCGCGCCAATCAGGCGGGCCTGAACCGAGGTAGGCAAGGATTCAATATCCTCAAGACACAGCGTACCACCGAGGGCGGATTCAATCGCAGGGGTGGCATCATCCATCGGGCCAAACAGGCGGCGTGACAGCTCGTCCTCGGCGAAGGCGGCGCAATTCACCGAGATGAACTTCTTGCCTTGACGTGGGCCACAGGCGTGCAGGGCGTGGGCAATCAGGCTCTTGCCGGTGCCGGTTTCACCTGTCACCAGAATATGCCCGTCCGCCTGCGCCAGATCTAGGATATCTTCGCGCAGGCGTTCCATAACCGGGCTGGATCCCATCAGCTTGCGCAACAAAACGGTGCCGTCAGATAATTCGCGTCGCAGGGTGCGATTGTCCAGCGTCAGACGCCGCGTTTGCACCGCGCGCTTGGCCAACTCGGCCATACGTTCCGGATCAAAGGGCTTTTCCAGAAAATCATAAGCCCCGATGCGCATGGCCTCAACTGCCATAGCCACATCACCGTGGCCGGTGATCAGGATCACCGGTAGCTGGTTGTCGATGCTTTGTAGGCGCTTGAGAAAGGTAATCCCGTCCATACCCGGCATTTTGATGTCAGAAATCAGGATGCCCGGGTAATCCGCGCCAATTTCCTTCAACGCATCCAGTGCACTGGCATAAGTTTTAGTTTTGTAACCTGAAAGGGTTAGCCACTGGGAGATGCTTTCGCGCATATCCTGTTCGTCATCGACAATTGCGATGGTCATCTGCTCGGGCATATTGTTTTACTCCGCCGCTTTTATTAGGTTGTTATCCATGCGTGGCAGCTGGAATTCAAATACCGCACCGCCGACGCGGGCATTTCGGGCAAGAAGCCGCCCACCGAGGTCTTTGGCGATGCCCGAGGATATCGCCAAGCCAAGGCCAACCCCTTCACCCGCTTTCTTGGTGGTGTAGAAAGGTTCGAACATGTCTTTGAGGTTCTCTATTCCAATACCGTTGTCGCGAACTGTCAGACTGACTGTTTCCCCCGGCGCCAGTAAAACATCCAACTGCCGGTCCTCTTGCAGTTTCATCGCATCCAGCGCATTCCTTAACAGGTTTACGATCACCTGTTCCAGTCGTACCTTGTCGCCCAGAACGATCACCGGATCCGGTGGCAAGGTCACCGAGATTTCCACTTTCATCTGGCTTAGTTGGGGAGACATCATCGAGATTGACGCGTTTACCGAGCTGCGCAGATCAACCGGCTCCAACTCGTCGCCGCTCTTGCGGGCATAGGATTTCAGCTGTCGGGTGATTGCCCCCATACGTTCGATGAGGTCGTCGATCCGCTGGAAACTGCTCATCGCTTCCTCTGGTCGGTGACGTTGCAACAGCAGTTTAGCCCCGGCCAGATAGGTGCGCATCGCGGCCAAGGGCTGGTTTAACTCGTGGCTCACGGCGGCTGACATTTCGCCAAGGGCCGCGAGCTTGGAACTTTGCGCTAGGCTTTGTTCTGCGACTTCCAGATTTTTTTCGGCCCTCTCACGCTCGGAAATCTCCTCCGAGAGGCGATCATTCAGAACGCGCAGTTGTTGTGACTCCGCCTTAAACAGAAAGGATTGGCGAATGGCGCGCCGCGACAGAATATAGAAGCCCAGTGCCGTAAAGGTTGCCAGCACCATCAATTCCAGCGCCAGAATAGCATTCACCTGACTACGCACGCCCTTAAAGGATGCAAGATAGCTCAGCCGCCAGCCCTGAAACGGCACCTTGATTTCCTGAAGAAACAGCGGCTCATCCTTGATATAGGCGTCCACGACAGTTTGCGTCCACTCACCGGTTGCACGCCACGCGCGTTCAACCGGTGACAGGGCAGGTTGGCTGGAGAGGGCTTGCTCGATGGTTTGGTGGCGGAACTGGCGCTCGGTGGACAGGATGATAATGCCGGTGGAATCGGTTACAAAAATGGTGCTTTCCTGGCCGGACCAACTGTCAAACAGGTGATCAAGATCGACTTCGACCACAATTACCCCAATGGTTTCTTTCTGACTTTTGAGTGTGCGGGAATAGAAAAAGCCGATTGGCCCCTCTGTAACGCCGGCGTTGGTGAATACAGTTTCATTAGAGCGCAAGGCCTCGACAAAATACACCCCGTCACGCATCACAGCGCCCAATTCACGTCGGTCACTCGCCGCAACGGTGCGCCCCGATTCGTCCAGCAGAATAATCGACTTCGCCCCGATTTCCTCTTGATAAGAAATCAAACGTTGCGAGGTGCCGACAAAATCCTGACTGTTCAGCGCATCAATCAGCCGTGTGTCGCGCGACAACAGCAGGGGAACAACAGAATTGCGCTGCAATTCGCTGACCAGCCGTCCGGAATACAGCGCCACCTGCGCATCCGCATCAGCGCGGGTTTTCTGGCTGAACCGCTCGGTGAAATACAGGTTCGAGAGCCAGACCAGCAAGCCCATGGCAACAAAGAAAAACACCACCCCGAGCCGCAAAACGGTTCGGGACCATGATTTTTCATCTGGAGTCAAATTATTGGCCATGGGTTGAATTTAGGGCTTGGGGAGGCTTTGCTCAAGCTCGGATGCCAAAATTCAGGCGGATACCAGCGCATCGGCAATGGCGCCAAACATTCCGGCCCCGTCAGTGCCGCCCAATTCAGGGTCATTCAGGCGTTCTGGGTGGGGCATCATGCCCAGCACACGGCGATTCTGTGACAGGATACCAGCGATGTCATCCAGCGACCCGTTGGGATTCTCCACATAAGTAAAGGCGATCCGGTCCTCTTCGTGCAGGGCTTTGCGGGTGTCAGCGTCCGCTTGATAATTGCCATCGTGATGGGCAATCGGGATTGTAAGATGAGCACCGGTATCATAGCCAGATGTAAAAGCGCTATCGCTAGTTTTCACAACTAATTCAGTGTCTTTACAGATGTATTTCATGCTGGCGTTGCGCATTAATGCGCCCGGCAACAGGCCACTTTCAGTCAACACCTGAAAGCCGTTGCATATGCCCAGCACATAGCCGCCTTGGTTGGCGAAATCCACCACTGCACGCATAATCGGCGAACGCGCCGCGATGGCACCACAGCGCAGGTAATCACCAAAAGAAAACCCGCCGGGAATGGCAATCACGTCGATGCCCGAAGGCAGGCCAGTTTCTTTGTGCCAGACCATTTGCGCGGGTTTGTTTGCGCCCGACGCCTTGCCAAAAGCAACCGCTAGATCGCGGTCGCAGTTGGAGCCGGGGAACTGAATGACGGCAGCTCGCATCAGAGAATTTCCACTGTGTAATCTTCGATCACCGTATTCGCCAGCAACTTTTCACACATTTTGCCAACTTCAATGCGGGCTTTCTCCGCATCCGTTTCCGCCAGTTCCAGCTCAATCACCTTGCCCTGACGCACCTTTTCCACCCCGTCAAACCCGAGGCTGCCGAGCGAGCGGCGCACAGCACTGCCCTGAGGGTCAAGAACACCGTTTTTCAAGGTCACAAATACGCGCGCTTTCATCAGAGTATTTCCCTAGTTAACCAGTTTAGGCCCATCAACGGGCGGATTTGTTGGCAACAGGCCCAGCCTGCTGGCCACTTCGGTATAGGCATCCGCCAGATCCCCAAGATCACGGCGGAAAACATCTTTGTCCAACTTGCGTCCAGTCTTGACATCCCAAAGGCGACAGCTGTCTGGGCTAATCTCATCTGCCAATATCAGACGCTGATAATCGCCTTCAAACTGGCGTCCGATCTCGATTTTGAAATCCACCAGCTGAATGCCAACGCCAAACATCAGGCCAGACATAAAATCGTTTACCCGTAGAGCCATTGCAACCATATCGTCCAGATCTTGCTGGGTGGCCCAGTTGAAAGCCAGAATGTGTTCCTCGGATACTAGCGGATCCCCCAGCGAGTCATCCTTGTAGCAGAATTCCACGATCGGGCGCGGCAACGGCGTACCCTCTTCAATGCCCAACATCTTGGAAAGCGATCCCGCAGCGACATTGCGCACAATCACTTCAAGTGGAATGATTTCAAGCTTGTGGATCAACTGCTCGCGCATGTTCAGGCGTTTGATGAAATGGTTTGGCACGCCAATCGCTGTCAACCCATTCATAAAATGTTCAGACAGTCGGTTGTTCAAGACGCCCTTGCCCTCGATCACCGCTTTTTTTTCCGCGTTGAAGGCCGTGGCATCGTCTTTGAAGTACTGCACGAGCGTCCCCGGTTCGGGGCCTTCATACAGAATCTTGGCTTTACCTTCGTAGAGTTTCTTGCGGCGCGCCATTTTTTGGTCTCCACTCCGGGCTGGCAGTGTAATTTCCTGCGAATTTGCCGCCTCTATAGGCAATAGAACAAAGCACAGCAAGCAAATATGGCATGGCATCTTGCGGTCAGTGCAGATCGATTCCATATATAGATGGAACAGCATACAGGAGACAGAAATATGCCCACCTTTGATGATCGCGAAAATGCGTTTGAAAATAAATATGCCCATGATCAGGAAATGAAGTTCCGGGTTGAAGCGCGCGCAAACAAGATGCTGGGCCTTTGGGCAGCGGAATTGCTGGGTAAATCGGATGCCGAAGCCTATAGCAAAGAAGTGATTGCCTCGGATTTCGAAGAGGCGGGCCACGAAGACGTTTACCGCAAGCTATCCGGTGATCTCGGTTCTGCGGCGGATGAAAAAACGATTCGGGCGAAAATGGCCGAGTGCCTCGCTACAGCCAAACAACAGGTTATGGACAACGAATAAAGAGGTTGACCCTCTAACGGCGAAAAGCCCCGGCGCAGGCTGGGGCTTTTCTATTAATAGGGTTGCCTTGAAAAGCGATCTTAAAAAGTAATAAAAAGGCCGACATATATAGCACAACACGCAGGCCACGGGCTGGAATTTCCCCCAAACGCGATATTATCGCATCTGCTACATCGGCAATAAAAAAATCGTTCCCTTTAAGTAAGATCAGGGTAGCTCAGGTTGACGTAAAGTAAGTGACAAAAGTCACTCTTTGAGAATTTGCAGTGATTTTTTTAGAAATTGAATATGAAATCTGCAATCGAAAAATGGCGCCACGAGCCGGGTTCAGTTAACCACCACACTAAGCAGCAGGTTGAAGGCGGAAAACAGAAGCAACCCGTTGATCAAAATTGTAAATTGCCGGTCGGCTAAACGCTCGAAAACCCGCACCCCGATAAAGGCGCTGATCAGGGAGATCGGAATAACAATAACTGCGTAGTAAAAGAATTCGGTGTTCAGGTATCCCCGACTATAGAAAAAAACGAGCGAGGTGAGGGCCATGATCAGGTTATAGCCTTGAAAGACGCCGCGTTTCTCCCGCTTTGACCAGCCAAACAGGCCGGACCAAATGGTGGTGACAACGCCGGACAGGCCATTGAGACCGGCAAAAATACCACCCAGAAACCCTGCCAAAGGGCTGACATTTTCATAACGCGCAGGCAGGTGCAGGCGATTGCGCAGCACCGAAATAAACAGAAAATTCAGCAGGATCAGCACAACAACGGCCAGCTTGAATTGGTCAATTGGGATTTGTGGTAACAGCCAAACTCCGAGCGGCACCCCGAGTAACCCGCCCAGTGCCAGCGGCAGGGTGCGGCGTGCCTCAATCATATGCCACACGCGCGGCAGGGCTTGTAGGTTGGAGGCCAGCATAGAAACAACCACCAGTGGCACCACAAGCGTTGGCGCCAGGATTTGCAACCACAAACCGCTGGCCATCAAGGCGAAACCAAATCCTGTCATCCCGTTAACAAAGCCGCCGAGAATTGCCCCAGCGACCAGTAGGAACAGCTCCATCAGGCGTGTATAGCGCCGTCGCCGCAAGCCAGTGCGGCCTCGCGGACGGCTTCAGAAAATGTAGGATGCGCATGGCAGGTCAGCGCGATGTCTTGCGCCGAGGCCCCGAATTCCATTGCAACACAAATTTCGTGGATCAGATCACCGGCAGCGGGGCCAATCAAATGGCAGCCCAGAATTCGGTCAGTTTGCTGGTCTGCCAGTAATTTGACAAATCCCTCGCCCATAAACACCGCCTTGGCGCGCCCGTTGCCCATGAAAGAGAACTTGCCAACCTTATAGGCAATGCCCTCAGCCTTGAGCTGCTCTTCGGTTTTCCCCACGCTGGCAACCTCGGGAGAGGTATAAATCACTCCCGGAATAACCCCGTAATTTACATGGCCATGTTTACCAGCAATTTCCTCTGCTACCGCCATGCCTTCGTCTTCGGCTTTATGGGCCAGCATCGGTCCGGTGATCACATCACCAATGGCGTGGATGTTGGGGATGTTGGTTTGCCAGCGCTCATTGATCTCGATCTGGCCGCGATCCGTTATCGTGCCGCCAATGTCGGCAAAGCCCAGGCCCTCGGTGAAGGGGCGGCGACCGGTGGCGACCAGTACAACGTCTGCATCCAAGGTCTCGACGTTACCTTTTTTGCGGCTTTCATAGGTCACTTTGGCTTTGGTTTTAGTGGCGTCGACTTTTTGCACTGCTGCGTTCATAATGAAATTGAGCCCCTGTTTTTTCAGGGTGCGGGCCAGTGTTTTGGCGATCTCGCTATCCATCCCCGGCGTGATATGGTCTAGGAATTCAATCACCGTTACCTCAGAACCCAGCCGTTTGTATACCGAACCCAGTTCCAGCCCGATCACGCCTGCGCCAATCACCACAAGGCGCTTGGGCACTTTGGGCAGCGCCAGCGCGCCGGTAGATGACACCACAACTTTCTCGTCAATCTCGATGCCGGGCAGGGAAGAGGGTTCAGAGCCGGTAGCAATGACGATGTTCTTGGCCTCGTGAACTTCACCATCTACTGTTACCTGCCCCGGCGCCGTGATTTTTCCCCAACCGCGCAGGTGATCGACCTTGTTTTTCTTAAACAAAAACTCGATCCCGGCAGTATTTTGCGAAATTACGCCATCCTTGTATTCCTGCATTTGCTTGAAATCGACCGAAGGGGATTTGCCTTTCAGGCCCATTTTCGCAAAATTATGCTCTGCCTCGTGCAGCATGTGGCTGGCATGCAGCAGCGCCTTTGACGGGATACAACCCACGTTCAAACAAGTGCCGCCAAGGGTGCTGCGGGCCTCAACACAAGCGGTTTTAAGGCCAAGTTGTGCGCAACGAATGGCGCAAACATAGCCGCCCGGGCCGCCGCCGATGATGATTACGTCATATGATGCCATGGGATGGTCTCCTTTGCCTGATGCTCAGGCTATATCTTTTAGGGGGGGATTCAATGGTTAGGTTATGGCCACAACCAGCATAATTATAGTGGCAAGAAAACTGATGCCCCAAAGTACAGAGCGCACAAAAAATATACCACTCATGTAGGCAGGAACATAGAGCGTGCGAGCAATCAGATAGGCCCAAGCACAGTTGACGGTAAGGGGGGTAGACTTGTCACCCAGCGTGACGACAAGTACCGCAATGGTAAACAGCCCAAGCGCGGCATAGTGATTTGTAAGCGCACGATCCACCCGTGCAGCCAAGCCAAAAAACGGGCGCGGTTCGTCGCGTGCACTCAGCCCATATCTCAAGCCGGTTTGTGTATCTCCAAAGACAATTGCCAAGGACAATTGCGCGAATTGGAGTAGGCCCGCATAGGCAAGAACGGATAACTCGGTGGTCATGTTAAAAGGGCTTCCTTGCTACGGGGCAAGCTGAGGGAGGCGGTGATCTTTGTGTGCTCTCCTTGGGTAATCTCAGGCGGGTTCTCCATGCCAAGACAATCTAGCAAAGCGTGCAGTTCTTTGGCCCTTGGCGTGGTTATGTGCAGTTTTGTCAACTCCATGCCAAGATCGGGCATGTTGCTGGCGGGGTGCGATCCTTTTGTATCCCACTGGATGATCAGCGGTGCGGCGCCGCCAAGGGGAACCGTGCCATCGTCCCGCAAGCTAAAGCGCCACTGCAACCTATCGCGCTTTAACGCGGTGGCGCTGCCAAGGTTGATGCCGATCTCAGCCGCACGTGCAATGCAGCGCTCAATATCATCGGTGCGCACAATCCATGCGCTTAGGCCCGAGTGGGTAACATGATCAAGGTTAAACCAACGTGGGTGGGCTGGGGCCTCGGCCTCTGGATTGGGGGTAATGATTTCGAGATAGGTGCTGTCAGAAAACCGGCAAATCGCATTGTGCGTCGCCATCTGTGGATGCTCGCCCCCTTTGGGCAGCACAAGGCCGGTTTGGGCCTGAACGTGGATCAGGCCCAACGGTAGCGAGGGCGCGGTAACGGCGAGATGGTCGAAGGTGATCATTTTGAAACCGTCTGGTGATTGAGGGCGGTGCGTGTGGGGCACGCACCAAACCCGTTACAAATCCATCAACAAGCGACGGGGATCTTCCAGCGCCTCTTTGACCCGTACAAGGAAGGTCACAGCGCCTTTACCATCCACAATTCGGTGATCATAGGACAGTGCTAGATACATCATCGGGCGGATAACAACCTCGCCTTTGATTGCCATCGGGCGGTCTTGAATTTTATGCATCCCCAGAATACCCGATTGCGGCGGGTTCAGAATTGGTGCGGACATCAGCGAGCCGTAAACCCCGCCGTTGGAAATGGTAAACGTCCCACCCTGCATTTCTGCCATGGTCAACTGGCCATCACGGGCGCGTTTGCCCTTTTCGGCGATGGTTTTCTCGATTGTCGCGAAAGACATCGCATCTACATCGTTAATCACAGGCACAACCAAACCTGTGGGCGTGCCCGCTGCAATCCCCATGTTCACATAGCTTTTGTAAACAATGTCGGTGCCGTCGATTTCCGCATTTACCTCGGGTACTTCCCGCAGGGCGTGGCAACAGGCCTTGGTAAAGAAGGACATGAAGCCCAGTTTCACTCCATGCTTCTTGAGGAATAACTCTTTGTATTCATTGCGCAATGCCATCACTGCTGTCATATCCACCTCGTTAAATGTGGTCAGCATGGCGGCGGTATTCTGGCTGTCTTTCAGGCGCCGTGCGATGGTTTGGCGCAAGCGGGTCATTTTCACCCGTTCCTCGCGGGCGGACTGTTCTGCGGCCACTGGTGCGCGTGGTGCAGCGGCAGGTGCCGGAGTTGGCGCGGGGGCTGCCAATGTCTTTTGAACGTCTTCCTTCATGATGCGCCCATCTCGGCCCGTGCCTGTCACCTGATCCGGTGTTACGCCGGTATCGGCCATCAGTTTCTCGGCTGAAGGGGCGTTCTTGACGCCTGCGTCACTTGCAGACGCTACAACAGGTGCCGCCGCTGGAGGGGCCGGGGTATCCGCTGTGGCACCCTCGGTTATCATTGCCAACAGCGCATCAACGCCAACGGTTTCGCCTTCGGCAGCAATGATTTCCGACAGCACCCCCGCTACAGAAGCGGGGACTTCAACGGTCACCTTGTCGGTTTCCAGCTCGCACAGCATTTCATCAACTGCCACTGTATCGCCGGGCTGTTTGAACCATGTGGCGATTGTGGCTTCTGTGACGCTTTCGCCCAATGTGGGTACTCTTACCTCGGCCATAACTAATTCCCTTCAACTGTAAGCGCGGCATCGACCAGCGCAGCTTGTTCCGATTTATGACTGCTCGCCAGACCTGTGGCAGGAGAGGCAGAAGCGCTGCGGCCTGAATAAATAGGCCGGGTGTTTTTGTGGTCTATACGGGTCAGAACCCATTCAATGTTGGGTTCGATGAACGTCCACGCCCCCTGATTTTTTGGCTCTTCCTGACACCAGACAAAATCGGCACCCATAAAGCGGGACAGCTCTTTGACCAGCGTTTGTGCCGGAACCGGATAGTATTGTTCAATCCGTAAGAGGTAGACATCGTTTAACCCGCGCGCATCGCGTTCGGCCAGCAGATCATAATAGACCTTGCCCGAACACAGCACCACACGCTTGATCTTGTCATCTGCAACCAGTGCCGTTTCTGACGACCCTTTTTGCGCATCATCCCACAGAACCCGGTGAAAGCTGGAACCTGGCTCCATATCCTCAACCGCTGAGACGCATAGTTTGTGGCGCAGCAGCGATTTGGGGGTCATAATCACCAGCGGTTTGCGGTAGGTCCGGTGCATTTGCCGACGCAGGATGTGGAAATAATTGGCCGGTGTGGTGCAATTGGCCACGATCCAGTTTTCGCCCCCGCACATCTGCAAGAAGCGTTCTAAACGGGCGCTGGAGTGTTCCGGCCCCTGACCTTCATAGCCGTGTGGCAGCAACATCACGAGGCCGGACATGCGCAGCCATTTACTCTCGCCGGAACTGATGAACTGATCAATCATGATCTGCGCTCCATTGGCAAAATCGCCGAACTGCGCCTCCCAGAGGGTCAGAGAATTGGGCTCAGCCAGCGTATAGCCGTACTCGTATCCCAGCACCGCATATTCCGACAGCATGGAGTCGATCACGTCATATTTGGCCTGCTTTTCGCGGATATGGTTCAGCGGCAGATAACGTTCCTCGGTCTTTTGGTCGATGATACCAGAGTGGCGCTGCGAGAACGTCCCCCGTGTACAATCCTGCCCCGACAGGCGCACCGGATATCCCTCGACAAGCAGGGTGCCAAAGGCCAGCGCCTCAGCAGTGGCCCAGTCCACGCCCTGGCCTGTCTCGAACATCTTTTTCTTGGTGTCGAGCAAGCGCGTAATGGTGCGGTGGGTGTTGTAATCCTCTGGTACTGTGCTCAGTGATGCGCCAACCTCTGCCAGAATATTTGCATCCACGGCCGTTTCGCCGCGCTGGTACTCCTCGCCCCGCTTATCCAGATGTGACCAACGCCCGTCGAGCCAATCGGCCTTGTTCGGTTTGTAAGTTCGCCCAATCTCGAATTCCTCGGACAGAAACGCCTGAAAAGCTGTTTTGGTGTCTTCGATCTCACCTTCGGGGATTAACCCATCGGCAACCATACGTTCTGTATAAAGCGTCAGAGAGGTTTTCTGCTTTTTGATATGGGTGTACATTTCAGGGTTGGTGAACATTGGTTCATCACCCTCGTTATGACCAAAGCGGCGATAACAGAAAATATCCAGCACCACGTCTTTATGGAACTTCTGGCGGAATTCTGTCGCCACTTTAGCCGCATGGACCACCGCTTCGGGATCATCGCCGTTAACGTGGAAAATCGGGGCTTCGACCATTAACGCGATGTCGGTGCAGTAGGGTGATGAGCGCGAGTTATGCGGCGCGGTGGTGAAGCCGATCTGGTTGTTCACCACGATATGAATGGTGCCGCCTGTCTTGTGACCGCGCAGGCCTGACAGGCCAAAACACTCCGCCACAACGCCTTGGCCGGAAAAGGCAGCATCGCCGTGCAGCAGGATGGGCAGCACTTTGGTGCGCTCGGTATCGTCGAGCTGTTCTTGTTTGGCGCGGGCTTTGCCCAGAACCACCGGATTTACCGCCTCAAGATGCGAGGGGTTGGCGGTTAGGGACAGGTGCACGTTATTGCCATCAAATTCGCGATCAGAGGACGCGCCGAGGTGGTATTTCACATCACCCGACCCCCCCACGTCTTGCGGTTTGTAACTCCCACCTTGAAATTCGTTAAAGATCGCGCGGAAAGGCTTGGCCATCACATTGGCCAGCACGTTCAGGCGGCCCCGATGCGGCATGCCAACGATAATGTCACGCACACCCAAAGCTCCGCCGCGTTTGATGATCTGTTCCATTGCCGGGATCAGTGATTCAGCGCCGTCCAAACCAAAACGTTTGGTGCCCATGTATTTGACATGCAGGAATTTCTCGAACCCCTCGGCCTCGACCATCTTGTTAAGGATCGCCTTGCGGCCCATTTTAGTGAACTGGATTTCCTTGCCAAATCCCTCAATGCGTTCTTTCAACCAGCCCGCTTGCTCGGCATCGGATATATGCATGTACTGGATCGCGAAAGTTCCACAATAGGTGCGGCGTACGATCTCAAGAATTTGCCGCATAGTGGCAGTTTCCAACCCCAGCACATTATCCAGATAAATTGGCCGGTCCATATCCGAATCGGAAAAGCCATATGTGCTGGGTTCCAGTTCCGGCATAGGGCCAGGGTTGCGCATGTTCAGCGGGTCGAGATCCGCCTTGAGGTGGCCAATAATGCGGTGTGCACGGATAAGCATCAAGGCACGCACAGAGTCGAGAACCGCCTGACGCACCTGCGTTTCCGAAATTTCGACACTCTTTTCCTCGGCCTTTTCCTTGACCTTCTTCTCGGCGTGTTTTGCCGGATCCTCGCCCCATTGGCCATCCAGCGCTGCCGTCAGATCGTCATTGGGAACCGGAGGCCAGTCGGTGCGCGCCCAGCTTGGTCCCGCGGCCTCGGCCTGCACATCGCTGCTGGCGTCCCCGAGGCCCTTGAAATAGGCCACCCAAGCGGCATCAACCGCACCAGGGTCACGGGTATAACGCGCATAAAGCTGTTCGATATATTCCGCATTATGGCCCTGCAAAAAGGACTCGGAATGGAACTGGTCGTTGGAGGGGTGGTCGGTCATGATGTTACCTCGTTAGGACTGAACTGGGCATTTCCGGTGGCAAGAATTACATGAATGAAGGCAAAAGCGCGGTGGCCCGACGGTGCAGTCAGGCAGAACGTTCTGAGGGGGCGGCAATATAGCCGCCAAAGCCGGTTAGCATATAAATTAATCTTCTGTATCACTAAACTGGCTCCTCTCAGTTTTCGCTTTTAGCCAATTGCTTTGAGCACTGCTTCGCCAAGGCCCGCAGGGCTTTCGGCCACTACAATGCCGGCCATGCGCATGGCTTCGATCTTATCCTCTGCCCCGCCTTTACCACCGGCAACAATCGCGCCCGCGTGGCCCATGCGGCGGCCCGGAGGCGCTGTGCGGCCAGCGATAAAGCCAGCAACGGGCTTTTTGCGACCCTTCTTGGCCTCGTCAATCAGGAACTGTGCAGCGTCTTCCTCAGCGTTGCCGCCAATTTCACCGATCATAATGATGCTTTGGGTCTGGTCGTCACCCAGCAACAGGTCGAGCGCGTCGATATGCTCGGTGCCTTTGATCGGGTCGCCGCCGATGCCGATACAGGTGGATTGACCAAGGCCGATCGCAGTGGTCTGGCCCACGGCCTCATAGGTCAGCGTGCCAGAACGGGACACAACGCCAACGGAACCGCGTCTGTGGATATGGCCCGGCATAATGCCGATTTTACAGGCACCCGGTGTGATGACCCCCGGACAGTTTGGCCCGATAAGGCGGGAGCTGGAACCCTCAAGCGCGCGTTTGACTTTCATCATATCCAGCACGGGAATACCTTCGGTAATACAAACGATCAGTTCCATTTCCGCATCAATCGCTTCCAGAATGGAATCGGCCGCAAAGGGCGGAGGCACGTAAATTACAGTGGCATTGGCCTCGGTTACGTGTCGTGCTTCGTGAACGGAATTGAACACCGGCAGACCAAGGTGGGACATGCCCCCTTTGCCCGGCGTCACCCCGCCAACCATTTTGGTGCCATATTCAATGGCCTGCTCAGAGTGGAAAGTGCCCTGCGAGCCGGTGAAGCCCTGACAGATTACCTTGGTATTTTCGTCTACGAGTACAGCCATTTTGGCGGTTCCTTTGTTAAGTGTCTTTTTTGATTAGCAAAGCGTGGATGTTGTCGTTGAACCAAAGACTAAAGCGGTTCACCAGTTTGACATCAAAGCCGGTCTTGTCTGCAACATCGCGCAGAGTCTGCAGGGTGAAATAATTCACATGGTCCGGATAGCGAAACCCGCACCAAGTTGGCCCGGCAATACGCCGGTTCAGAGAAGCATAGTTGGGCACCCGCACGAAAATTTTACCACCCGGTTTCAAGCAGTGATGGCAACCACGCAGGGTTTTGAGCACTTCAACCTCGTGCTCCAGATAGGAGTGCATAATCACGCTGTCAAATTTACCCGCCGGAAACATCCAGACCCCCTCGGCACCCGGCGCATGCAGGCATTCGCCACCGTGCTGTTTCATATAGGCGTCGGCTTGCGCGTGCAGGGCTTTGGACAATTCGATCCCGTAGGGTGTGAATGGTGGCCCCATGCGATCACCAGAACCGCAGCCAATATCCAACGTCGCGCCGCCACCCAGCAACCTGTTCAGGCGGTTAACATGGCGTTTGCCGAAATGGCGGTTCTGCCATTTGCGAAAACGGCTGTTCAGCCGACGGGGCAGGGAGTTGCGTTTCTCGCGAAACGCAGCCTCTGCTTCATAGGTTTTTTCCCAGGCGAAATCCTCGACCAACTCGGAATAATCCGGCGGGTTGCGCAGAAAAACCAACCCACAAGCGTCGCACGCGCAGACATCCCAGCCATCGCGACAGTATTGCGGTAGCTTAGTTGCCGCCGTGCCCTCGCAATTGGGGCAGGCACGGGTGGAGGGGGGGAACTCCACTTGGGTATGCTCTACGGTTGCGATCATCAAGAATTTTTTCCTTAATTGGGTAGGGTTATCCCTTTACCGCAGCCACTATTTTCTCAGCGGCATCGCCCAGATCATTTGCCGCAATCACATCCAGACCGCTTTCATTAATGATCTTTTTACCCTCATCCACATTAGTGCCCTCTAAGCGCACAACCAGCGGTACTTTCAACCCGACTTCCTTCACGGCCGCCACAACGCCCTCGGCGATGACATCGCAGCGCATGATGCCGCCAAAAATATTCACCAGAATACCTTTGACCTGCGGATCGGAGGTGATGATTTTGAACGCCTCTGTTACCTTTTCAGTGGTCGCACCGCCGCCCACATCGAGAAAGTTGGCAGGTTCGGAACCATACAGCTTGATGATGTCCATGGTGGCCATCGCCAGACCAGCGCCATTCACCATACAACCGATTTCACCGTCCAGTGCGATGTAGTTCAGATCAAATTTTGAGGCGGCGAGTTCTTTCTCGTCTTCCTCGGTTTCGTCGCGCAGGGCCAGAACTTCTTGTTGGCGGTAGAGCGCGTTGTCATCGAACCCCATTTTGGCGTCCAGACACTTAAGATCACCGTCTTTGGTTACGATCAGCGGGTTGATTTCCAGCATTTCCATGTCTCGGTCGATGAACATTTTGTACAGAATGGTGACCAGCGCCACACATTGTTTGACCTGTTTGCCCTCCAGTCCCAACGCGAAAGCCACACGGCGACCGTGAAACCCAGAGAGGCCGGATGCGGGATCAACGGTGAAGGACAGAATTTTTTCCGGTGTTTCAGCGGCAACCGTTTCAATGTCCATGCCGCCCTCGGTCGAGGCCACAAAAGACACGCGCGAGGAGTTGCGATCAACCAGCATTGCTAGATACAGCTCGCGTTCAATCGCGGCACCGTCTTCGATGTAAATCCGGTTCACCTGCTTGCCTGCAGGACCGGTTTGATGTGTCACCAAGGTGCGGCCCAGCATTTTTTGCGCTTCTTCGGCGGCTTCTTCTACCGATTTGGTCAGGCGCACACCGCCCTGTTCGCCGGCTGCGGACTCTTTAAAGGTGCCTTTGCCACGCCCGCCGGCGTGGATTTGTGCTTTGACTACCCAAAGCGGGCCATCCAGCTCTCCTGCTGCCGTTTTGGCGTCCTCGTATTTGAGAACCGGGCGACCATCGGAAACCGGCGCGCCGTATTCCTTGAGCAGTTTCTTGGCTTGATATTCATGGATGTTCATCTGCAGAGGCTCCTGAAAGACCGAAAAATTCATTCCAAGCGAATCTGACAGCTTTTGGTGCCAGTTTGAAGTGAAAAAACTGGAAATTGCGAAAATAGTAAGGTTTGTGATCACAGTAAAAAAATACGTGATCACAATATTTTGAATGCCTACAGAATCAGTGAAAGCCTCAGCGATATATATCGCTTATTGAATATAACATCCGTTGCGTCAGGGCCTATTGCGCCAATGCTTCCAGCCGCAATCGGGCGATCTGGTGCACCTGATTAAGTGCTTCACGAAATTCAGTTGCCGTGTCGTTGTCCACCCGCGCGCGGAAATTCTCTAGTATTTCAGCTCGATTGCGCCCGCGTACCGCCAAAATAAAAGGAAAACCAAAATTATCGCGATAGCGGGTGTTCAGGGCGGTGAACTCTTCGAACTCCTGTTGCGAGCATTGATCCAAACCCGCACTTGCCTGCTCGGACGTACTTTCAACGGTTAAAGTGCCGGATTTCGCCAGTTTCCCTGCCAGATCAGGATGCGCGCGCAACAGTGTCATTTGCATTTCAAGGGATGCACTTTCGACGATTGCGGCCATTGGCCCGGTATTTTCAAGCGGTGACGCTGCGGCCCCTTTGTCAAACAAGGTTTCCGCAACCCAGGGGCTGTGCTCGTAAATTCCGCCGTAAAGGCTGATAAATGCGGCTCTGTCAGTGGTCATTATTTTCTCCCATCTTCGCACAAGAGGCTTTTGCCAAGCCGATTGCAAGCGTAGAAATGTATCGAGAAGCAAAGGGGGCTGCAATGGCGACGACTGTAATCAAAAATGCTGACGTGGTGGTGACGATGGATGCGCAGCGCCGGGAGTTGGCGCAAGCCGATGTACTGATCCGCGATGGCGTAATTGCTGCGGTGGGGCAAGGGCTATCGGGGGACGCGGTGATAAATGCGGCGGGGTGCGTGGTAACGCCGGGCTTGGTGAATACCCACCACCATCTGTACCAGACCTTAACCCGCGCCGTACCGGGGGGGCAGGATGCACTGTTGTTTGGCTGGTTGCAAACGCTCTATCCGATCTGGGCACAGATGGGACCAGAGGAGATTTTCACCTCGGCGCAGGTGGGGCTGGCAGAACTGGCCCTGTCAGGCTGCACTCTGTCCTCGGATCATCTGTATATGTATCCCAACGGTGCGCGGCTCGAGGATACCATTGAGGCGGCGAAAACCATTGGCCTGCGGTTTCACCCGACACGGGGTTCCATGAGCATTGGCGAAAGTGATGGCGGGCTACCCCCCGACAGTTTGGTGGAAAAAGAGGCGGCGATTTTGCAGGATTGCATCCGTGTGGTTGATGCATTTCATGACCTGTCAGAAGGTGCGATGGTGCGGGTTGGCCTTGCCCCCTGTTCCCCCTTTTCCGTCAGCCGCGAACTGATGCGCGACACGGCGTTATTGGCGCGCGACAAAGGTGTGATGCTGCATACGCATTTGGCCGAGAATGACGAGGATATTTCCTATTCTCTAGAAAAATTCGGCTGCCGTCCTGGGCAATATGCCGAGGATCTGGGCTGGACAGGACAGGATGTCTGGCACGCCCATTGTGTGAAACTGGATCGTCAGGAAATTGATCTTTTTGCGCGCTCCGGTACGGGTGTTGCCCATTGCCCCTGTTCCAATTGCCGACTTGGGTCTGGGATTGCGCCGGTGCGCCAGATGCGGGATGCGGGTGTAAAGGTTGCACTGGGGGTGGACGGGTCCGCATCAAATGACGCAGGTCACTTGCTGGATGAAGCCCGTCAGGCCATGCTCTTGCAACGGGTTGCCAACGGTGCTGACGCTATGTCCGCGCGCGAGGTTCTCGAAATCGCAACTCTTGGCGGGGCGCAGGTATTGGGGCGCGCAGATCTCGGGACACTTGAGGTTGGTAAACGAGCAGATATTGCGATTTGGGATATGTCGGGCATTGCTGCGGCTGGCAGTTGGGATCCCGTCGCCGCTTTGGTTTTAACTGGCCCCCACAATGTGCGCGATCTATTGGTGGAGGGGCGGCATGTTGTAAGAGGTGGGTATCTGACAGGTGTTGAATTAGGCGCTTTGATTGAGCGTCAAAACACCCTTGCGCGCGCCTTGATGACATAAGGCTTTTGCTTCTGTTATGCCCATGGTTCGGCTTGGAACCCACCTGCATTCTTTTGGGCACCTGAAATAATGAGGATGCGAAGTGCCCTAGAAAAAGCCGCCCCCGAAGGAACGGCCTTAACGCGTAAGTGAGGCGAATAGAAAGTATTCACAACCCACAATTAAACACTACACACGCTTAAGTAAATGTCAACCTGTAAAATTGAAACCCGCCCAAAAAGGGCGGATTTCCTTACTTATTTGCGGGTTTATATCCCCTATTCCTCTTCAGGCAGCACCAAGTTCAACACAATTGCAATCACCGCTGCTGGCAAAAGGCCTGAGGTAAGCAGGATTTGCGCTGTCTTGCCTGCATGTTGCAAAGAACTTGGCACCAGTTGCAGGCCCAGCCCGATGGACAATGCGATCGCGAAAATCAGCATGTTGCGCCGATCCCATTTGACCTCTGCCAACATCGCCACACCAGCCGACGCCACCATGCCGAACATCACAATTACACCGCCGCCCAGTACTTCAATCGGGACGGTCCGCAGGATTGCACCCACTTTGGGGATCAACCCGCAGATGATCAAAAAGATCGCGCCAATGGTGACAACGTGACGGCTCATAACACCTGTCATAGCGATCAGCCCAACGTTTTGGCTAAAGGATGTGTTGGGCAGGGAGCCGAATACACCGGCAATAGCGGTGCCCAGACCGTCCGCATAGGTTGCGCCGGTGATTTCAGCATCGGTGGCTTCGCGTCCTGCGCCCCCTTTGGTGATGCCTGAAACATCGCCCACGGTCTCAATTGCCGAAACAAAGGCCATCAGACACATGCCGATGATCGCCGAGGCGGTGAATTCGATGCCGTATTTGAACGGGTTTGGCATAGCAAAACTTGCGGCCCGGTTCCAGCTGGTGCCAATGGCGTCAAAGGTCAGCATCCCTGTTACCAGTGCCCAGATGTAGCCAGCAATCAAGCCAATCAACACTGCGGAAACCGATAACATTCCTTTGGTGGTAAACTTGACCACCAGCGTAACCAAAATCACGATGCCCGCCGCGGTCCAGTTCTCAAGGCTGCCAAACTCAGGTTTGCCCATGGCCGGCACACCGCCCGCTGCGTATTGAATGCCGACCTTGACCAGTGCCAAGCCGATCATCAGTACAATCAAGCCTGTTACCAGTGGCGGCAGCGCAAAGCGGATTTTCCCGATGAAAGTCCCGATAAAGGCATGGAATATCCCGCCAACGACAATGCCGCCGAACAGCGCTGCCAGCCCATCTACACCTTTGCCCGCAACCAGTGGAATCATGATCGGCAAAAAGGCAAAACTGGTGCCCTGAACAATCGGCAAGCGCGCACCAACTGGGCCAAAACCAATGGTCTGGATCAGGGTGGCAACCCCCGCGAACAGCATTGCCATCTGGATCAGGTACAACAACTCCGGAAAATCTGGAGAATTGGATCCAAAACCAAAGCCTGCCGCGCCTGCGACGATAATGGCGGGCGTGACATTGGAGACAAACATCGCCAGCACATGTTGCAACCCCAGCGGAATTGCCTGCGCAAGTGGTGGCGTGACGTTGGGGTCCGAATAGGCCCCTTTTGGATGAGACATGTTTTTCCCCCTTTTTGGATAAGCGCCCTTTGTGGGCACCCTTAACATGTGAGGCGGTTTGCGCCCCTGGGAAATTGTCCGAAAATTTTACCCAAATGCAAGAAAAATCAACAATTAGTGTATTGGCGAGGCTGATTACTAGATTTTGTGGGTATTTTACCCTGCGCTGTTTCAGGGGCTTGACGGTATAGCCGTTTCGTAGTTGACCTTGCCCAAGACAGATAGAAAAGGAAAATCCCATGCCTGGTTTGCGTACAGATATTGATCCCGACGGGTTGCTGGAATATTCGGTGGTGTTCACCGATCGCTCGCTCAATCACATGAGCGGGGCCTTTCAACAGGTAATGCGGGATATTTCCGGTATGTTGAAAGAGGTCTATAACGCGCAACACGTGGCGTTGATTCCGGGCGGGGGCACCTATGCAATGGAGGCCGTAGCCCGCCAGTTCACCACTGGCCACAAAGCGATGGTCATTCGCAACGGCTGGTTTTCCTATCGCTGGACCCAGATTTTTGAGGCCGGTGATATTCCTGCTGAACATACGGTTTTGAAAGCCCGCAGGACGGGCAATGAGCATCCGGCACCGTTCGCTCCCCATCCCATTGATGACGTGGT
>JAHRVG010000124.1 GCA_019090795.1 Paracoccaceae bacterium | reverse complement strand
CGATCCTGACCAACGGCAAAGACCACATCCGTCTTTGCCAAAACCCGTGTGATTCCCGCTGGATCAGGGCCGATGGCTGTTGCCACAATTGGTGACTCTTGCCCGTTCTGGGATCGGATCGCCACGCTCAACAGCTGGCCGTTTTCAATCCTGACCGGGCGTAGCGCCAGCAATGTTGTGTCCGGTTGAACCACGTGAACGTCTCCGGCGTTGGTGAATACATCGCCCAGTTCATCGCGGCCTTCTCGCCTTAGCCCATCTGAAAACCAGACCGTTTCAAATCCTGTATTCGTCGCTGCAAGCGCTCTGGTCCAGGCCTCATAGTGAGGCTCCCAAGCGTTGGGCTTCAGGCTCTCCAGTTTGGCAGTCCAAGTGGCAGCACTATCAAAACCCAGACGCGTGTCTGCTTTGGGAGGTGTGCTCAACTTGATCAAAGCTACCGTGCGCGCGTCCTGTTCTGCCAGTCGCAAAACCTCTTCTAACTTGTCTTGGCGCAAATCCCAGTTCTGCGCACTGGCCCATGAGGCATCCATCGCGATCAGCAGAGGCCCCTTGCCAGCCACCCGATCCGTAGGGTTCAGGATCGGTTGTGCAAAAGCAATAATCGCCGCCGCTATCGCCAACATACGTAACACCAGCAACCACCAAGGTGTACGTTCTGGCGTATTCTCGCGATCCTTCAACCCCAGTAATAACGTCACCGCCGGAAATGCCAGCCGCAGTGGGGCTGGCGGGGCCACCCGCAACAGCCACAACAATAGTGGTAGCCCCAGCAACCCTAACAGCAGCCAAGGCGATAGAAAACCAATGGAACCAAATACACTCATCTTTCGGATCCAGCCAAGGCGTTATAAATCCACAGTAAAATACTTTGAGCTGAGTGCGAGGTATGGTGGCAGGTATAACGCCAACCGGTGCGGTTCGCCAATGCAGCGAGCGCCAGTTTGCGCTCTGCCAGCATCGCTAAATAATCATCCCGTATCGCCTTGGCACGGCGGGTTTCAAACTGCAAACCACCGCCCATAGACTGGAATATCATCCGCCCGTCAAAAGGAAAATCTTCTTCACTGGGGTCCAGAATCTGCACAAGACACCCCTCGACCTTTTGATCCGCTGCGCGCGAAAGCGCCTCTACCAACTTGTCCCATTCGCCCAGAAAATCAGAAATGAACAGTGCACGGTTTCCCCGCGCCATGCGCTTTGAGGGCGGCTTGCCATATTCGGCCCCGCCTTTGTCAGCGGCCAAATGTATCGCCATCTTGGTGATCTGACCAATCCCGTGCTTTGGTGGCTCCGGATCATCCATCAGGCCGACACTTTCCCCTGCCTTGGCCAGCAAAATCGCTGCCGCCAAGCCCAAAACCCGCGCCCGCGCGCCTTTGGTTTCCAGCTTGTCCGAACTACTGTACTGCATCGCGGCAGAGCCATCGACCCACAGGTGCACCGTTTGCAGGTTTTGCCACTCCATCTGGCGCACAAAATAGGTGTCGGAACGCGCCGAGCGCCGCCAGTCAATTTCCCGCATGTGATCCCCCGCCATGGCCGGGCGATATTGCCAGAACTCATCCCCTGGGCCCGACCGCCTGCGTCCGTGATTACCCAGCGAAATCGTTGCCGCCAACTGGCGCGCATGGGCCAGCAGTTCGGGAAACCCCGCAGTCAGCGCCTGCGCATCCCGGCGCAAACCCTGGGGCGTTATCGACATGGACTGACTCACGCAGCGGCCTCTGCGCCACCAACCCGCGCGCTGAGTTGGGCAATCAGATCACCCAATTTTTCGCCCCGTGCCCGCGCAGCAAAACCCAGCGCCATGCGGTGTACCAGCACCGGATGCGCCAGCGCCAGCACATCGTCAACAGAAGGTGCAAATCGGCCCTGAACCAACGCGCGAGCCCGTGTTGCCAGCATAAACGCCTGCGCTGCGCGTGGTCCGGGCCCCCAACTGACCGCCTCGCGCACATAATCAGGTGCAGTTTCATCGTCGGGCCGTGCCGAGCGCACCAGATCGAGGATTGCCTCGATCACCGCCTCGCCCACCGGCATCCGGCGCACCGCATCCTGTGCGGCAATCAATTGCTCGGACGTGAACACCTGTTGCGCTTCCGCCTCCTCCGCTCCGGTGGTTGCCAGCAGAATCTCACGCTCGGTATCACGGCTGGGATAGCCCACATCAATCTGCAAAATAAACCGGTCCAACTGCGCCTCTGGCAAGGGATATGTGCCCTCTTGCTCGATCGGGTTTTGCGTCGCCAGCACATGAAAAGGCGCAGGCAGATCGTATTCATGTCCGGCAATCGTTACCTGTCGTTCCTGCATCGCCTGCAACAGCGCCGATTGCGTGCGCGGGCTGGCGCGGTTGATCTCATCCGCCATCAACAGCTGGCAGAACACGGGCCCCTGCATGAACCGAAAGCTACGGCTGCCATCCTCGGCGGTTTCCAGAACCTCAGATCCCAGAATATCCGCCGGCATCAGGTCTGGTGTGAATTGTATACGGTTCGAATCCATCCCGAAAACCGTACCCAATGTATCCACCAGCCGCGTTTTTGCCAGCCCCGGCGCACCGACAAGCAACGCATGACCGCCGCACAACAGAGACACCAGCGACAGCTCCACCACTGTTTCCTGCCCGATGATGCGCTGCGCAATCCCCGCCCGCGCCTGATCCAGCAGCACCGCAGTATTTTCAATCAAATCGGCCAATTCGCTTGCATTCTCGGACATGGCTAATACCTTTCAAGTAACTCTACCCCATTAAAGACTAATTAACCCACCAAGGACAAATGACAAATAGCACAGAACCACAAAAAACCGTGAACCCCACAGCGGACGGTATCGCAGCAGCAGCACAAAAGGCCGGTAAAAAAGGCCCACCGCCTGTGCATCTGTGGAATCCACCGTTCTGCGGTGATCTGGATATGCGCATCGCGCGGGATGGCACCTGGTTTTATCTCGGCACCCCGATTGGCAGAAAACCGTTGGTAAAATTGTTTTCGTCGATTATTCGAAAAGATGGCGATGATTACTTTCTGGTCACACCGGTGGAAAAGGTCGGCATCATCGTGGATGACGCGCCATTTGTGGCCGTTGATTTCGACGCGAGTGGAACCGGCCCAGCGCAGGTGCTGACATTCACCACACAAGTCGATGATGTGGCGGCGGCAGGGCCGGACAATCCGATTCGCGTGGAACGGGATGGGGAAACCGGCGAACCGGCACCTTACGTATTGATCCGCAGCAATCTGGAAGCCTTGATTGATCGCAAGAGCTTTTACCGGCTGATAGATCTAGGGGTGCACCGCAAGGTTGACGGGGAAAGCTGGTTCGGGCTGTGGTCATCGGGCGTATTTTTTCCGGTGATACCCTCCGATGAGTTGGAGTAAGGGGGCTGTTCTTGCCAAAACAGTGACAACGGGATGTAATTTTGGTTATCGTGAATTCCATTGGACCGATATTTTGGAGGAAAACAGATGAAACCGATTGATTTTTGGTTTTCAATAGGCAGCACGTACTCATATCTCACTGTTATGCGTCTGCCAGAATATGCGGCCCAGCAAGGTGTGGTTTTCAACTGGAGACCCTTTGATGTTCGGGCAATCATGACCGAACAAAACAATATTCCCTTTGCCCATAAACCTGCCAAATCATCTCATATGTGGCGTGACATTGAGCGCCGAGCAGGCAAATACGGTCTGCCAATCAAGGTTCCTGTGCCATACCCGCTAGAAGAACTGGTTTTTGCCAACCAAGTTGCTCTTTTGGGCATGCGCGAGGGATGGGGGCAAGCTTACACGGTTGAAGCCTACCGGATGTGGTTTACAGAAGGTAAAAAGGCGGGAACCGAGGCCAACGTTTTGGAATGTTTGAAACGCATAGGGCAAGACTCGGTTCGGGTGATAAAACTTGCCCATTCCCCCGAAATTGCCAGCGCGCTGGTTGACGAAACAACTCATTGCCGCGAACTCGGAATATTCGGCGCACCAAGTTTCGTTGTCGATGGAGAGGTTTTCTGGGGCAATGACAGGCTCGAAGATGCGGTTTCCTGGCGAAAAAACGGGTGCGTTCGGTAAGCTAGAAAAGCAAAAACCCCCGAACATGGCTCGGGGGTTCTAACTTTTCGGTGCTGTGTGGTTTGCTTAAAGCATACCTTCGCGTTGTAGCTTTTTACGAGCCAGCTTGCGCGCACGGCGAACTGCTTCGGCCTTTTCACGGGCTTTCTTGACGGAGGGTTTTTCGTAATGTTGCTTAAGCTTCATTTCACGAAACACGCCTTCGCGTTGCAATTTCTTCTTCAAAGCACGAAGTGCTTGATCGACATTATTGTCACGAACCGATACCTGCATGGTGTCACCACCTTTCTAGAGTTAGAGTTGAAGTGCAGGAAGCCGCCCTATAGCAAGGGCACAAGCCGTTGTCCAGATGCCTGCTCAAAGGAGCAACACATGTCCAAACCCGGAAAAACCGAAGAAGACCACATAGAGGGCGCCCGTGCAGTGTTGCTTGATGCGGCGATGATCCATGTGATGTTTGATGGCTGGGGGCCGGAAACGCTGGCCGCGGCAATCAGCGATTCGGGGGTTGATGCGGGATTGGCTGCACAGGTCTGCCCGCGCGGGGCGATAGATCTGGCGGTGGCATTTCACAAACGCGGCGATGCGCAGATGGTGGCAGCATTGCAAGCAAGAGATATGGATGCAATCCGTTTTCGCGACCGTATTGCCCGTGGGGTGCGCCTACGGCTGGAGGCCGTCGCAATGGATCGCGAGGCTGTGCGCCGTGGCGCTACCCTTTTTGCCCTGCCCCATAATGCCAGCGACGGCGCGGCATTGATCTGGGGGACGTGCGATCTGATCTGGAACACCCTTGGCGACACATCGCAAGACGTGAACTGGTACACAAAACGCGCCACACTTTCCGCCGTTTATTCCGCCACCGTGCTGTTTTGGCTGGGGGATGAGTCCGCGGATTTCACCGACACATGGGCCTTTCTGGACCGGCGCATTGACAATGTGATGCAGTTCGAGACGCTCAAGGCCAACTTGCGCAAAAACCCCCTTGTCAAAGGGTTCATGGCAGGACCGGGGCGCATTCTGGATAGCGTCAAAGCACCCGGCGGGCACAGCCAAACCGACCTGCCCGGCCACATTTCAAACAAAGGTTAACAACATGCTCCCGACAACCATGCAAGCGATCGAAATCTCCACCCCAGGCGGGCCCGAGGTTTTAAAACCGGTGGAACGTCCGGTACCCACACCGAGCCACGGCCAAATCCTGATCAAGGTCGCAGCTGCTGGCGTGAATCGCCCCGACGCCCTGCAACGGGCCGGTAAATACGCCCCCCCGCCCGAGGCATCCGACTTGCCCGGTCTGGAATGCTCCGGCACCGTTGTTGCAATCGGTACAGGTGTTACCCGCTGGGCTATTGGTGATGATGTATGCGCCTTGTTGCCTGGGGGGGGCTATGCAGAATATGTGGTCACAAACCAAGACCACGCCCTGCGCATCCCCGAAGGCATGGATATGGTGCAAGCTGCAGCATTGTGTGAAACCTATTTCACCGTCTATTCCAACGTCTTCATGCGCGGGGGCTTGCAAGCAGGGGAAACCTTTTTGGTGCACGGCGGTTCCTCGGGTATTGGCACAACCGCGATCCAACTGGCCAAAGCAGCAGGAGCACGGGTGTTTGCAACTGCGGGGAATGCAGAGAAATGTGCGGTTTGCGAGGAACTGGGCGCTGAACGCGCCATAAATTACCGCGATGAGGATTTCGCAAAAGTTATCAAAGAACTGACCAAGGGCAAAGGCGTGGACCTGATCCTTGATATGGTCGGAGGCAGCTATATTCCGCGCAATATCAAATCACTCGCACTAGAGGGTCGGTTGGTGCAAATCGCCTTTCTGGAAGCACCTGTAGCCGAGCTAAATTTCGCCTTCATCATGATGAAACGCCTGACCATGACCGGCTCTACCCTGCGCCCACAAAGTGATCTGGCCAAGGCGCAGATTGCTGATGCACTGCGAACAGAAATCTGGCCAATGCTGGATGGGGGCACTGTGAAACCGGTGATGGATTCAACCTATCCAATGGCGCGCGCGGCGGATGCCCACGCCCGCATGGAAGGCTCAACTCACATTGGCAAGATCGTCCTGACCGTATAAAACCCGTTGACCACCAAAAACACGAGAACACCATGAGTGACCTAGAAAAAGAACAACCGCAGATTTACCTGATCACCCCGTCAGAGTTTGAGCTGTCGCCCTTTGGAGATCAGTTGGCGGCTGTGCTCGATACCTTTGAAATTCCCTGCGTCCGCCTGCGTCTTGCCACGGATGACACCGATACAATCGGACGTACGGCGGATGTACTGCGCGAAATTTGCCACCAACGCGAGGTGCCTATTGTGATCGACAGCCACTTTCGGCTGGTAGAAACGCACGGGCTGGACGGTGTACATCTGCCCGACGGGGCCAAGCGGATACGCTATATTCGCGAGGAACTGGGCACAGATGCGATTATTGGCAGCTATTGCGGGGCCTCGCGCCACGATGGCATGACCGCCGCCGAGATTGGCGCGGATTATGTGTCTTTTGGTCCGATGAGCGACACCGGTCTGGGCGATGGTACACTGGCAGAGATTGAAACCTTTGAATGGTGGTCGCAAGTGGTGGAAGTTCCGGTTGTGGCAGAGGGGGCAATCACCCTTGATGCTGCCGAGAAACTGGCTTTAGTGACCGATTTCATAGCTTTGGGAAGCGAAGTCTGGAATGCGGAAAAGCCACCGGAAGCCATGATACGCGCGTATCTGGCAAGACTTTCCTAAGCGAAGCGATGAAAACCAGCCCCTATTGGTGCAACCCGCGCCGCACCGCTGTTTCGCACATCTCGCTGAGTACTTTGCGGTTCACCACATCCTTGACATGGATCGGCTCTGCAAACCGCACCACTACTTGGCCATGACGCTTGGCCGCCAACACAAAGGAAAAATGTGGGGCGAACTCCATATCGCCCCACCAGCCATAAAATCTTTCGTCCTGCCCCTCCGGTGCGCGATAGCTAACTGTGGTCGGCTGAATCCACATTGCCTCTTTTAGCCCCGGTTCAAAAAATGCGGCAAACAGAGAAGAACGGAATTTCAGTACCCGTTGGCCGTCCGTGCTGGTGCCCTCGGGGAAAAACAACAGCTTGTCACCCCGATTGATCCGCTCCAGAAACACATACTTTTGCCGCTCGGCATCAAGCGCACGACGCTGGATAAAAACTGTGCCAGCTGCGCGCGCAATCCAGCCCACCAGCGGCCATTTCCGTACTTCTGCCTTGGATACGAAATAGGCTCTCTGCACCGCATTGAGCACGAAAATATCCAACCAGGAAGCATGATTAGCCACCACCGCACCCGGATGGGGCATCGGTTTGCCCTCGACCAGCAGGTCAATGCCGATGATGCGCAAACACAGGATGCAGGCAAGGCGCACTATTGCCTCTGACACGAATTTAAAGCGCAATAAGCGGGCTAGAAACATCGGGATCATCAGGCCAAAAATTGTCAGCGCAACCAGTAGAACCCGCACGATCACCCGAAACCTGCCCATGCCGCGCGGCGCGGGGATGTCCAGGTGCTCGCCTGCCTGCCAGACAGTCAAACCGCCTGCCCCCGTACATAATGGGTGCGATACTTTTGTGACATACGTTGCGTGTCAACAATCAGGCAAACGTCGATGGTGTTGAAGCTGTGATCAAGAAAGGCCCCCTCGCCGATAAAGCCCCCCAAACGCAGATAGGCCTTGATCAGTGGCGGCATCTGCTTCAGCGCTGCCAGTTTGTCGATTTTGTCAAAAGGCAGAACACCCAGCTGGATCGCCCGATCACTGTGCACCGGTACCCGCAGATCCTCGGGCGCCAGATAATGGTGATGTAAAAACGACAGCGCCTGCCCGATATGCCCGACATCACACCCCGGAAAGGACGCGGTGCCAAACATGATTTCAATGTCATGGCCCAGCACATATTCCGCCAAACCGTGCCACAACATATGCAATGCTACTCCGCCACGATGTTCAGGGGCCACGCAAGAACGCCCCAACTCCACCGCACTACGGCCCGATTGGCGGATTTTTGACAGGTCAAATTCGGTCGCGCCGTAATACCCGATTCCCTGATCTGCAACTTCACTGCGCAGCAGACGATAGACGCCGACCACGGCCTCTATCGGGTCGTTAATACGGGTGTCACGCAAGATCAGATGGTCAAAAAACGGATCAAACCTGTCCCGCTCTAGCCGGGAGGTGGTGGATCTGGGGTCAATTTTCGCCCCCATCTCTTGAACAAAAACCCGATAGCGCAGCCGTTGCGCCGCGACCAGCTCCGCCTCGGTTTCAGCAAGTTTCAAGCAGTAGGGATTCCGGTCGATCTTCTTGGCCTGTTCATTTCACGATACCGCAAAGCATAAAGGATGACGTGGAGTGAGGAAAGCTCCAGTCAATTTTTTTGCCAATACCTACCGCATAAAGGTATTGCACACTTGCCTTTACCACCTTTACGGGTATGTTCGGGGGATAAATGGTTACCTGCGTAGTTAGTTCACCAACTGCAATATCACCAGAGTACCAACGATGACCACTTTACCTACATTTTCAAAATTCACCGTGATTTTATCCGCCACGACAGATTGCACCTGCCCCAAGCCCCAATCCGGTTGCCCCGGGTGATGCACTAACTGGCCCGGCGTTAGAAACTCATTCATTTATAGCCTCGATTTGAAAGTCCTCAGCCAACATGTACGACAAAAATCCCGATATTGCAGCCCTTGTAAGCTCCCGTATATGCCACGACCTTGCCAGCCCGCTTGGCGCCATCGGCAACGGTCTGGAATTGCTGGAGCTTTCCGGCATCAGCCAGACGCCGGAAGTGGTCTTGCTCAATGAAAGCATCGAGGCTGCAAACGCCCGCATTCAGTTTTTCCGCATCTCTTTTGGCGCGGTTTCCGAGGGGGCCATGCTATCGCCGGAGGTGATTCGGCGAGTATTGACAGATTACTATGCTGACAAGCGGGTCAATGTTCGCTGGGAACACCTGCTGTCTGTTCCCCGCGGCACTGGCAAGCTGCTGCTGCTGCTCGTGCAATGTGCGGAAACAGCGCTGCCATATGGTGGCGAAATTCGGGTGCACCACAAGGGTAATCAGTGGCTGTTGGAAGGTAAGGGTCGGCTCAACATGACCAAACCAGTCTGGCGAATCTTTGCAGGCCACAGCCTCAGTGAACCGCTGCAATCATCAGAGGTCCAGTTTGAGTTGGCAACAGAATTGGCACGGCAATCGGCTCTGCGCATCAAAGTGAACAAAACCGATGAAACGTTGCAGATCAGCCTGGAGTGACTACCGATAGCCCGTCGCGAAAACGGGCCATATTGGACTGGTAGGTTTTCGCAGACTTGCCAAGCCCGGCAATCGCCGCCTCATCAAGCTGGCGCACGATTTTACCCGGCGCACCCATAACCAGTGATCCATCCGGAATCACCTTACCCTCGGTAATCAGCGCGCCGGCACCAATCAGGCAGTTTTTGCCAATTACAGCACCATTCAGCAAAATTGCCCCCATGCCAATCAGGGAATTATCGCCAATGGTGCAACCGTGCAGCATCACACGGTGCCCGATTGTGCAGCCCTTACCGATGGTTAGCGGAAACCCTGGGTCGGTATGCAGTACCGAATTCTCTTGGATATTACTGCCCGCCCCCAGCGTGATCAATTCATTGTCGCCGCGTAGAACAGCACCAAACCAGATGGAGCTGGCTTCCTCCAAGGCGATGTTTCCGATCACCTGCGCATCGGGCGCAACCCAATAATTTCCGTTTTCGGGTACAGATGGCGCAAGGCCGTCGAGAGCATAAAGGGTCATAGTAAGTCCTCAAATTCTTGGTTCAACATTTGTACATGGCTCATCAACTCGGGGCGCGCATCACGCCGCAGACGGGCCGCTTGAAACACGGTTTTCAGCCGTTCGAAGCATTCTTCCAAGTTATCATTTATCAGCACAAAATCATACTCTGCCCAGTGGCTTATTTCCGATTTAGCCTGCGCCATCCGGCCAGCAACCACTTCTGCACTGTCCTGCCCCCGGCTGGTCAGGCGGCGTTCCAACTCCTTGATCGAAGGTGGGAGGATGAAAATCGACACCACATCACGTTGCAAAACAGAACCGCGAATTTGCTGGCCGCCTTGCCAGTCTATATCAAACAGAATATCGCGGCCTGCAGTGATCGCCTTTTCAACCGGTGCTAAGGGGGAGCCGTAATAATTCCCGAAAACCTGCGCATGCTCCAACATCCCACCGCTTTGCACCAGTGCCTCGAATTCCTCCTTGGTCTTGAAAAAATATTCCCGCCCGTCCTCTTCGCCCCTGCGCGGGGCGCGGGTGGTGGCAGAAACAGAGAACCGCAATGTGGCGTCCCAATCCAGCAACATCCGAGAAAGGGTGGATTTTCCGGCACCCGAGGGTGAGGACAGGATGACCAAAAGGCCACGGCGGTTGGTGTCGGACATGTCTACTCCACGTTTTGAACCTGTTCGCGCATTTGGTCGATAACCGTTTTCAGGTCAAGACCGATCCGCGTTAGTTCCTTAAAATTTGCCTTAGAACAAAGGGTATTAGCCTCGCGGTTGAACTCTTGCGTCAGGAAATCGAACTTGCGCCCGATGGCCCCATCCTCCGCCAGTAATTCCCGCGCGGCAACAATATGCGCCCCCAAACGATCCAGTTCCTCGGCCACGTCGGATTTCACCACCAGCAATGCTAGTTCCTGTGCCAACCGATCCGCGTCTACACCCTCTGAATTGCCCATCACCTTGGCCACATTGGTCCGTAACACAGCGTTCATTTTTTCTTGGCGCGCGGGCAGCAAGGTCAAAGCAGTAGCATGCATATCGGCAATCTGGTCAATCTGCTCGGTCAGGATTTTCCACAAGGCTTGCCCCTCTGCCGCGCGAGCGCCTGCGAATTCAGCGGCGGTAGTAATGATATCCTCTTTGATTTCCGGCAGACAGGTCAGGGCACTTGCCTCACGCTCGGCAGATACATCAAACACACCGCGCACCGCCAGCAAATCCGCTGCTTGCATCGGCGCGACGGGCAGGCCCACAGCTTCGGCCGCAGCAGCCGCCTGTTGTGTCGCCTGCACCGCAACTGCCAGCGCATCAGGGTTCAATGTTGCCATACCGCCGGTGAATTCACGTTTCAGACGCAAGGTCACATTCACATTGCCGCGTTTGCAATGCTTGGCAATTTCCGCTTTGACCACAGCTTCCAGCGCTTCACATCCTTCGGGCAATCGAGGCCGCACATCCAAACCGCGCCCGTTGACGCTGCGAATTTCCAGCGCCCAGCGGGTGCCGTCGAGTTCGCCCGTACAGGAAGCGAAGGCTGTCATTGAGTTAACCATTTAGGAAATTTTGCCTCTCATTTGTAACAGTTTTCATGTTTTAACACTTTAGTAATCTTTGTGAGCAAATCGTTACCAAATCAGAAAGGATTTGCCAACAAAGCCTGTCAAATGTGTTGGGTATTGTAAGAAAGGGACCAGAATGCGAGAGTTTCTACAGTCAGGTGAAAAAATCACGCCATTGTTTAGGCAAAAAGGACAGATGCAGGATCCGGTACTACTCGATTTACTAAACTACTGGGAGCGTTTGCGCGGTGGCCGGATTGCCCCGATGCGCTCTGAAATCGACCCTCGTGAAATTAGCGGTGCGCTGGAATATACATTTATCCTGGAACACACCAAGCTCAACCAGATCCGGTTTCGGCTGGCTGGAAACAAGCTTTGCGATCTGCTGGGAATGGAGCTGCGCGGCATACCCGCCTATGCGTTGATAGCGCCTGAAAGCCGTGATTATTTCACCGATATCCTGACCGAGCTTCTGGCCGAACCAAAAATCATCCATTTGCAACTGACGAGCCAACCCGAAGGCTTTGGGGAACAGACGGCACAAATGTTACTGTTGCCGATGCGCAATGATGCTGGGCAAATTAACCGGATACTGGGGTGCGTTTCCTCTATTGATGCACGGATAAAACCGCCCTGCCGCTTTACTATCAGCGGCAAAAAAACCACCCGTATTGTGTCTTCGCAAACAGTGATGCACGATCACGTTTCAGCGGGATTTGCCGAGGAAACCCAACCGTTTACACCGCGCACTAAACCCACAGATAAACCTGTGTTACACGGGCTTGACGGGGGCAGTACGCTAGACCGTTCCAGAATGCGGCGAACACGGCAATATCTGCGGCTTGTTACCGATGACTAGGGGATTGCGTCGGGCCCACAGGCTTGAACGTTTATGCAGTCAATTGTGCTGCCAGCGCCTCTAGGCTCGGGGCTGCACTCACGGGGCCATAAAGCGCCATTGACGGCTTGCCAGCGGCACATAGTTTGTGGCCGTAATCGGCCACATCCTGCGATGACACCGCATCAATTTTCCCAACAATTTCATCCAGCGTCGGCACCCGCCCCCAAATTGCTACCATGCGCGCCAGACGTTCACACCGCGCTGTGGGGCTTTCCAGCCCCATCAACATGCCCGCTTTCATCTGGGTCCGCGCCCGGCTTACCTCGGAATCGGCAATATCAACGGCAACCCGGCGCAATTCATCAACGCAGATATGCGCCAAATCCGCGATATCCTGACCGCTGGTACCCGAATAGATCGTCAAGGTTCCGGTATCCGCATAGGCGCCGATCTGGGCGTAGATCGAATAGCACAGCCCGCGTTTTTCACGCACTTCCTGAAACAACCGAGAGGACATGCCCCCGCCCAGAGCCACTGAAAAAACCTGTCCGGTATAGATGTCATCGCTGCGATAGCCGCTGGTTTCCAGCGCCATGGTAAAATGCGCCTGCTCTAGATCTTTAACTTCCCGATGCTCGCCACCGCGATAAAGCGCAGGCACCACAACCGCTGTCGGGTGATCCGCAAGGTCGCCAAACAGCTGTTCCGCCCGCGCAACCAGCGCGTCGTGATCTACCGCCCCCGCGGCTGCGAGGATCATTTTGCTGGGCTGGTAATGCTCTGCCACAAACTGTTTCAAATCAGCGCGAGTAAAGCTGCGCACCCGCTCGGCTGGTCCCAAAATAGTGCGGCCAATCGGTTGATCGGGATAAGAGACCTCTTGCAGCCAGTCAAAAATCACATCATCCGGCGTATCAAGCGCTTGCCCGATTTCCGACAGGATCACACCGCGCTCCATTTCAACCTCTTTGGGGTCAAATACGGAATTCAGAACAATATCGGAAATCACATCCATCGCCAATGGCACATCATCCTGCAACACCCGCGCATAATAGGCAGTCGTTTCGCGGCTGGTGTAGGCATTGATATAACCGCCCACATCCTCGATTGCCTCGGCGATTTGCAAGGCGCTGCGGGTTTTGGTGCCTTTGAACGCCATGTGTTCCAGAAAATGCGCAATGCCGTTTTGCTCGGGGCGCTCGTTGCGGCCCCCGGCCCCGATCCAAATACCGATTGAGGCTGATTTCAAGCCGGGCATGTTTTCGGTTACAATGCGAAAACCGTTGGGCAGTGTGTGGATGCGTGTAGTCAAGTTTTGAGTCTTTCACGAATAACGGCCTGAATCGCAGAGAGGTCTCCCGCGACACCTGTCTCTTATACACATCTGACGCTGCCGACGAAGCTAGAAGTGTAGATCTCG
>JAHRVG010000123.1 GCA_019090795.1 Paracoccaceae bacterium | reverse complement strand
TCGTCGGCCGCCACAGCGAACCCGGATACGCCCTCCGTCATCGCATCAAGGGCCTCACGCAACCCGGCCTCATCAAATTTTGCCACCTCTATTCCGGAATGGCTGTGCCCGCCCGCCAGCAGGATAACCGGATCCCCCTGCAAGGCCGTATCGAGCCCTTGTCGCGCCAGATCACGTTCGGAGAATCCGATAAAGACCAAACAGACCCGATCCCCCTGCCCTTGTACCAGTGCGTTGGTAGCGAGTGTTGTCGACATGGAGACCAACGCAACCTCCCCCGGTTGCACCCCTGCCTGCACCAGCACATCCCGCACGGCACCCCCGATGCCAACAGCCAGATCATGACGGGTTGTCAGCGATTTAGAGGTGGCAACCACCTCTTCCTCGTCACGCATCAACACCGCATCAGTGTAGGTTCCGCCAGTATCAACGCCCAGAAGGTATGACATGATTATTCCCCTTGTTCTCCCTAAAAGGGCTAGCGCAATCCAATACCCCTGTCAGGTTGAAAATGCGTATTGCACCGGTGAATTGCCAGCAAAGCCGCGAATTTCCAGCGCCCGAAAGGTAACGCAACGTGCCCCCTGTTCAACCGGGCGGTTTTCCCGCAATATTCCCGCGAACAGGAGGCCCCCATGAGCAAACGTATCACCACCACAATCTCCGGGCATATTGCCCACGTGGAACTGAACCGCCCCGAAAAGAAAAATGCGCTTGATCTGGCGCTGTTTGAGGAATTGATCGCCACAGGAGAGGCGCTTAAATCCAAGCCAGAATTGCGCGCCGTGATCCTGTCCGGTAAAGGGGGAACGTTTTGTGCAGGTATTGACACCTCCAGCTTTATGGATATGGCTGCAAAGATAGATCAGATCAGACAGGACATCCTGACCCCGCCCCAGGGCCAGATTGCCAACCGGTTTCAACGCCCGGTCACCGTATGGCAAGAACTGCAAATCCCCGTCATTGCCGCAATTGAAGGCGTGGCCTTTGGCGCTGGCCTACAGCTGGCCCTTGCCGCCGATTTTCGTATCGCCGCACCGGATGCACGGTTCTCGATCATGGAAACGCGCTGGGGCCTGATTCCGGACATGGGCATAACCCAAAGCCTGCCCGCCCTGATGCCCGCCGACCGCGCCAAAGAACTGATCATGACGGGCCGGATACTGGATGCCCAAGAGGCCTTGTCGCTGAACCTGATCACCTGTATCGACGAAAACCCGCTGGCGGCGGCCAGAACGCTGGCAAAAACGCTGGCCGAAAAATCCCCCGACGTGATCCGCGCCAGTAAAAAGCTGGTAAATCAATGCTGGGGAAGCGGCGCAGATGGCCTGAAACTAGAGGCAGAACTGCAAGCCCCGATCATTGGTTCCGCCAATCAAATCGAGGCGGTGGTGGCAGGCATGCAAAATCGCCCCGCCAAATTCAAGTGATACCAGCTAAAGTGTTTCGATTTAACCTTGAGACATCCAGTGGATCGTAATTCTAGCGTTATCAACACCTTGAAGCGCTGTCTGGATACTAAAGTGATTCAAATTTAGCCCAAAATACTTTGGGATTTTTCTTTGGGTTTTGCGCAGGAATCCCGCAAGATTAGGGAACTGGGCACAAGGATATTGCGCGGGCTGCCGGTTGTGGATTGATCAAGGCGTTGCAAAAGAAGCTCGGTTCCCAAAGTTCCCACAGCCGAAAAGTCTTTTTGGAGAGCCGTGATCGCGGGAGTGACCAGCTGTGCAAGCTCAGTATCATAGCCCGCAATCAGCGAAATATCCTCGGGAATTTTCAGACCGGCTTGGCGCACCGCCCGCAACACGCCCGGAAGCATCATCGTCCCCCCCGAAATAATCGCGCTCGGAGGGGTATCGGAGGCCAGCAAAGCCAGTGTTTCATTATAAGCAGTCTCTTCCCAGAAATCGCTGCGAATAATCAGATCAGGATCCCATGGCAGCCCGGCATTCTCATGCGCCTGTTCAAAACCGGCGATCGAATCCCGTGCAGGATGCACGACCGGATTGCCCGCAAGAAGCGCAATGCGCCGGTGCCCCAGCTCCAGCAAATATCCGGTCGCCTCAATCAAACCGTTGCAATGATCTACGATAACAGAATCAAATTCGCTTCCAAGCGTGCGATCTAATAAAACGACGGGAATATTCAAATTTCGCAGAATACCGATAACTTCGGCGTCGTCCTCGTTGCAGACCGTCAGCAGCAATCCATCGACAAAGCGCTTGGAAAAAGTCTGAAGTATCGCCCGTTCGGTTTCAGGTGAATCGTTATGGTTGGCCAGCATCAGCGCATAGCCGGCGGGGCTGGCCAGTTGTTCCGCGCTTTTGACGAAATCGGACATGACCGGTGTTTTCAGGTTCCGCAGAATACAACCAATGGTGCGGGTCGCCCCGGTTCGCATGCTCTGGGCTACGGGGTTTGGATGATAATTGAGTTTCTTTATCGCCTCGTTCACCCGGTCTCTTATTTCAGCTTTGACAGTGCTGTGACCGTTAATTACCCGCGATGCAGTTCCAAGCGAAACCGAAGCCTCCTTGGCAACATCCCGGATTGTAGGTTTCTTGGAGGGCATCGTGTTGGTCCACTTTCCTAAAGTGTTCAGAGCTACATACTGAACCCGCCATATTTATTCAACTGTGCCTGATTGGGGCGGATGCGCACAGGCCCGCCCCTTGTCTTTTTAACAGCACCCCAAGATTCACAGCCCAAATTCCCCACGAATGTCCTGTGTATCAGCCCCCAATGCAGGAACGTCGCCCACTGCCGATGCTTCTCCACTAACCTTTAGCGGCGGTGCCACGATGCTGACCGGCCCGCATTCGGTTTCCAGATCGGTCCTGCTCAGGGCTGGATGGGTGGACATATCTGATATCTCGTTAATAAAGCCATAAGCAATACTGGCCTGGCGCAGACGGTCCACCACAGTTTCGCGATTGAGCTGGCTAAAGACCTCCTCAATCACATCGCTCAGTGCCGCACGATGGGCGCTGCGCGCCGGATTATTCTTGTAATCCGCATGGTCCTTTAGCTGTGGCATTTCAAGAACGATCTCGCACAATCGGCCCCATTCGCGCTGGTTCTGAACGGCCAATACCACTTGCGTGCCGTCACCGATGCGAAAAGCCCCGTAAGGAGAGATAAGCCCGTGGCTAAATCCGCTACGCGGCATGACCTTTTTGGTCTGGTCATAGGCGGCAATATAGACCGCAACCCAGTCTGTCATACTGTCAAACAGCGACAGGGATAACCCCGCCCCCAGACCGGTATTGGCACGCGCCAAAAGGGCCTTGAGGATACCGGCATAAGCATTCGTAGCACACGCAAGATCGCATACAGATGCGCCACAGCGCCCCGGATCCTCCGGCGTACCAGAAATTGCCGCCAGCCCGCTTTCGGCCTGAACCAGCATGTCATAGGCGCGCATTTGCGCATAATCACCGCCATCGCCATAGCCGGTGATGTCGCAGGTGATCAGGCGGGGATTGCGGGTACGCAATTTTTCCGAGCCAAAGCCTGCACGCTCGGCTGCACCGGGCGCAAGGTTCTGAATGAAAACATCGGCCTTATCAAGGATACGATGCAACAAAGCGACATCCTCGGGGTTCTTGATATCAAGTTCTATTGATTCCTTGCCCCTGTTGAGCCAGGAGAAAAACATGCTGGCCCCCTTCAGATGGTCGTCATAGGCGCGGGCGAAATCACCGCCGGGGCGTTCGATCTTGATCACGCGCGCACCGGCTTCGGCCAACTGGGTGGCACAATAAGGTGCGGCAACTGCCTGCCCCATTTCAACGACTGTAACACCTTCAAGGGCTTTGCTAAGCATTGTTCATTTTCTTTCCATTCATTGGTTTCATTCTCCGACCGTCACTCGGCGGCCCGAAGCGTTCCTGTTGTGCCATGGTACTGCGCCAAAAGAGCTGCCTCTTTTTCGCGCGCCTCCTCCAGATGGCGCTCCTTGACATGGCCATAGCCCCGAATACCTCCGGGAATCTCCGCAATCGCGACGGCAATCGCATGACGTTCTGGGGCAAGAGTGTCAAGCAGACCGGAAATCACCTCTTCATATAGCCTAATTTGCAGGCGTTCCTGACGGCGCTCCATGGTATGACCGAACGGATCAAATGTTGTTCCGCGCAAGGCACGCAAAGGCCTCAGAATTTTTAAAGCCTTGAAAATCCACGGGCCGTACTCACCCTTGATCAGATTGCCGCTTTGCGGGTCACGCCGCGAGATAAGCGGCGGTGCCAGATGAAAGCGCAACTGCTCTACACCGCTGAACTGGCTGTCCAGACGTTCCTGAAAACGGCCATCGGTATAAAGCCGCGCAACCTCATATTCATCCTTGTATGCCATCAGCTTGTATAGATAGCGCGCGACGGCCTCGCTCAAGCCGGTCAAACCCGGCGTCTTGGAGTGCTCGATATCGGCAATCCGGCGCACAAATGCCTGATACCGTTGGGCATAAGCGGTGTTCTGATAAGCCGTCAGCTCGGCTACCTGATCCGCAACGATATCCTCGAATGTCTCAAGAACTGTTTCAGCTATCGCACGCCCAGCAAGGCCCGGCGCTGCGGCGTCTTCAACCGCCTTGCGATCCAGAACCGCCAAGCGCCCCCATTTAAAGGCACGCTGGTTTTGCTCAACCGCCACCCCGTTCAGCGTAATGGCCTGTTCCATCGCTGTGCGCCCAATCGGGATCAGACCCAGCTGCCAGGCCATGCCCAGAACAAAAGTGTTGGCGGTTACGCTACTGCCCATCAAGGCCGACGTGGTCGCGGTAGCATTCAGGAAAGTGGTATTTTCTTCGCCCAAGGTGTTGGCGATAATCGTGCGCATTCGCTCGGCGTCCATCTCCATGTCTGGCTGGCTGGTAAAGCTGGCGGTCGGTATCAACTGGGTATTCACCACCGCGCGGGTTTTGCCAAACCGCAGCCGCTTTTGTACCCCAGCCCCTGCCGCCACCACGAGATCGCAGCCTAGCAATACATCGGCGTTCCCTGTAGCAATCCGGATTGCTTTCAGATCCTCGGGCTTGGGGGCAAGCCGCACTTCGCTCATAACTTCACCGTTTTTCTGTGACAGGCCGGTAAAATCGAGCACGGAACAGCCCTTACCCTCGATATGGGCCGCCATACCGATCAGCGCCCCAACGGTCAAAACGCCGGTGCCGCCAATGCCACAGGCAACAATATCACAGGGTGCATCAAGGGCGGGAACCAATGGATCGCGCAACTTGGCAAACAACGTGTCCGTATCAGCGCTTGTGCTTTCAAGCTTGCGCAACTCTCCCCCATGAACGGTGACAAACGATGGGCAAAAGCCGTTTACACAGGAATAATCCTTGTTGCAGGCCGATTGGTCGATAACGCGTTTGCGGCCCGTTTCAGTTTCCATCGGTGAAATGGCAACGCAATTGGAAACGACTCCGCAATCACCACAGCCTTCACAAACCAGATCATTGATAAAGGCGCGTTCGGCCGGGTCGGGGAATGTGCCGCGCTTGCGGCGGCGGCGTTTTTCGGCGGCGCATGTCTGGTCATAGATTAAAATGGTGGTGCCGGGTGTCTCTCGCAGTTCCTCCTGAACCTTGATCAATTCACTTCGGTGAAAAATGGTAACACCGGGTGGGAATCCGGCAGTACCGCCATATTTTTCCGGCTCGTCACTGGCTACCACAATGCGTTTCACCCCCTCGAAGTGGCACATATGTGCAATGCTCTGGACTGTCAGCCCCTCGCCCAGAACCTGCCCCCCTGTCATTGCAACGGCGTCATTGTACAGGATTTTATAAGTGATATTCACCTTGGAGGCTACCGCCGCACGGATCGCAAGCGAGCCTGAATGGTGATAGGTGCCATCGCCAAGGTTCTGGAACACATGGTCAAGGCTGCTAAAGGGGGCCTCGCCGATCCATGTCCCGCCTTCGCCGCCCATTTGGGTGAAAAACTCCACCCCCGACCCCGGAATCCACACCGCCATGGCATGACAGCCGACACCCCCGAAAACGCGGCTGCCTTTGGGGGCGCGAATGCCGGTGTTGTGGGGGCACCCCGAGCAAAAGAATGGCAAACGCATGAGGTCGGTATGCTCTGCGTTGGGCGCATTTTCACGCGCCTCTATTCCGGCAAGACAAGCATCAAGATCGGGCAGACCGGGCAGGCTGGCAATCTGACCGGCAAGAATGCGGGCGAGCATCGTTGGGTTAACCTCGCCATGTGCGGGCACCATCCGATTGCCCTGCTGATCCCGCTTGCCCACTATCACCGGCCGGTTTTCCCCCGCCTGACGATAAAGCAGCGCGGCCAGTTGATCCTCTATCAGGCCATGCTTTTCCTCGATGACAATGATCTTTTCCAGACCTTGGGAAAAATCCAGCGCGCCTTCGGGCTCCAGTGGCCAGATCATCCCGACCTTGTAAACTTTTATCCCCAACTGCGCGGCTGTCTGATCATCAATGCCTAGATACTCTAGCGCCTGGCGCAAATCGAGATAGGCCTTTCCCGCTGCCACAATCCCGATGCGCGGTTGGGCCGAATCTATCACCACCTTGTCAATTTTATTGGCGCGCGCAAAGGCCAGCGCCGCAGGCAAGCGATGATTTATCAGCTGCTCTTCCATGGCGAAACGATCGATATCGCCGCGAATATTCAGCCGGCCCGCAGGCAAATCAAAATCAACAGGTGCTACAATCTTTAGCCGCTCGGGATCTATCTCGATTGAAGCAGCACTCTCTACCACTTCGGTTACCGCCTTGAAACCAACCCAAAGGCCGCTGTAGCGCGACATGGCAAAGCCCAGGAGGCCAAAATCAAGGTAGTCCTGCAAATTGGCCGGATAGAGGATCGGAATATAGGATGCAATTAGCGCCTGATCGCTTTGATTGGCCAGACTGGATGACAAAGCCCCGTGATCATCCCCCGCAATGACAAGAACACCCCCTTTGGCTGAGGTGCCGGCCATATTGGCGTGCTTGAACACATCCCCGCACCGGTCGAGCCCCGGGTTTTTTCCGTACCAAATGCCAAAAACGCCGTCATACTCGGCATGTGGCGACAGCGCGCCCTGTTGCGTGCCCCAAAGGGCCGTCGCAGCAAGATCTTCATTCACTCCTGTTTCAAACTTGATATGATTGTCTTCGAGCACCTTCTGCGCCCGTTCCAGTTCCAGATCATAGGTAGCAACCGGAGATCCGCGATACCCGGAAACATAGCCTGCCGTATTCACCCCCGCCGAAATGTCACGCTGGCGTTGCATAAGAGGCAAACGCACCAACGCTTGAATGCCGGTGATATAGACCCGCCCGCGCTCTAAAGTATACTTGTCGTTCAGTGACACGGAAATGTTCATAACGAGTTTATCCTCAAGGGGTAGTTTTCGACCGGTTCAAGCCTTTTAACGGGCGAATTCCATGTTGCCTTTGGTACAATTTCACTATATGAAACGTTTCATAAGGCTGTCAAGCCGATTGAAACAACCTGGCTCGGAGATTAATATGACCATAGCATTGACCCGTGAAATTGGAAGCTTCATTGCCCGAACCTCCTTTGAGGACATCCCGGCGGATGCACATGAGGTTGTAAAAACCGGCACGATAGATGCGATTGGAACAATGATGCCCGGTCGAACAGAACCCGTTGTTGATATCCTTGATCGTTGTTTTCACAACGACAGCGAACCGGCCGAGGCACGCTTGTTTATGAGTGAAAAGCGGGTTTCGGCCCCATTGGCAGCACTTTTGAATGGTACAGCGATGCATGTTCTCGATTACGACGATGTTGCGCTGCCTCTGGGCGGGCATCCCTCCACAGTGCTCGCACCGGCGATCCTTGCCCAAGCTGATACCATGCCAAGTGCAACTGGCCAAGACGTGCTGCGCGCTTATGTGATTGGTTATGAGGTTTGGGCCGAACTTGCGCTGCGAGAGTCCGGTGCCCATCACCTAAAGGGATGGCATCCAACGTCTGTTTTAGGGGTGATCGGTGCTGCCGCTGCCTGCGCGGCCCTCCTTGGGCTAAACGCCGAAGCGTCAGCCAGTGCCATCGGAATCGCTGCCTCGGAATCCTGCGGACTGACGGCGAATTTCGGCTCAATGACCAAAAGCTTTCACGCTGGGCGTGCTGCGCAATCGGGTCTGATAGCAGCGCGATTGGCGGCAGCAGGCATGACCGCCTCAAGCGATGTACTGGAACATCCACGCGGGTTGTTGTTTGCGCTCTCTCCCGAAGGGAAAATAGACACTACCACCCCGACCGACCGTCTGGGCCGTGATTGGCAGATCATGAAACACCGCGTCGGGATTAAAAAATACCCAATGTGTTACGCTGTGCACCGCGCCGTTGATGCATTGCTTGACCTGCGCAACGATACGGGCGTTAAGGCCACCGATGTAGCCAAGATAAACGTTGAAATCGGCGCTACCCAAGCAGCGATTTTGCGCAACGCCAATCCCCAGACCGGGCTAGAGGCCAAGTTCTCTATTGAATTTGCAATGGCTTGCGGGCTGGTCGCTGGACGTTCCGGATTGGCAGAGCTGACCGATAATTTCGTGCAAGGAGCTGAGGTCCAGCGGCTTATTGCTTGCACAGAAGTTACCACGAACCAAAATAAATCGGATCTAAACGATGTGTTCTCGCCCTATGATCAGGTGACGCTGACATTGAAGAACGGGGATGAATTACAAAGCGCGCAAGTTGAAATGGCGCGCGGTGATGCGGGGCTGCCGCTCAGTCGCGAAGAACTGTGGACCAAATTCGAGGATTGCCTGACGCAGGGCGGGATCGGTGGCAACCGCGCGCGCGCCCTGTTTGATACGCTGGACGATCTGGCAAACCTGCCCAGCGTGTCCGACCTGCCATCCCTGGGGCCGGACACGGGTGCCTGATTTCTTAGCGGCCCTTAAATACGGGATCACGTTTTTCATTAAAGGCCAACATCCCCTCAACCCGGTCCTCAGACAGGATCAACCGGTGATAGGCCTCTAGTGCAAACCGGTGCGAGGTTTTGCGATCGACATCACGGGCAACGGTCATCGCTTTCTTGGCCTGCTTCACCGAGAGCGGCGCATTGGCGCAGATTGCCTCGGCCACCTCGATCACCTCTTCCATAAGTTTTCCCTCGGCACAGATTTTGTTGACCAATCCCCATTCCAGTGCCTTCTCGGCATCAATGGGACGCGCCGCGAGCACCATCTCCTTGGCCTGCCGCTCTCCGATAACATTGGGTAAAACTGAAACCCCGCCAGCGCCAGGCATGATCCCCCGGCTGACCTCGGTAATGGCAAACCGGGCATGAGGCGCACAATAGGTAAAGTCGCAACTCAGCGTCATTTCCAAACCACCCGCATAAGCCACGCCATTGACCGCACAGATGATTGGCACCGGACAATCCGCCATTGAGAAAATCGCCCGCTGCCCGTCAAGATGTTGGTCAAACCATTGCTCGTCATTCATCGTATTGCGTTGTTTGAGGTCTCCGCCTGAACAAAACGCCTTGTCGCCCGTGCCCGTCAGAATCACACAGCGTACATCGCCGGGGCGTTGGATCATCGGGGCAAAAACATCGCCCAACTCGCGCATCATCGTGGTGTTCATTGCGTTGTAAACTTCGGGACGGTTAAAGGTCACGATCATCATACCATTGTCGCGTTTTTCAACCAGAATGGTTTCATATTTCTGTGTCAAAGGCGTATCTCCTGTTGCTGGTAAGGGGCCACCACTTGCGCGCTGACCCCTTTGATTTCTAGTAGGATTTTGGCATGCCCAGCTTGTGCTGTCCAATGTAGGCCAAAATCAGGTTGGTTGAAATTGGCGCGGTCCTGAAATGACGCACCTCGCGCCAGATCCGTTCAACATCGAATTCACGCGCAACCCCAAAGCCGCCGTAGGTCTGCATACACACATCGGCCGCATTCCACGCGAACTCGGCTGCCAGATGTTTACTGGCATTCACCTCATATCCACAGGGAATACCCGCATCCAGCATCGCTGCCGCCCGTCTACACATCAGATCGGCGGCATCGAGTTCGGCATAGGCGTTGGCAATCGGAAACTGGATACCCTGATTTTTGGCGATAGGTTTGCCAAAAACAACCCGCTCATTGGCATACTCAACCGCCTTTTTCATCAGCCAGTTGCCCGCACCAATAATCAACCCGCCCGCAAGGGTGCGCTCCGCATTCATGCTTGAGAGGATATAGGAAAACCCCTCGCCCTCTTCACCAATCAGATCCTCTACAGGTATTTCCGCATCGTTAAAGAAAACTTCATAGGTCAGGTGGTTGGTCATAATGTCGATCGGCTTGATCTCAATCGTGCCATTCTTAAGGCCCTTTTTGATATCCAGCAGGAACACTGACAATCCGTGTTTGCGGTGCTTGATTTCATCCAGTGGCGTTGTGCGCGCCAGCAGCAACATTAAATCCGAATGGGCCACTCTTGAGGTCCAGATTTTCTGGCCATTCACCAGATATTTATTACCGTGGCGTACCGCGCGGGTTTTCAGCTTGAGCGTCTCGGACCCCGCCCCCGGCTCTGTTACACCAAAGGCCTGCAAGCGCAGTTCACCGGTAGCGATTTTGGGCAGGTAGCGCTGTTTTTGATCCTCGTTACCATGTTTCAAAACCGTGCCCATGGTATACATTTGGGCAATACACGCCCCCGCATTACACCCTTCTTCGTGAACCGTCTGAAGGGTCACCTGCGCTGCACGAAATGGCAACCCTAGCCCGCCATATTCCTCGGGTATCAACGAAGAAAGATATCCCCCCTCGCTCATTGCTTTGACAAAGGCATCCGGATAGGCCTCTTCCTTGTCCAGATCGCGCCAGTATTTGTCAGGAAAACCGGCACAAAGCTTGCGCAAGGCATCACGTAACTCTGGATAATCGTTGCCGATGCTCATCTGGAAATCATCAATACTTAGATCCATGGTTTTGTCTTTCGTGTTGTGTTTATGTTATTTTCTAGTCTTGTGGACAGATTATAGAATAAGGGCAGTCAAGGCAATGAAACGTTTCATATACTGGACGGAATTTCGTCGTTCAGGTAGCGAACCAACTGTATCGGGGCCTGTCAGTTTCGGAACCTGTCCAGACCGCCAGAATGCAGAACCCGTGACATCAAAGGAGAGCCGATAATTTCTTCGGCCTTGGCCGCCGCCACGATTAGCTTATTTAGATCAAGGCCGGTTTCAATGCCCATCTCATGACACATGAAAACCGAATCTTCGGTCGAGATATTCCCTGCCGCGCGGGTGTTGCCAAAGCCACCAAAAGGACAACCGCCAAGGCCGCCAATGGCGCTGTCAAACAGATCTACTCCCATTTCCAGCGCGGCATAAAGGTTAGCAATACCCAACCCCCTAGTATCGTGAAAATGCATCGCGATCCTTGCTTCTGGCACCAGTTCCCGCAATCCTCCGATCATCCGTTTAACAGCCTCTGGGTTTGCCCAACCCATGGTGTCGGCAATGCTCAATGTGGGCACAGGAATACCGCTCTCCTCACACAGCTGCATAAGCCCGCGCACAACATCCAGAACCCGTGATAAAGGAATGTCACCCTCAAAATTGCAGCCAAAAGCAGTGGTAATCCCGGCGGTTTCAACCCCGTAACCATGCTGTTTATAGAGCGCGACCCAGTCTTTTTGGCGCGCGGCCATTTCGGCCATGGTGCAGTTGTTATTACGCCTACAAAACGCATCGGAGGTGTAATACAGCAACATAGGGTTAATATGCGCATTTTTTGCCGCGAGCGCATTCAAAAACCCCTTATCATTCAACCACATAGTGGAATAGTCCACCCCCGGCTTGCGCTTAATTCGGGTAAACAGTTCGGCGGTATCGGCCATCTGGGGCACATATTTGGGGCTGACGAACGAGCCGACCATGATCCGTTTGAGGCCGGTTTCGCTCAGCAGGTCAATCAGCTCGGCCCGCTGTTCAATTGGATAGATCGTTTTCTCGATCTGAAACCCTTCACGCGGGCCTTCTTCGCGGAATTCGACAAATTTTGGGAAATCAGCCATCGTGTATACGTCCTTTTTTGTCAGGTTTAGCCTGCGTTTCCCGCCTAAAGAATGCCATCATAAAACAGCGACGGAAACCACAGGGAAAGTTCTGGAATATAGGTTATCAGGCCCACCAGCAGCGCCATCAGGCCGATAAAGGGCAGTATCCCGCGTACGATCTCGCCAATGCCCGCATCGGTAATCGAGGACAGGACATATAGATTCAGACCAACAGGCGGGGTGATGAGCGCCAGTTCCATGTTGACGGTCATGACAATGCCAAAATGGATCGGGTTGATCCCGAGCGGTTGCAGCAAGGGCAGCAACAGCGGCAGCGTGATCAGCAGAACCGAGGCGACCTCAAGGAACATGCCAAGGACCAACAGCAAGATGTTGATCAGCAACAGGAATTGCCAACTCTTCAAATCCAAAGCGACCGCATAATCAATCAGTATTTCTGGCGCACCGGATTCTGTTACCCAATGACCAAAGACCAGCGCCGTTGCCACGATGATCATAATGCTAGCAGCACTTTTCATCCCATCGGCAGCAATTGCGAGGGTCTCTCGGAATTCGCTTTGACGATAGACAAAGACACTTAGGATAAAGGCAACCAGTGCAGACAGGGCAGCGGCCTCGGATATGGTCACAATGCCTGAATAGATGCCTCCCAGAATAATAACAGGCAGAGACAGGGCGGGCAAAGCACGCAGGTTCTGGTACAGAAACTCTTGCGTCGTGGGTTTCTTGCGGCGCGGCAAATCCTTGCGCTTGGATGTCAGCATGATGTAGCCGGCAAACAGCCCCGCTTGCAGCAATCCCGGAACGACACCGGCCAGAAACAACCGCTGCACCGATTCCTCGGCAATTAGTGCATACAGCAACAGTGCCAGACTCGGCGGTATCAGAATACCCAGCGTGCCAGAGGCCCCGACCACCCCAAGGGCCAACGGACGCGGATAGCCACGTTTGACCATTTCGGGGATCAGGATGGTGCCCATCGCCAGCGCAGTTGCCACTGAAGAACCTGAAATCGCGGCGAAGACCGTACAGGCGGCCACACAAACCACCCCCAGCCCACCGGGCAACCACCCGGCCCAGACATCGGCTACATCAATCAACACCCGCGCAATCCCGCCGCGCTGCATAAAAGCGGCGGCCAAAACAAATAACGGAATCGCCATTAATAGCTGTGAATTCAGATTATCCTGAATCTGCGAGGCAAAACCGATGAGCGGCTTTCCATCAATGATAAAACTAATCATCGCCGTGCTGCCCAACACGAGGTAAATCGGCACGCCAAGCGCCAATAGAACAAAAAACAAGGCTAGAAAAAGAAATATGGTCAAGGGGCCGGTCCTGTCAAATGGCTGGAATGTTCAGCTTTCGGCTGCGTGATGATCAAGAAGTGCGGGGGTAAACTGGAAGCAGAGCGCCCAGATCTTGATCAGGTAGCGCAGAACAACCAGCCCGAATCCGACAGGTAGCCCGGCATAGAAAATCCAAAGCGGCATTCGAAGCGTACCAGCGCTCAAATCGCCAAAATCCCAGGCCTCGAATGCGGCCAGATAGGAATAGTAAAACAGGATTCCGCTAAAGGTTAATCCAACAAAACAGTGGAATAGCTCGGCCATCCGGCGTCCTGACAGCGGCAGCATCTGGATTATCAAATCGGCACGCACATGGCGGCCCTCTTGTGTTAGCTTGCTGGCCGCAATGAAAAGTGCCCAAACGATGATGTAAACCACCACTTCTTCGGAATAACCGGTAACCAGTTTCGGATCGATAATGCGCCCGAACATATCATATAAAGACATCAAAAGAGCGATTATCAGCAACAGTCCGATGATGGCATTTTCGGTCGCGTTCCAGACTTTCAGAACCCTGTTCATGATCCTGCTCCGGGGCGGCAAACACTTGCCGCCGCCCCGAAAATGCTAGGACGTAGCATCAATTAGCCAGACGCTTGTACTCGGCGTTCAGGTTGCTGATGAAATCGGTGTCCATTTTCATGGTCGCAACCAGATCATCCTGTTTTTCCATCATTTTTGCACGCCACTTCACAATTCCTTCTTGTGAAGGCGAGATAGAAACCACGCCATGCTCTGCCAAAACGACACGGGCTTGGACTTGGGAAGCCAAGGCGGCTTCACGTGCGGCGCCAATCGTATCACTCCATGCGCCTACAACGATTTCCCTTAGATCCGGTGACATTTTGTCCCAAAAGGCGTTGCTGATCAGCGGAACATAGGCTGCATAAAACCCATTATCGTTGAACTCGTACTTGACGCCGGCATCCCAGAGTTTTGCGCTGACAACACTTTCAGCGCTGCTCAGAAAGCCATCAACAGTGCCCTGACTTAGCGCCAGCGGCAGATCGCTGAACGGCACACGCACAGTAGATGCCCCGAGGGTTTCAGCTTGTGCAGCAATTAAACTGCCGCCGGGAACCCGCATTTTCATGCCGGAGATATCTTCGTGGGTAGCAATCTTCTTGGAAACCGAGAAGTAGCTGGTCCCCCCCAACACGAGCCACCCACCTAAAACATGGGATCTTGTTTTGGCTTCAATTAAGGGATTGGCAAACGGCGCGACAGTACTGTCCAACGCACCAACCGAGGCTGTCTGTTCCAGCCCGTAGGACACTGGCAACATCGCAGCGGTGGCTTCTGGCACCATTCCCCCCAGATACCAAAACCCAGGGGCTGCCATATCAATGCCCCCCTGACGCAATGCTTTGGCAACATCGCGATCCTTAAATAGCTGTGCAGAACCATAAATTTTGACATCAAGCTGACCCGCAGCTCGCTCGCTAAGAACCTCCACGAATTTGTTCATGGCTTTGTTGCGCGCATGGGCTGGACCCGTGTCCAGTGAAATCCGCATCTCCAGCGGGTTCGCCCACGAAAAGGTGGCTGTAGACACGGTTGCGGCCAATACGACGGTCGCTGCGGTAAGCAGCTTAGTGGTTAGTTTGTTGAACATTGGTTCCTCCCTAGTTCAGTTTGAGCAGTCTTACTTTTCTTGTTATGTTGCTCCCTTACGAAACGCGCCTCCTATATGAAACGTTTCATACGCAAGGTAACTGGGCATTTGTCATATGTCAACTATTGGGATTCCTCAAATGGCCTGAGCGAAACAACCTTCGACCAAAGCCCATTGCTATTGGAAAAAATTCTACGTGGATTGTTCTGAGACAAAGCTTGATCAAGCGCCAAAGGTGGCGGAATGCAAGGTGGCGATCACCTTTATCCGGTAGTGTGGCGACAGTACTGGTTTCTAGCGCTAGTTATATGCGCGCTGCTGAACCTTCTGGCCTTCTGACAGGCCTGAGGACGGATATAGAATGACGATCTGCCCCTGTTCCAGCCCTTCAACGACTTGCGCTTTTATACTGTTATTGTGTTCGATTTTAACGGGTTGCAAATGGGCTGTTCCGTTTTCCACCGCAAACACCGCCCAATCGTCACCGTGGCGGAACAATGCGCTGGAGGGTACGATGATCGTCTCTGCCTGCTCCCAAACAACAATCCGTGCCTCTACTCGAAAGCCGTGGCCCAGATTGGCGCGGGCCACGGGCGGGCTGGTAAGGCGGATGACGGCATTGACGCGTTGCTCCTCAACCCCGAGTGCCGAAAACTTGGTGAAACCCCAAGGATCTATCCGTTCAACCACACCAGCAAGGGGTTTTTCCCCTCCCCATTTGTCAATAATCACCCGGTTGCCGACAGAAACCTGAACAGCGTCGGTTGAAAGCAGTTCGACCACAATTTCCAGATCGTGCTCGATATCACCGATTTCCATAATCGGCGCGCCCGCAGGCAGAATTGTTTCGCTTTGCTGGATTACCCGCAAGACCCGCCCGGTTGCTGGGGAGTGGAGCGGTATTTGATTGTTGTTGCCGTTACCGATTGCCGCCGCCAGTCCCTGATCCTCGAACCCGATAAGACGGGCGCGGGCGTTGGTAATTTCCGCTATACGCATGGCAATCGCCGCCTCGGTGGTATCAAGCGAGGCTTCGGCGGAACGGGCAGCAGATTGGGCGCGGTCAAGGGCAGCCTGACTGGCAATACCGCTGCTGGCAAGCGTTGCGGCGCGCTTGTAATCACGATCACTCAGTTCTTTGTCAGCAATAGCCTTGTTGTGATTTGCCTGTGCAACCCGCAGTGCCGCCTCGGCGGCAATCACAGACGCGCGCGCTTGTTCACGGGTGCGGATATCCAGTGCTGCGGGATTGGTGGGCAGCATTAGGGCCACGATATCCTCTTTGCGTACAACCGCATCCCCCGGCTCTACATCCACCCGCAGCAACCGCCCTGCAATCGGGGTCGAGACAATATAGGCATCATGAACGCGGGTGCGGGCCTCCTGATTGATGGTAACGATCATTGAACCACGTGTAACCGCTCCGGTATCTACCAATACAGGACGCGGCCAAAATGCAAAAGCAATGGCGGCAGCGATCAGGGCCATGGATCCCAACGTGAGGAATTGGCGGGATTTTCTGCGTGCCATAGTGGTCTACTCCCTTGTCTTGAGCACAGAAACCAGATCTGCTGTGTCGATATCACGCTTCACCAACCACCCTGACACAACCGCAGAGCCGATAACAGCGATTGCCGCAAACCCATAGCTTTCGGGCGAATAAACAGCAGGGATCTGGTAGAGGTCGGTGCTGAACCCCTTTGAAACCGCAAATGTCAAATAGTGGCCCAGCACTGCGCCCAGTGGCAGGGCAATCAGGGTTACAACACCCAATTCCCCCAACAAAACAAAAGCAACCTCGCCTTTGGTGAAACCCATCACCTGCAGGCTGGCCAGATCGCGCGCCCGTTCCGCATAGGCGATACGGGCAGAGTTATAAACAATCCCGAAGGTAATAATCGCGGCAATGGCAACCATGACATAGCGCATGGCACCGGAACTGCTGTCCATCATCTTTTCAAAAGCTGCACGGGTATCTTGCTTGCGGGTGACGCTCGAAATCGCGTGCATTCCTTTCAATTTGCTTAAAATAGCGTCCCTATAGACACTATCAATGCGCAGAAAAGCCCCCGAAACGCGGTTTGGCTGTCCCAGGGCCAAATTCAGGGCGGATAGTTCCAGATAAACAGGCGAACCAAGCAAGGAGTCCGACAATCCTGCCACAGGAATGGTCAGCTTAGGGCGATGGCTGTCAAGCACGTCAACGCGCAACATTTCGCCGGGCCTTATGTCTAGAATTTCAGCCAAGGCACGGGCTAGAATTATCCCGTCCTTGCGCAGCAAGATCGGAGCAGTTTTGTCGTCAATAGCCCGGTACAGGCGTGGTTTTTCTATCAGCCCGATCAGCGCGCCACGATAATTTTTTAGGCGGTTGCGCAGAATTACCGGAACAATACGCGCAGGCTCCACCTCGATAACACCCCTTATGCGTTGCAATTCATAAATGGTTTTATCCGACATTGGGTGGGTAAAAGTAACTGTTAAATCACTGCGGTCTACCGTGTTGAAGGTCAGATCAAGCGTTCGTTCAAAACTCGCCAATAATGAAACCATGGCCACCGACAGCGACATGCCCGCCGCAATACCAATAACCGCCCCGGACATTTGCCCCGGATGGCGGGTTAAGCGGCGCAACACCATACGGCTCGGCTGGTCCAGAAAGGTGTCTAACCACCCTGTGACACGCCCCGACCCGCTGTAATCGGCTGGCGCAGGCGGATGCATGGCTACCGCAGGCGTCAAGGCAAACACCTTGCGCAATACAAATACCCCCCCCGCAGAAGCCGCCAGAACGCTGATGGCAAACCCGGTGACCAGAGAGGCAGGTTCAATCGCAAACAACAGAAACGGAAACTTGAAATAGAGCTGGTACAAGCCAGTCATCGCCCGCCCCGCCCCAATTCCCATCAGACAGCCGGCAACAGCGCCACCAATGGCAATAGCCAAGATCATCTTGAAATAATGGGTAGCGACCTCTGCATTCGTATAGCCGAAAGCCTTGATCAGGCCGATTTGTTCGCGCTCAGCCTGCACCATGCGTAAAATCACGATGTAGAGCAGGAAAGCCGCAATCCCAAGAAATATCGGCGGTATTGCGACACTCATGACCTGCAGGCCATTGATTTCTTCGGAGATAAACCGGTTGGAAAGCTGGTCTTTCAATCCATATGCCCCAAGCCCACCATAAGGGTCGAGCAACCGGTCAACACCGTCTAGAACGGCCTCCAAATTGGCCTGAGGTTCCAGTGAAACCAACGCTTCGTTAAAGGCACCTTTCATATCATAGGCAGCGGACAGGGCGGTGTGGCCCATCCAGATCACAGCGAAGCGGGCATCATCAGGCGCCATCTCGCCGGGCGGGGTCGCATACAAGAACTCCGGTGATTGCGCTAGGCCGACGATCCGGAAAATGCGCCGTGCCCCGTTCATGGTCGCACTCAGGGTATCACCGGGATGCAGGTTGTTGATCACGGCGAAATCGCGCAGCAGCAAAATTTCATCCGTGTGCCCCCCGTCTGGCCTGCGTCCATCTGTGAGGTAAATATCGTTCAGGCGGGGTGCCCCGAAATCAGGCAGGGAAATCGCGCGCGCCTGCAAAGGCAGTTTTTGCTCCGGCAGGTCAATCAACGCGCCGCCTGTTATGCGCCCCTCGGCGGCTGCGACACCGGGGATCGCCATTAGATCGCGAACAAGATGCTGGGGCGCGCGCACCGCAGGCGCAAAAACATCGGCCAGACGATAGCGCTGGTAATACGCGTCTCTGGTGTTGGTCAGCGAGGAAACTAATCCTGTCATCATCACCAGCACCAACACGCCAACCGCAATAACAAGCCCGATGGCCACCGCTTGCCCCTTGAGCCGCCACAGATCACGCAGCAGTTTGTGATCCAGCGGTGTCATCTGCGGCTCACCATTCGATTTTCTCGGGTGCAAGCTTGACCTTGTTCTCCACCACCTCCCGGATATTGCCATCGGCAAAATAGATCACCCGATCCGCCATTGCCGCCGTTGCGGCAGCGTGGGTAACAATCAACACTGTCGCCCCCAGCTTCTCGTTCACATCTTTAAGCACGTTCAGAACCGCACGCCCGGTCAGGCTATCAAGCGCACCGGTCGGTTCGTCACAAAACAGCACTTTTGGCTGTTTGGCCACAGCGCGGGCAATGGCAACCCGTTGCTGCTCGCCGCCGGAAAGTTGAGCAGGAAAGTGGTGAATACGATCATGCAGCCCTACAAGTGCTAGGGCCTCGTCGGGCTCCATCGGGTTACTCGCGATTTCAGTCACCAGTTCGACATTTTCCCGTGCGGTCAGGCTGGGCATCAGATTGTAGAACTGAAACACAAACCCGACATTATCCCGCCGATAGCTGGTCAACTGGGCATCGGTCATCCCTGTCAGGTTCTGGTCTTCAAAATGGACTGTCCCGCTGGTGGCGCGATCCAGCCCGCCAATAATGTTCAATAGCGTGGACTTTCCGCTGCCCGAAGGCCCGAGCAGCACAACAATTTCACCCTTTGGAATTTCCAGATCAACGTGACGCAGCGCATGGACCTGCGCCTTACCCTCACCGTAGACTTTGGTAAGACCGCTGGTTGTAAAAGAGTTGATCGGTTTGGCAGTGGTATCGGTCATATGGGTTACTCTATCCGCATCATCCCAAAGATTCTCTGGAATGTTAGCAGCCGGGGCCAGTTGGTGCTAGCCAACATGCGCGGGCGCAGCCGAAACCTACAAATACCCCGATTCTGGATAAGGGGCGTCAATCGCTGAGAAAATAGGGACCAGATCGCGGCGTACAACTGGGCCACCGAGTTATCGGTTTGAAGTGGTCCTGCTTTTCCGAACAGGTTTACGGCTAAGTTAAGGTGTATCGGGCGCGGTGGGGGTACGGCTCGCTTGTGAGAGAGTGGTGCCCTCCCAGCTTCTCGGGGATTGAAGGCAATCCCCTGCCAACAGTAGAGGTCAGGCGCTTCCCTTTGTTATCCCTGCTAAACAGCGAGGAATAACCGCTTCTAAATCATAATCAATCATGGATTTTTCCCATGTTGACGATTGAGTTTTTCAACCTGCGTATACACGGATACAGAGGAAGAGTACCAATTGGTGGGAAACTTGGGGCAAATGCACGGAAAACAATCCGGAATTCCTTTTCAGTCGAAAATGATCTTGGCTTATTGAATACTGCCTTTTGATACATATCATTAGTCACGGTACCGTCTACATAGCTTACTGGCTTCAATTCATTGTCTATAGCTCGTGACTCGTAAGACACTGGTCTTCCATAAACATACTTTTCTGGTTGAAGGCTTGTAGTGATCTTTCTTTTATTCAATCTCCCCCAAAATCTCAATCCGCCTAAAAAATTCCGAAGATCAAGTTCCGCGTAACAATCCAAGTCTTTGTTGCCTGCGTACTCAAAGCCACCGTCTAGCACTTCCCCTTCAATCATTTTTACATGGTGGCTTCTATCGTACCCGCCCTCACTCGCACAAAATACATATTCGTTAAAACGGGTGTTGACCGCAACTGCAGTCGTGCTGCTGTCCCTGATCGATACATTATTTAAAATACTGCTCGGCAACTCCATGTGCTCAATGTATTCATCACCTTCTCCGAAAGTTCTTTGGGCTATGCCCTCGCCCGTGTCGCACATTCGTGCCACGTCTTGCTCTGACGTGCGGTATTCTTGAAGGGTCCCAATTTTGAAGCCGCCTGCTTCGTAGCGATCCCAGTCATCTGAATTGAAATATTTGGTGATTATCACCCCTCAACAACCCCCATAAACTCCCGCCACTCACCGGCACTCATGCCAGCCTTCTTCGCATCCATTTCCTCACCTTTAAGCATACGCCGCATCGCATCAAGTGCACGTCCTGATAGTTGTGCGCCGCCCAGGCGATAGTCCTCAAAAGCGCCGTAGGCTGCTGGCACCCAGTCGGCCACAATCTTACAAATCGCATCTGCATAGACGCGGATCTCAAATTGGGCGTGGCTGTCTGCGCGCAGGCGCAGGAAGTGGAACAGGTTGTGCAGATCGACCTTCCAATACCACTGGGTATAGATGTTGGCGGGCAGGTTCATGCGGGCCAGTTCGCGCGCAAGGCCGTTTTGGCCCTCGTCGGAAATCATCGACTCGTAATTGTCATAACAGCGGTTGCTGTCCGCCTTGAGGATTTCCAGCACGCGGGCGGCTTCCTCGCCTTGCAGCACGTTACCCCTGCCCTGATTATTCACCACGGATTGCGCGTTGATGTGTTCGGGTGCGGGGATATAGAATTCACGATCAAGGATCGAATAGCGGGCAGAGTATTCGTTCACATTGGCAGTCCGGTGGCGGATCCATTGGCGCGCAACAAAGACCGGCAGTTTGACGTGCAACTTGATTTCGCACATCTCGAACGGAGTGGAGTGCCAGTGGCGCATCAGATAGCGGATCAACCCCTCGTCATTGGTCACCGCCTTGGTGCCGCGACCATAGGAGACCCTTGCCGCCTGACAGATCGCGCTGTCATCGCCCATATAGTCGATGACCCGCACAAATCCGTGGTCCAGAACGTCGTGCGCGGTATAGAGGTGTTGCTCCATGCCCGGAACAGTCGCGCGCATGGTTTGGTGGCTTTGCGCGCGTTGATCGGTGATTTCGGCCTGTTGTTCGGGGGTCAATGACATGGTGTGCTCGCTTTTATAGGTGACTCGCAAACTACTATATCTTGAAGCGTTTCACGTGGGAACTGCCATATAAGGTGTTTTTACGGTATTTACGCACGACCACGCCCCACCCCTTGGACGCAGAATTGCAACAGTTCGGGGCGCGAAGTGTTTGGGATTCTTGACAGAATGCGCGCTCAGAGTGCAAAGATATGGAAAGAGCAGTCTAAAAGCAAAAAAGCTACAAGGCAAAAAAATGAAAAACAATCTCCTATGGGCCGCAGGGGCTGCGCTGACGCTCGCCGCCTGTTCTGGTGGCAATAATGACGGATGCACCTACACTCCGTTGCTGGGCAATGTTGGTAGCTGCGATGCGGCTGTCGATGATGGAACAACAACTGGCACGGACAACGGAACAGGGGCAACGGCCAAGCTGTTGTCGGGCGCTTATGCAGCATCGCGGATAGAGTACGATGCGTCGACAGATCAGTTGATCGTGGAATCCCTGCCCTTTGATGATAATGTTTTCGAGGGGCGTTATGATCGTAGGAAAGCCTTTGATGTGCCGGGATTTAAGGCTTATCGCTCCATCCGCGGGTTTGACAATTACATCGCTTATTACGGCACCAGCAGCACCGGGAATGTATCCACAGCTATCGTCGCCCAAGACGGTTATCGCGATCACGGCCATGCCGGAGCCGGCTACGCCCGCAAAACCGCGGTAAATCTGCCGTCTTCTACACAAAAAGCGTATTTTAGTGGGTCTTATGTTGGCCTGCGCACATTTAATGATCCTCGGGAATTTCTGGACACCATCACTGGCAATGCGCAAATGGAGGCCGACTTTTCTGACGGTAAAGTGCGTGGCTGGATTCGCAATCGCATCGCGGACAAAAACATCAGTGGCGATCCTGTCCGTGCCGATATTTCCTTGTTAGAGACTGACATCGACACAGATGAGGCAATATTTTCTGGTTTCGTTGAGCCTGGGTTTGTAAAGGTTGCTACGGACCCTGATCCTATTGGAACCTATTATGGTCTTTTTGGTGGCCCCGACGGTAAAGAAATCGCAGGGGTTGTTGTCATCGAAGTGGACGGCGTCCGCGAAACAGGCTCGTTTGTTGCAGAGCAGTAAATCGGGGCCTGTGGCATCATGGGGAATCGCAAACCTGTACTAATCACCGCAGCGGTGCTTTCAATGGGGGTCTTCTGGCTCCCGCCCGTTGTCTTGGCCGAGACGCAAGGTACCGACCAAGCCATCAAGCTGGATGGCAAACAGGCGCGCAGGGCGGCTTGGCGGGCATTGCACTTGGGCAAACCGCAAGTCACACTGCGAATTGCGTCAGCACTTGCACAGCAAACCCCTGATGATTTCGAGCTGATTTTCCTGCAAGCTCAGGCACTGCATGCCCTTGGCCACAACACGGCCGCCGCGACCGCTGCGCGCCATGCTTATCGCAGCGCCCTAAACAAGGGCGAACGCTTTGATGCGGCCCATATGGTCGCCAAGGCGCATTTTGCCAAGGGTGCCAACACGCGGGCCCAATTCTGGCTGCGCCGCGCCACTCAGATCGCGCCCAATGAACGTGCGGGGCAGATGACAAAACGCGATTTCCAGTTCATCCGGCAAAACAAACCGCTTGCGACCCGCGCGTTTTTCAATGCTTTTCCAACCTCCAATATCAACAATGGTTCGGTAAACCGTGACATAGAGGGAAGCG
>JAHRVG010000122.1 GCA_019090795.1 Paracoccaceae bacterium | reverse complement strand
GGACAGGTGGCCGAGTGGTCGAAGGCGCACGCCTGGAAAGTGTGTAGGCGGGTGACCGTCTCCAGGGTTCGAATCCCTGTCTGTCCGCCAACGACCCCTTTCCCCCGCTTCCTCTGAATTACCCTCACCCACATAATGCCCTTATTTTATTGGAAAATATGGCCTTTCGCATTTCTCTGGCTTTTCTTCAATTACCCCTCGTATATTTTCACTGTGTGGTATTGAAAGTGGTATTTTGATATGAGCTACTTGAACGGCAAGCTGACAAAGAAGCTGGTAGAGAACCTTGGCGCTGGGCGGCATGGGGATGGCGGCGGGCTTTATTTGGTTGTGGACCCAAGCGGCGCGCGGCGCTGGATTGTTCGGGTGGTGGTTAAGGGGCAGAAAAACCGCATGGGCGGGCCGCTTCGCACCGACTTTGGTTTGGGCGGCGCGGATATTGTCACCTTACCACAGGCCCGCGTTCGGGCACTGGAATATCGCCGGATGGCAAAACAGGGGTTAAACCCGCGTTACAATGCCAGACAGGAAATCCCCACGTTTGAGGAAATCGCGCAACAGGTTCATATCGAGCGCCTGCCCACTTGGAACAATGCCAAGCATGGCCAGCAATGGATAAACACTTTGCGCGATTATGCCTTTCCCAAGATTGGCCGGATGCCAGTTGATAGCATTGGCCAGCCAGAAGTGTTGATGTGCCTTGCGCCAATCTGGACTGTCAATGAGCGTTTGAAACTGACCCGACCTCAGCATTTAAAAGTGACCCACCTTGGATGGCGCAAAGCCCACGGGCGAGATGCCCTCATATAGCGAGTTCGTCCGTGGGCTTTGCTTGCGCTGCGGCTTATTGTTTTCGGTTCTTTTTACTTTGAGCGAACTGGAGGGATGTATTCCCCGTTTCGATTATTGAGCAATGATGCGTCACCCTGTCGAGCAGCGCGGTTGTCATCTTGGCATCGCCAAAGACGGAGACCCATTCACCGAACTCCAGGTTGGTGGTGATGATGACGCAATCCAGTGGCGTCAGTTGCCGGATGATCTTCCCGGCATTGCCTTCGGCCTGGTCCCTGATCAGAGCGTTGATCAGATCGACGGCATTGAAGAAGCCGGTCTTTTTGCCCTGATTGATCAATGTGGTTCCCAGGGCAATGGCGATGTGGGTTTTGCCTGTGCCGGTTCCGCCCACCAGAATGAGATTGTGGGCTTCTTGCGTAAACTGTCCGGAGCAGAAGGGGGCGATCCGGCTCTGGGTGACGGCGGCGGCACCATAGTCAAACGTGGCGAAGTCCTTGTGATGCGGGAACTTTGCAATCCGCATTTGATATTAGATCGAACGCACCTGTCGCTCTACAGTCTCGGCGTCGAACAGTCGTTTTATCGCAGTGGTCAGACTTGGCGGCTTGAGCGCGGACAGCAAATCATGTGCGCAAATTGCCATCCCATGCAGGCGCAGGGCAGCCAGTTGGTCGATCAGAGCGTTCATACCGTCCCCTCCTGCAGAGCACACAGTGTCTCGTAATGTTTGCAGTCAGCTTCTGGACGCATTGTCAGTTGCGGATAGTTGTAACCTTGGCTCAGGGGCGCAATGACTGGTTCCACCAATTGGTTGATCAGATTGATGATGGCAGGCAGGCGCAGAGTGTTCGGCTATGACGCCGTTGCCAGCGACCAGAACGATCCGGTTTGCATAGGTGCGCAGCGAGACATGGCATCCGGCGAACCGGGATGGAACGCTGTAACGATTGCTGTCGTACTGAATCAGACAGGTAGAGCGTACCGGAACAGTCTTCTCAACATAGCCATCAAAAGGACGACCCAGAGGGTGCAACGTTGCTTGCTCGTCTGCAAAGAGTGCATCAACGGTGCGGTCACGCTGTTCGGGATGGGGACGAAAACCAAGATTGTCGCAGTGCAGATGCAGCCAAGCATTCAAGGCTTCCAGATCCTCAAAAGCCAGTTTGGGCGTAAACAACTGACGGCGCAGGAACTGTACCTGGTTCTCAACTTGCCCCTTCTCCCAACCCGCAGCCGGGGTGCACGCTACTGGCTCCATGACGTAATGGTTCATCAAAGCCAGAAAACGCGGATGAAAGACTCGGTCTTTTGAGCGCGACACATAGGTCACCATCGTCTTTGGGTTGTTGATGATCACACGGCGCGGCACGCCGCCATAAAACGCCCGCGCCCGCACAAAAGCATCCAGCACCATCTCCTGGGGTTCCCCCAGATAGGCCACAACAAACGGTTTGCGGCTGTGGCACAAACGGAAATGAGCAACCTTCACCGCTTGAGGAATACCGCCCAAAACGACATGTTCTTCGCACCAGTCAAACTGAAGCGCGTCACCCGCCTGAAACTGCAACGGGACAAAGGCATCGCCACCCCCGCTGCCTGCGCGCTTCAAATCCCGGATGAAACGCTGCACTGGAGAATAGGACCCCGTGTAACCTTCCCCAACAAGATGTTCATAAAGCTTCACCGCGTTGCGCCGTTCCCGGCGGGGTCGCTTCAGATCTTGCTCATAAAGCACCTGCAAACGTATCTCATAACCATCACAAAGCTTGTGCCGAACCGGCGGCCCCTGCCGATGATAAACTGGAGGCGACGCGTCCTTCAGATACTTCCGGACCGTCGTCCGCGACAATCCTGCCTCCCGCCTCACAGACCGAATACTTCGACCGTCACGCAAAACCATGCGCCGGATCTTCACTGCACTTTCCATCAAAATAACCCGTTCATTCTCCGCACTAATATGTGCGGACGTTAACAAAACAGGTGGGTCAGTTTTAAATGATCATAACCCACCTAAGTGGGTAACTTTTGCATGCCGATTCACAGTCCGGTCAAGGAAACAGCAGTGAAGGAGGTCAAACAGCACTTTGCCCGGCGCCTAGCTTTCTCTGGGTAACGCGCTCTAGAAAAACTTGTAGGCTGCAAATAGACTGGCAAGATAGATCGTCAGCACCAGAATGGAATCCACGCCGGCACCAAACAGTTTTGGCGTGCGCCGGATCAGGATGCCGGCAATATAAATTGCGGAAACCAAAATGCCGGTTACGATGCTGAATTGTGCCAGACTGTCGATCTCGGCCAGAATTGGGCCTTTGCGATAGGCAATGTCGGCAGGCAGGATCAGGGCAACCATGATCAGGTTGCTGCCAAAGATGTTGGAAATCGCCATGGTGTAGGCGCCCATGCGCGCGGCGGCGATGGTTGTGGACAGTTCAGGCATTGAGGTTGCAGCGGCCAGAAAGGCGATCCCGACAAACGAGGATAACAGGCCAGTCTGTTCTGCGATGGCATCGGCACGGGTTGCAACAGTAAAACCGGCAATCAAAATGGCAAAGCTGGCAACAGCCGCGTACCATACAATCGTCGGGGTGGCAGTTTTTTCCAGGCTTTTGGAAAGGATAAACGTTCCGGTTTTTTCACTACTGTCTGGCAGATCAACCGGCAACCAAGGGTTTTGTTCATCATATTTGCGCAACAGGACAATGGCCAAGGGATAGAAAACCGCAAGGGAAAGCGCCCCCAGACCGATGCCCCAGAAAACCTCAAATTCGCCGAGAAAGGAAACCGCCAAAATGACATTGAGCAAAATGATCAGCAGCACCGCCTCAAGTGCGTGGGTGGCTTTGCGTGGCCAACTGGTTAGGGCGGAACGCACAATCAGCAGATCCACCACTGCTAGGATTGCGGTTTGCATGGTGACGCCGCCAAACATGTTGCCCAAAACCAGATGGGCATTCCCTGCAATGGAGGCGGTTAGGGTGGTGGCGATCTCGGGCAGCTCGGTGACTGTTGCCAAAAATATCAGCCCGACAAAGGCCCGGTTCCAGCCATAACGATCCGACAGCCTGTCACCATATACCACCAGCCGCGATCCCGCGACCCACACAACAGCCGTGGCCAGAATGAACACCGAAATGTTGGCGGTCAGGGACAAGGGCAGGAGGGCACGCAGATCCATAAAGCTTCCATCAAGGGGGGCTGATCAGCCGATGAATAACGGGCCGAACAGCAAAAACATACAAGTAAGGACACCAATGAAAGGCATCACAATCGGCACGGTGAAAACACCTTCCGGCGCAGGATCACCACGCAGTTTGACGATTACCAGTGACAGGTTCACCAGCGCGAAAACCGCCAGAATAATCTGCGAAGTCGTCTCGACCAAAAAACCAAGCGGCACAAACACAGCTGCCAGCAACATTATCACGGTGATCAGCACAGTGGCATTCAACGGCGTTTGCGTGCGTGGATCAATACGAGACAAGCGCCCGGGCAGGCGGCCCTTTTTGCCCAGACCATAGATCACCCGCGAGGCCATGATGATCTCGATCACCACGCCGTTCAAGGTGGCAACAATGGCAATCAGGGTAATGCCCAGCGGCGAAACCCCGGTCAGGCGCTCAAACAACAGGCCAATCGGGGCGCTGGAACCGGCGAGTTCGGGAATGGGAACGCTCTTGACGGCGACGAAAACCACCAGAAAATAAATCACTGTGACTGCGATCAGTGAAATCACAATCGCCCATGGCATGGTGCGTTTTGGATTGTGGGTTTCCTCGACCAGATTGACCACGTCATCAAAACCGATAAAGGCGAAAAAGGCGATCAGGCTGGCACCGAAAATGCCGGTCAGTGCTGCCGTATCCCCGATCGAGGGGAAAACCGAGGGGATTTCGTAAAACATCTGGGGTTCGTGCAAATAACCCGACACGATGATGACAACTAACCCGAGGATTTCGATTACGGTAAGAATGCCGGCAAACATCACAGATTCCTTGATCCCGCGTGCGGCGAGCAGGCCCATGGAAACGACAATGATGGTGACGATTGCCCATTGGGGCAAAGGGACGATTGAGGCCACATAGCCTGCGCAGCCAAGGCTGATGGCCGCCCCGGCAATGGTTGCGGAAAAGACGATGAATAATCCGGTGGCCAGCGTCAACCAATCCCAGCCAAAACCGGCATCAACATAGACCGCTTCGCCAGCACTTTGGGGGATGCGGCCAGAAAACTCGGCAAAACTGGCCGCGCTAAAGGCCATTACAAAAGCGGCAAAAAGAAATGCGGTGGGGGCGTATATGCCCGCTTTGTCTGCGGCGGTGCCGATCAGTACGTAGATACCCGCACCAATGGTAATCCCGAGGCCATAAAGCACCAAAAGCGGCAATCCTATTGCGCGTCGCAACTCTGGGGGAGGGGAGGGATCTTGCATTGCAGGTTCACCTTTCATTCAGAAGTACATGATTAGCCTAGCACGAACACGATTGCGTTGGTTTGATATAGAACAGGAATTACGGGGTCTGCCCTCTCTCCAGCAAGGTCAGGATTTGGCTGCAATTCTCGACCTGACCATTGCAACAATCTTCAAGCATAAAGCCGACCAGCTCATTCATCGCCGCGATATTGGCCGTATAGTGGATTTCCCGCTGGTGTCGGGTGGATTTCAAAAGCCCTGCGCGTTTCAACACAGCCAGATGGCCCGAAAGGGTTGAGGGCACGATGTTCAACTGGCGTGAAATCTCGCCCACCGGAAAGCCGCGCGGTTCCTCGCGCACCAGCATCCGGTAAATCGACATGCGGGATTCCTGTGCGAGGGCGGCGAAGGCTTCTATTGCGGCTGTCTGGTTCATGTTTTGACAATGGCCGAAATATCGAAACTTGACAAGTAAAGGTGTAGCGCGTTAGCTGAATTGATACTTCGGCAGATGTCGATATGAAGTCTGACACGCCTATTGAAAGAGACCGGTTTAATGCCCCACTGCGCTCTGGACCAAGACCTAAACCCACCCACGCTCAAAGATGTTCGCGATGCTGCGTATACTCTGCAGGGGATTTCCACCCTCACCCCCCTGTTAGAGAATGTCGAGGTGAATGCTGCCCTTGGCGGGCGGTTGTTGCTCAAATGCGAGAATATGCAGCGCACCGGAGCTTTTAAGTTTCGCGGTGCCTATAATCGTATTTCCCGGATGGATACCACGCAGAAAAAGCGTGGGGTTATTACCTATTCGTCGGGCAATCATGCGCAGGGTGTGGCGCTGGCGGCGCGGATTTTGGGAACATCGGCGTTAATCGTGATGCCCAAAGACGCCCCACCCGCCAAGATAGAGGCAACGCAGGCGTTGAGCGCCGAAGTGGTTTTCTTTGATCGTGACACCCAAGCCAGTGATGCTGTTGTGCAAGCGCTTTGCGCCAAAACTGGCCGCATCATCGTGCCCCCTTCCGAGGACCGTCGCATATTGGCAGGTGGCGGCACAGTGGCACTGGAGATACTGGAGCAGGCATCTGGCGCGGATATTGACGGTGTTCTCGTGCCCTGCGGCGGTGGTGGTATAACCGCCGCTAGCGCGATTGTGATGCAGGCGCTTTCGCCAGATACACAAGTGTTTGGGGCAGAACCGGAGTTATTTGACGATACCCGCCGCTCCCTGATCGCGGGCAAACGGCTGGAAAACCCCAAGGGGCGGAAAACCGTTTGCGATGCAATCATGACGCCAACGCCCAACGCGCTTACGTTTTCGATCAATCAGCAACTGCTGGCAGGTGTTGTGACGGCTACGGATAATGACGTTCGCGCGGCGATGCTGTTCGCCTTTGAGCATTTCAAAACAGTAATAGAACCGGGGGCCGCAGTTGGCTTGGCGGCGATCCTGAACGGGCAGGCAGACATCAAAGGCAAAACCGTTGCTGTTGTCATCACGGGTGGCAATGTCGATTTGGATAATTTTTCAGCGGCTCACGGAGCGGCACAAAAAACAAGGGGATAGAACATGCAGCGCAGGCTTTTTGCGGAATGGCTGGGGACATTGTTTTTACTGGCTACGGTGGTGGGTTCGGGCATTATGGCGGAACGGTTGGCGGGGGGTAACGTCGCCATCGCGCTGTTGGGAAATACCATCCCGACGGGTGCAATTCTGGTGGTGCTGATACTGATGTTCAGCACGATTTCTGGCGCCCATTTCAACCCAGCGGTAACGCTGGCCTTTCTGATCCGCAAAGAGATAACCCTGCATGCCTCTGCCCTGTATGTCCTCGCGCAGATTGCAGGCGGTATCACCGGCGTGCTCATCGCTCATATGATGTTTGAAAACCCGCTGATTGATCCCTCGACCCATGCGCGAACCGGCACCAGCCAGTGGATCAGCGAATTTGTTGCGACGTTCGGACTGGTCGCAACCATTCTGGGGTGTCTGAAAACGCGCCCTGAATCGATCCCCTTTGCAGTGGGCCTGTACATCACCGCCGCCTATTGGTTCACCTCTTCCACCTCCTTTGCTAACCCCGCCGTGACCATCGCGCGCGGGTTTTCGAACACTTTTGCAGGAATTGACCCCTCCCATGTTCCGGCGTTTATTGTGGTGCAACTGGTTGCCGCTGTGGTGGCCACGCTGACATTTAAATGGTTGCTGGAAGAATGACATATTTTGACTTTGACACTGAGGTAGACCGCCGCGCAGTTCCGGCGCTGAAAACCCATAAAATGGTGCTGGGAGCGGGCGGCGAAAACCTGTTTGCCGCAGGTGTCGCAGACATGGATTTCAAGGCCCCGCCTGTGGTTCTTGAGGCGTTGCAGGCCCGCCTTGAGCATGGTGTTTTTGGTTATGAAACGGTGCCGGAGGGGTTGATGCCCGCGCTGACCGCATGGCTGCAAACCCGCCATGGCTGGCAGGTGGATGCCGATCATATTCTGCGGGCACCCAATGTTTTGAATATTCTGGCGCTTGCGGCCTCGTTGTTCACGGAACCCGGCGACGGGGTCATTGTGCAGCCGCCTGTGTTTTTTGATTTTTTTGATATCTTGCGGGAAAACCATCGCGAAATTCTGCTTAACCCGCTGATCTTGCGGACGGGCCGCTATGAAATGGATTTTGTCGGGTTGGAGAGACTCGCCGCCGATCCGCGCAGCAAAATGATCTATTTGTGCAATCCCCATAACCCTGTGGGACGGGTTTGGAGCCAGACCGAATTGCTGCAGTTGGGTGAGATTTGCGCGCGTCACAATGTGCTGGTCGTCAGCGATGAAATCCACGGTGACATTACATTTACCGGCCATAAATTTACCCCGTTTGCCAGCCTTGGCCCCAGGTTTGCCGACAATGCAATTACAGCTATTTCACCGGCCAAGAGCTTCAATATTGCCGCATGTTGCTCAGCTTTTACGGTGATTTCCAATCCTGTGCGCCGCAAAGCGTTTCAAGTGGAGAACTCGCGCCTGACGGTGAACAAGAACAACGCCTTTGCCAGTGCGGCGACGCAGGCGGCTTATGCGCAGGGTGGGCCGTGGTTGGATCAGGTGCTTAGCTATTTGGAAGGGAACCGCGATCTGGTGGCAGAGCGGTTGCGCCGGTTTCCCCAAGTTGTCGCCCTGCCTGCGGAGGGCAGTTTTCTGATGTGGCTCGATTTCCGGGCACTGGGCCTGACGCCCGATGAACTGACCACATTCTTGCGCGGCAAAGCAGGCTGGGCTGTCACGCGCGGACAGGCTTTCGGGGTTGAAGGCGAGGGCTTTGCCCGTCTCAACATTGCCTGCACCCGTGCCAGACTGGCTCAGGCACTTTCACGGCTGGAACAGGCGTTGGTGGTGGTTTAGCTTTTCCGAAGCACCCGCCTCGCGTTCCGTCCTCAGTTCCCGTTCGAGAGGTTGAAAAAATCGCAGCAAAGTGACTTGAAATCTTGTGCTGCTTTTGACAGTTCCACGCCCCTGCGTGTTGCCACCACGACGCGGCTGGGCTGTGTGTCGGCATTCAGCGGTCGTGAGACCAGCGCCTTGCCGTCATAGGAAATTGCCGAGGCGGGTTTGGTTGCCAGAATGGTATAACCGAGGCCATGCCCCACCATCCCGCGCACCATTTCGAGAGAGGATGAACGAAAGGCGATATTGGGCGTTACGCCTGCATCGTTCAAAATCTGGGTGAAATAATCGCGGCTCGGCGGTGCGTTCAGCTGTATCATTGGATGATCTGCCAGCTCTGCCGGGGTTATCGCCGTTTTTTGCGCTAGGGGATGCCCCTCGGCCAGTAAAACATAGGGGTGAAGTTGGGTCAGCTCCGTTGTCTCCAGTTCATCCGGAAGATCAATGTCGAACAGCAACCCGATTTCGCTAGTCCCTGACAACAGATTTGCCTGTACTTGGCGTTGGTCGCCCTCAACTAAATTGATGGAAATATCCATCTTGCGATCTGCCATCCGGTTGATCAACTCGGGCAGAACATAAGGCCCAAAGGTGTGAAAACAGGCAACGCTCAGGCAACGCTCTGCCATATTCTGACCGATTTTAATTGAACCGGGCGCCTCAAATTGTGTGGCAGAGCCATAGGCACGATTAGCATAGATCAGGGGGGAGCCTTTGCCGCGCACAAACAGATCCTCGACCTCGCCGAAAAACACATAATGGGTGCCGACACGCTTGGAAGAAATCACCTTGCAATCAAATGCCACCAGAGGATCGACCACCCGAGGCGCGCCAGTGGGCATGTCTGTCCAATTGGCGCAGCTGAATTTATCGGGGAATTTGTCAGTATGGCGCCCGGCAAAAATATCGGAAATATAGCTCTGGTCGTCCTTTAAAACATTGACGCAGAACACCCCGTTATCGATAATTCGCTGCGCGGCTTGCGCCTTGTGATGCACGCACACCAGTAGGGTAGGGCGGGGCGTGTCCGCCGAAACCGACGACATGGCCGAAACCGTCACGCCGGCCCGTCCGGCCGGACCATCGGTGGTAATGATATTGACCGTGCAGGCAGCATAGCTCATGCCGCTCAGAAACCTTTGCCGCAGGTCCATATCCAGCGGTTCTGTCATAGTATTCCCCTATATTAACCATATCGACTGGCGATGTATGGTTTCTAGTTTCTAACGGGCAAGTCAGAAGAATACTAGCTCTCGACAGCGGCATCATTTGGCGTCATTGATCCGCCCGGCAATAGGGGGTGTTAGGTTCAAAGAATGCAGATCATAGGGCATCCATGATTAGGGCCCTGCCTAGGATTCTTCCTACAAGGTATTGAGCAGCCGGACGAGATGGTGGGCTGGTCGCTGACTTGCCTGCAGGCACGGCTCATCAAGATAGACACAAGCGTTGCCTGCCCAACTTGCCTCACGCAAAAGGCTTGATCAGAGCGCAAAACACATACAAAGTGGAAGGGAGGGCATTTTACTTGGGGAATGTCGGTGTAACCGTGGCTCACTTCTTGAGAGGCCGGAGCAATACTTAGAAGAAAGTACTATAATGGACTATCAGACACTTCGCCTTGACATCGCAGACAACATTGCCACCATTACGCTGGATCAAAAGGATAACCCTGCCAATACACTGGACGCGCGTATGGCAGAGGAGTTGTTTGAAGCCAGTGTCCGCTGTAGTGCGCCTGATGTGCGTGCGGTGATCCTCACAGCGGTTGGCAAGATGTTTTGCGGTGGAGGCGATCTGGCCGAGATAGACGCCGCCCCCGACAAACCTGCGCATCTGACACGTATGGTTGCCCTGCTGCATGCAGGTCTAGCGCGTCTGGCCCACCTTGATGCACCTGTCATTGTTGCGGTGAACGGTACGGCTGGCGGTGGTGGGTTTTCGTTGGTACTTTCAGGGGATTATGTCATCGCATCTGAAAAGGCCAAATTTGTGTCGGCCTACACCGCATCCGGCCTTACGCCGGATGGGTCCTCAACCTACTATCTAGCCAAACATGTGGGCCTCTTGCGTGCCAAGGAATTATTGCTTTTCAATCGGGTTCTAACCGCTGCAGAGGCGCAAGACTGGGGGCTGGTCAATAAGGTCGTTCCCGCAGAAGAAGTTTTGGCAGAGGCGCAATCGCTTGCAAAACAAATCGCTACTGGCCCAACCAAAGCCTTTGGCAGTGTCAAACACATGCTGGACACAGCGTTTTCTGACAGCCTTGAGGCGCAGCTTGATCGTGAAACACGCTCTATCGTTAACATGATGCGGACTGAAGATGGCCCCGCTGGCATAGCGGCTTTTATGGCGAAGAAAGTGCCAGCCTTCCGGGGGGAATGAAGGGTCGGCACCAATAATATGTGGAGGTGCCCTAATCTCCGTAGGGCACCCAAACATTCTTGATTTGCGTTGCATGGCGTAGGAACTCGCGGCCCTCGCCTTGCGCATTGTCGAGCCAGTCCCGTGCCTTGCCGTCGTTCACCCAGCAACGTTTCAAGTTGGCGGCAGAGGCTTGTTCCACCAGCGTTGAACCCTCCAGCGGCCCATGATACCAAATTGCCGCCACGCCGTAATGGTCCGCCAGTGTTTTGGTCAACTCAGCTTTGCCGCCGGTCACGATGTTTACCGTGCCGCCGGGCAAGTCAGAGGTGTCGAACACCTGATACAGATCGGTTGCCGACAGCGGGTGCGGCTGCGAGGGCACCACCACCACGCGGTTGCCCATGGCAATTGCAGGGGCAACCAGCGAGATCAGGCCCAGCAGCGGTGATTCATCGGGGCAGATCAGCGCCATCACCCCGTTTGGTTCGTGCATTGCAATCGAAACGCTGCGCTGGGGCACTGCGTGAACGGCGCCATCAAACTTGTCTGCCCAAGCGGCATAGGTGAACAGGCGGTTGATACTGGCCTCTACTTCGGTATCCGCAGCTTTGGCATTGCAGCCGGTCATATCCTTGATCCGCGCTGCAAATTCTGCCTGCCGTGCGGCCAGATTTTCTGCAATGAAATACATCACCTGCGCACGCCCGTGCCCGTTCATGCCCGCCCAGCCTGTAGCGCCGGTGGCGGCCTCAACCGCGTTGCGAATGTCCTTGCGACTGCCCGCGCCCACATGGCCGATCAACGCGCCCTTGGGTGACAGAACCGCAGTGCTGTAGCCGCTGTCAGGGCGCGCCTGCTTGCCTCCGACATACATTTTGGCGGTGCGATCAATGCCGCTGGTGGCGATACCATCCGGCGCGGCAACAGCCACAGGCTTTACTGGTTTCAGCGTGCTTAGGAATGCAGGTTTAACATACTCAAACAGCCCCTCGCGTCCCCCTTCGCGCCCGTAACCAGACTCGCGCATGCCACCAAAACCTGATGCCGCGTCCATCTGGTTGGTGCAGTTAATCCAGACAATCCCCGCCTGAACCTTGGGAGCAATATCCAGCGCCAGATTGACGTTTTCCGTCCAGACTGTCGCCGCTAGCCCATAACGGGTGTTATTCGCCATGGCCACGGCCTCGGAGGGGGTGCGGAAGGTCATGGAGACCAGAACAGGCCCGAAAACCTCCTCTTGCGCCAGTGTCGAGGATGTCTCGACATTGCACAGCAGCGTGGGCGGAAAGAAGCAGCCCTGATTTGGCAAGGATTGGGTGGGCTGGATCAGCTCCGCGCCCTCACTAACGCCAATGGCCACCATGTCTTTAATGCGCTGTAACTGAACCTCGGAAGCGACCGCGCCGATATCAACGGTTTTGTCCATCGGATCGCCGACAACAAGACGCTCCATGCGCGCTGTCAGTTTGGCGATGAACCGATCAGCAATCGGTTCTTGCAGCAACAGGCGTGAGCCAGCGCAGCACACTTCGCCCTGATTGAACCAGATTGCATCCACAACGCCTTCTACCGCGCTGTCCAGATCGGCATCATCAAACACGATGAAAGGGGATTTTCCGCCCAGTTCCAAAGTCAGTTTTTTGCCAGAACCAGCAGTGCGTTCGCGGATCATCCGGCCCACGGCTGTTGATCCGGTGAAGGCCACTTTATCGACGTAATCATGTTCGGTGATCAGGCCACCTGTGGCCCCATCCCCCGTTACGATATTCACCACGCCCTTGGGCAATCCTGCCTCAACGCACAACTCTGCAAACAGAATGGCAGACAAAGATGTGCCCTCAGCCGGTTTCAGAACCACGCAATTTCCCATCGCCAGCGCAGGCGCAATTTTCCAAGCCAGCATCAGCAGCGGAAAGTTCCACGGGATCACCTGACCTGCCACACCAACGGGCACGTATCCTGCCATTTCGCTGTCCATCAACTGCGCCCATCCGGCGTGGTGATAGAAATGGCGCGCCACCAGCGGCACGTCGATGTCGCGGCTCTCGCGGATTGGTTTGCCGTTGTCCAGCGTTTCCACAACTGCCAGCAGGCGGGAATGCTTTTGCACCAGCCGCGCCAGCGCATAAAGGATACGCGCCCGCGCCGTGCCGTCTTTGGCCCAAGCTATCTGCGCCTTGCGCGCAGCTTTAACCGCGCGGTCCACATCAGCAGCATTTCCTTGCGCTATCTGCGCCAGAACGGCCCCGTCAGCGGGGTTCAGCGTATCAAAGTAACTGCCCCCGTCAGGCGATGAAAACGCCCCGTTAATGAAGTGGCCAAACTGGCGGCTCTTGCGCTCCAGCCAAGCTGTTGCCTCGCTTGCGCTCTCTGGTGCTGTGCCGTATTCCATCGTCTCTAATATCTCTGCAATTGTCATGGTTTTATCCGATAGCGTGGCGGAAGCTGGCTGAGTAGCGGCCAGTTACAAAGTGTTCTAGCTGGCGTTCAATATCGCCCAGCAGGGAGGACGCGCCAAAGCGGAACAGTTCCGGCTCCAGCCACGCGCGGCCCAGTTCTTCCTTCATCAAGGAAAGATACACCAATGCGTCCTTAGCCTTGGAAATACCGCCAGCAGGTTTGTACCCCACCAGCACCCCGGTGCGTTCACGGTAATCACGGATAGCGCGCACCATGGTCAGGCTGACGGGCAGGGTGGCGTTAACGGATTCTTTGCCGGTTGAGGTTTTGATGAAATCAACCCCCGCCATCATGCAAACCAAGGATGCCCGCGCCACATTGCGCAGGGTGCCCAGTTCCCCGGTTGCCAAAATGGCCTTGATATGGGCATCGCCACAAGCGGCGGTAAATTCCTGCACCTCGTCATAAAGCGCCTGCCAGTTGCCTGTCAGCACATGGCGGCGCGAAATCACGATGTCGATTTCCTGCGCGCCAGCGGCCACGGATTCCTTTATTTCCTGCACTCTTAAATGCAGCGGCGACAGGCCAGCAGGAAAGCCCGTGGACACCGCCGCCACCGGAATATTCGTACCCTCCAGCGCGCGCAGGGCAGTTTGAATCATCTCGTGATAGACACAAACAGCACCGGTGGTCACAACCTGTTCGCCCAACCCCATGGCCTCAAGCAAATCCCTTCGCACCGGATTGCGCGCTTTCATGCACAGGCGTTTTACCCGTTGCTCTGTGTCGTCCCCCGATAGCGTGGTCAGATCCATACAGCTGATCGCCTTGATCAGCCAAGCCGCTTGATGCGCCTTTTTAACGGTGCGCCGCGTGCCAATTGTCGCCGCACGTCGTTCAATGGCAGAACGGTTGGCGCGCGCGCTCGCGACCCATTCCAGATCCAGCGGCATGCCCGGATTTCGCGCGTCTCCAGTGGCATCACCCACCGATTTCAAAGCTGTGTTCATGTCTTGGAACCTATCATATCCAGAAAACTATTACCAACCTCACCCCGTGCCACGCCCAAATGCGCCGCTACAGTGGCCCCCATATCCGACATCACCCGCTTTCCAAGTGAGGCAGGTGCGGCATCCCCGAGGCGTATCAAAACCGGCACTTGTTCGCGGGTGTGATCACTGCCGCGCCACGTGGGGTCATTGCCGTGATCTGCTGTCAGGATCAGCAAATCATCGCGCCGCAGTTTGGCGAAAACCTGGGGCATCCGAGCATCGAATTCCTCTAGCGCGTTAGCATAGCCCGGCACATCACGGCGGTGGCCAAATTCGGAATCGAAATCGACAAAATTGGCAAACAAAAAGCCGCCATTGGCGAGGTCATCCATTGCCGTCAGGGTCTTATCCATTAGCGGCATGTTGCCAAAGGCCTTGCGCACATCGCCAACCCCGCGGTGGGCGAAAATATCGCCGATCTTGCCCATGGTGATAATATGTCGCCCCGCATCCGTTAGCCGGTCCAACACGGTGACGCCCGGCGGTGGCATGGCATAATCGCGGCGGTTTCCGGTGCGGGTGAAACCGCTTGACGCATCGCCAACAAACGGGCGCGCAATGACGCGACCAAGGGACATCGGGTCGACCAGCTTGCGGGCAATCTCGCAAACCGCGTAGAGCCGTTCCAACCCGAAACTCTCTTCATGGGCGGCCAGTTGCAGCACGCTATCGGCTGAGGTGTAGCAAATCAGCGCGCCGGTGCGCATGTGTTCCGCCCCGAAATCATCAATCACGGCGGTGCCGGAATAATGCCGACAGCCGAGCAATCCGCTCAGCCCAGCCTGCTTTGTCAAATCGCGGATCAGCCAAGCGGGCAAGGACGGGTTTTCGTCCGGAAAAACTGTCCAGTCAAAGGTGACCGGAACACCGGCAATTTCCCAATGTCCCGAGGGTGTATCCTTGCCGTTCGAGGTTTCCACCCCCACGGCCCATGGGTTGCGGGGCGTGCCTTCCAGTCCGTTCGGGATTTGCCCCGTTGCATCCGTGCAAGCGGCCCCAAGGCCCATAGCCACCAAATTTGGCAGGGTCAGCGGCCCGTGGCGCAGCCCGTCACGATCCCCTTTGCCAGCGGCGCAAGCCTGTGCAATGTGGCCAACTGTATTCGACCCTGCGTCACCATAATCCGCAGCATCCGGCGCGCCGCCAATTCCGACGGAATCAAGAACAAACAGAAATGCTCTGGCCATGGTTACTGCGCCTCCGTGCCCGAAATCTGCCCCAGAAAAAGGGGCGTTTCCTTGGGGGGCACAGTGGCGAGTTGATAGGCCGCGCGCAAGGCGTTTGCTGCATCCTCTGCCGCCGCATCATCCGCCGCATGGACGAACCCGATTGGCAGGCCCTTGGATATTTCAGCCCCGATTGGCGCAAGTTTCGAAAAACCTACCGAGGGATCAATCCGGTCACTGGCCCGCCGCCGCCCGCCGCCCAGCTCAATTACCGCAAGGCCAATTGCGCGACTGTCGATGGCGGTGACAAATCCCGTATCGCTGAATACATCCCTCGTCACCGGGGCCGCAGGTAAATACCGCGCCGCATTTTGCATGAAATCCACCGGACCGCCCAACGCCGCCACCATTTGCCCAAACCGTTCTGCCGCAGCACCCGAGCGAAACGCCCCCTCAATCTTGTCGCGCCCTTGCGTCTGATCCCCAGCCAGCCCCGCCAGTGCCAGCAAATCACCGCCAAGTGTGCACACAACCTCCCACAAGCGCGCATCCACTGCATCGCCTGTCAGGAACGCCACCGCATTGGCGGTTTCCACCGCATTGCCAGCAGCACTTGCAAGGGGCTGGTTCATATCCGTAATCCGTGCCGACGTGCGGCACCCCGCACCATTGGCCACCCCGACCAGTGACTGCGCCAATTCTGTGGCCTGTTTCAGCGTTGCCATAAATGCGCCATTGCCACATTTCACATCGAGGATCAGTGCCTCCAGCCCTGCTGCCAGCTTTTTTGACAAAATGGAGGCGGTGATCAGGTCAATCGATTCCACCGTGGCAGTGACATCGCGCACCCCGTAAAACCGTTTGTCGGCCGGGGCGATATCGGCCGTCTGGCCGATAACCGCGCAGCCCACGTCGCGGATCACCTTGCGCAGAACGTCATTCTCGGGCTGCGTTGCATAGCCGGGAATGGCATCCAGCTTGTCCAGCGTGCCCTGGACAAGCTGGATGCCATTCCCGGC
>JAHRVG010000121.1 GCA_019090795.1 Paracoccaceae bacterium | reverse complement strand
GCAGGGGCAGGGGGCAGATATATCGGTATTGAACGCGGGGGTTTCCGGCGATACCACGGCGGGTGGTTTGGCGCGGCTGGATTGGACGCTGAGCCCTGAGGTTGAGGCGCTGATCGTCATACTCGGGGGGAATGATTTTTTGCGCGGCGTTGATCCGGTTTCCAGTCGTGAAAACCTTGCGGGAATACTCAAAGGGGCCATTGCGCGTGGTTTGCCTGTGTTGTTGGTGGGGTTGCCTGCGCCGCGCAATTTCGGGCCAGAGTATCAGGCGGCGGTTGAGGCGATGTATCCGGAATTGGCAGCGCAATACGGGGCTCTCTACGCGTCGAATTTCTTTGCGCCAATCATGGATGCGGCGACGGGCTTGCCTGATCCGACGTTTATGCAGGCGGACCAGATACACCCGAATCCTGCGGGGGTTTTGCTGATAGTTGAGGCGATTGGGCCACGCGTTTTGGAGCTGACCGCCAAATAATCTGGCTGGATTGCCTAAAAGCGAAGCGCCTTGTCGCAATCTGACTTGCACAGACGAAATTTTTCGTGAAATTTTTATGAATAATTTCACGGAGCCCCGATGCCTGATAGCTTCCCTCATAGTCCTGCCTCCCTAGGGGTTGACCTGCGCGCCTTGCGCAAATCGCGCGGCATGACCTTGCGGCAACTATCGGAAAAGACAGGCTGGTCTGTCGGCTGGATTTCACAGGTTGAACGCGATATTTCACACCCTTCGGTAGAAGACCTTAAAGGGTTGGCCAAGGCGTTGGAGGTGCCTTTGTCACTGTTCTTTGGACAAGCACCAGCGGTTCGCGAGGAAGAAGGCTTTGTTGTGCGCGCCGATGCAAGACGTCGCATTGGTACCGGCGAGAACGGGCTGACTGAGGAATTGCTCTCCCCTGATCTGACCGATGATTTCGAGGTGTTCCAATCTACCTTTGCGCCGCGTACACGGCGCGACAGTTATGAGCAGCGCGCGACGCAAGAGGTGGGCTATCTGGTGTCCGGCCAACTGCGCCTGTGGGTTGGAGCGCGCCAGTTTGATCTGAACCCCGGCGACAGCTTTCGCATTCGCGGCGAGGCGTACCGTTGGGAAAACCCCCAAGGCGTTCCGGCAGTGGTGATCTGGGTGATCGCCCCGCCGGTTTATTAAGGAGAGTATGATGCACAAAGGTTCCTGTGAATGTGGCGCGGTGGCGTTTGAGCTGTCGGGGGAATTGCGACCGCCATTGGCGTGCCATTGCACACAATGCCGCAAAACCAGCGGGCATTATTGGTCGGCTACGCAGGTGCCGAGCGACAAGCTGACAATCATCAAGGATGACGGATTGAAGTGGTATCGGTCGTCGGATTGGGCACGGCGTGGTTTTTGCAAAGAATGCGGCGCGTCGCTGTTTTGGGAAATGGACGGCGAGGAGCGTACATCCGTCGGGATGGGAACGCTGGACGGGTCAACGGGCCTGCAAACCGCGAAGCACATCTGCATTGCAGATAAAGGCGACTACTATGATATCGCGGATGGTCTACCCCAATTGGACAAGTGGTAATGTTGGAGCTTGTTCTCGCCTTAGACCCGAAAACGCTGATAGCGTTCGTTGTTGCGGGGTTACTGCTTAACTTGACGCCGGGGGCGGACTTTATTTTTGTTTCTGCCAGCGGCATTTCTGGGGGACCACAAATTGGCATGGCGGCGGCGCTGGGCATTAATCTTGGGATGATCATTCATATTGGCGGGGCAGCCGCGGGTGTGTCTGCGCTGTTGTTGGCCAATCCGTCAGCTTATGATTTGATCCGCTATGCCGGGGCTGCTTATCTGGTTTATCTTGCATGGGGAGCGTGGCGCAGTAGCAGTGACTTTGGGGATGTCAGCGCCGCTTCGTCTGTGTCTAAGGCCATCCGGCGCGGATTTATGACCAATGTTCTGAACCCAAAAACCATGCTATTTATTTTCGCTTTCATCCCGCAGTTTACCGATCCGACCCTTGGCCCCGTCTGGAAGCAAATCCTGCTGCTGGGTGCGATTTTCCAGATTGTCGGTTTGGCGTTTTCCCTGCTGCTGGGTGCGGCGGCAGGTTATTTTTCGACTGCATTGCGCAGCCGTGTGCGCATCTTGAACAAGATTACTGCAATTGTATTCGGGGGGCTTGCTGCCCGCCTGCTAGTTGACTGAAAGGACTGTCATGTCTGATTTTCCCTCTACGGCCCGTGTGGTTATCATCGGCGGCGGAGTCATTGGCGCGTCGTCACTGTATCATCTGGCCAAGATGGGCTGGACCGATTGTGTGCTGTTGGAAAAGAATGAATTGACGGCGGGGTCCACGTGGCATGCGGCTGGTAATGTGCCGACATTTTCCACCAGTTGGTCGATCATGAATATGCAGCGTTATTCAACCGAGCTGTATTCAAAACTGGGGGCCGAGGTCGATTACCCGATGAATTACCACGTCACAGGATCGATCCGTCTGGGGCATTCCAAGGCGCGGATGCAAGAGTTTGAGCGCGCTGCTGGCATGGGGCGCTATCAGGGGATGAATATTGAAATCCTTGATCCAAACGAGACCCAAGCACGCTATCCTTTTCTGGAAACCCATGATTTGCTCGGCTCGCTTTTTGATCCGCATGACGGTGATATTGATCCGGCGCAGTTGACCCAAGCACTAGCCAAAGGCGCACGTGATATGGGGCAGCGGATTTTGCGATTTTCGCCTGCGACGGGTGTTAGTCGTGAAAATGGCGAATGGATTGTGCATACCGACAAGGGCGATATTCGCTGTGAATATGTGGTCAATGCGGCGGGGTACTATGCTCAGAGGGTGGGCGAGTGGTTCAAGCCGTTTGGCGGACGAACTGTGCCGATGATGGTAATGAGCCACCAGTATTTATTATCCGAGGAAATACCGGAATTGGAGGCGCACACCCGCACCCATGGCAAGCTGCCGCTGTTGCGCGATGTGGACAGTTCCTATTATTTGCGGCAGGAAAAACACGGCTTTAACCTTGGCCCTTATGAAAATACCTGCAAGGCACATTGGGTTGATCCCTCTGATCCAATGCCCGATGATTTCAGTTTCCAACTATACCCCGATGATCTGGACCGGATCGAGTGCCACATAGAGGATGCCATGGCGCGGGTGCCGCTTTTGGGTACAGCAGGTATTAACCGCGTGATCAACGGTCCGATCCCCTATGCGCCGGATGGCCTGCCGCTGCTAGGGCCAATGCCGGGCGTGCCAAACGCATTCGAGGCTTGTGTGTTCACCTTTGGCATTGCCCAAGGGGGCGGGGCTGGCAAAGTGCTGGCGGAATGGATCGTTGAGGGGCAAACCGAGTGGGATATGTGGGCTGTCGATCCGCGCCGCTATACCGATTACACCGATCAGGAATACTGCAACCTCAAAGGTATGGAGGTGTACGGCAATGAATACGCCATGCACTTCCCCCAACACGAATGGCCTGCGGCGCGCGATAGGAAGCTGTCTCCGAACCACGGTGCGGTTAAGGAACTGGGCGGGGTGATGGGCGCTTATTCCGGTTGGGAACGCGCCAACTGGTTTGCGATGGAGGGTGATGACACGTCCGAGGCGGCGACACACACCTGGGGGCGTTCCGGCCCTTGGTCTGCGCGGATCAAACAGGAATGCGAGGCGGTTCGCGATGATTGTGGTGTGCTTGATTTGTCTGGGTTTTCACGCTTTGAGGTGTCGGGCACAGGCGCTGAAGACTGGCTGCGCGGGTTCTGCACAGGCGGAATTCCCAAGGCAGGGCGGATGAACCTGATCTATGTGGCGGATAAACGCGGGCGGATCCTGACCGAGATGTCCTGTTTGCGTTTCGGGATTGATCACTTCACGTTGATCACCGCGGCTGCTGCGCAATGGCATGACGGGGAATTGCTGCGGGATTCTGTGCCCTCGACCGTGACTGTGCGGGATCGCTCGGCCGAGATTGCTACGCTGATCGTCACCGGCCCTAAGTCGCGCGATATGCTGGCAGGATTGAGTGACGCGGACCTGTCGCTCGGCTGGCTGACCCATCAACAATGTACTGTGGCCGGGCAAAAATCCTTGTTGGTGCGGGTGTCTTTTGCGGGCGAATTGGGCTGGGAAATCCACGCGGCCAACGCAGATATGCCGCCGATTTACGCCGCTGTGCTGGCGGCTGGTGCAAAACCCTTTGGCATGTACGCCCTGAACAGCTTGCGTATTGAAAAGGGTTACCGCGCGTGGAAAGGCGATCTGTCGACGGATTATTCGATGCTTGAGGGCGGCCTTGCGCGGTTTGTGAAGCTGGATAAGCCGTTTGATTTCACCGGCAAAACTGCGATTCAGAATGAGCTGCAACAGGGGCGCAAGAAGGGTTTCGTGACATTGATAGTGGAGGCAGGCGATGCGGATGCGCCTTACATGTCAACGCTTTGGCACGGTGGTGAAATTGTCGGCGAAACCACCTCTGGCGCTTGGGGGTATCGGGTGAATGCCAGTGTTGCGCTAGGTATGATACGGGCCGATCTGGCGGTGGCAGGAACCGAAGTGGAGGTGGAAATATACGGGGAACGCTGCCGAGCCGTGGTTCAAGAGGACCAACCGCTTTGGGATCCATCAAATGAGAGGTTCCGCGCATGACACATATCACCCTTCTGGATGGCGGCATGGGGCAGGAATTGCTCAAACGCTCAGCCTTTCCTGCTCACCCCATGTGGTCCGCCAAGGTTTTGCTGGACGAGCCGGAAATCGTACAAGCCGTGCATGAGGATTTTATCCGCGCAGGGGCAGAGGTCATCACCATCAACGCCTATTCAGCAACGCCGGAACGGATGCAGAGCTATGGCAAACCGGAGTGGTTCAAGCTGTTGCAGGCCCGTGCGATTAATCTGGCGAATGCAGCGCGGGACAAGGTCGGAAGGAAGGTGCGCGTTGCCGGATGCTTGCCGCCATTGCATACGTCTTATCGACCAGATCTTTCCCCTGACTTTGACGAAAACCTGCGCCTCTATCGCGAGATTGTGGCAGAGCAGGCAGGCAAGGTTGACCTGATCCAATGTGAAACCATGGCCTCTATCGTCGAAGCAACAGCCGCTTGCACCGCTGCTGTCGAAACTGGCCTGCCGGTCTGGGTCGGTTTGACGGTTGCGGACGATGGCAGTCCGAACCTGCGTTCGGGCGAAGCGTTACCAGAGGCTTTGGCAGCTTTGTCAGGCTTGGGGGCAGAGGCAATCTTGTTGAACTGCTCCATTCCCGAAGCGATTAATGAATGCTTGCCGATTGTGGCCGCAACCGGCGTTACTTGCGGTGCCTATGCCAACGGTTTCACCTCAATCAAGGCCCTCAAACAGGGCGGCACGGTGGACATCCTGACCGCCCGCACCGATCTGACACCCAACGCATATGCCGATCACGTTCAAGGTTGGATTGACATCGGCGCAACCATTGTGGGGGGCTGCTGTGAAGTCGGCCCCGCCCACATCGCAGAAATCTCGCGGAGATTACACCATGACTAAAGTCCCAAACCACGCCCGCGCGGTTATCATCGGCGGTGGCGTCATCGGCTGTGCCGTTGCCTATCACCTTGCCAAGTTGGGGTGGAAGGACGTCGTGTTGCTGGAACGCAAGCAGTTGACATCCGGCACCACATGGCATGCGGCGGGTCTGATCGGGCAGGTGCGCGCCAGCTCGACCATGACCAAACTGGCGAAATACACCCGTGATCTCTATGCAGGACTGGAAGCGGAAACCGGCCTTTCAACTGGGTTGAAAACCACGGGTTCCATTACTGTTGCGTTGACGGATGAGCGCCGCGAAGAGATTTTACGACAGGCGACAATGGCCCGAGCCTTTGGCGTCGATGCCTATGAAATTTCGCCCACCGAGGTAAAACAGCGTTATCAACATCTCAATATTTCCGATGTGACAGCGGGGATTTATATATCCGAAGACGGGCAGGGAGATCCGACAAACATTGCGCTGGCGATGGCCAAAGGTGCGCGCCAAATGGGTGCCACAGTGTTGGAGCGGGTCAAAGTGACGGGCCTTGCCAAACAGGGACGTCGAGTAACGGGCGTGGATTGGGAAATTGATGGTGAAAATGGCGAAAAGGGCCATATCACCGCCGATATGGTGGTGAATTGCGCCGGAATGTGGGGGCACGCGGTCGGGCGCATGGCGGGTGTAAACGTACCGCTGCATGCATGCGAGCACTTTTATATCGTCACCGAACCGATCAAGGGGCTGCAACAATTGCCGGTGCTGCGGGTGCCTGACGAATGCGCCTATTACAAAGAGGATGCGGGCAAGATCATGCTGGGCGCGTTTGAACCAAATGCCAAGCCTTGGGGCATGAAAGGTATTCCCGACAGCTTTGAATTTGACCAGCTTCCGGAGGATTTTGACCATTTTGAACCGATTTTAGAGGCCGCATGCAACCGTCTGCCGTTGTTGGCCAAGACTGGGGTTCACACCTTCTTTAATGGCCCCGAGAGCTTTACCCCTGATGATGCCTATCATCTGGGACTTGCGCCTGAGATGGATAATTTCTGGGTTGCGGCGGGGTTCAACTCTATCGGCATTCAGTCCGCAGGTGGAGTCGGCATGGCGCTGGCACAGTGGATGGAGGATGGCGAAAAACCGTTTGATCTGGGGGGCGTTGACATTGCCCGGATGCAGCCTTTTCAGGGCAATCAGCGGTATTTATATGAACGTTCCAAGGAAACGCTGGGATTGCTTTACGCGGACCACTTTCCGTTTCGCCAAAAGGCTACCGCGCGCGGTATTCGCCGCTCTCCATTTCACGCGCATCTGCTGGAACAGGGCGCGGTGATGGGTGAGGCGGGCGGCTGGGAGCGGGCCAATTGGTTTGCGAATGCGGGTCAGGAACGGGAATATCGCTACAGTTGGAAACGGCAAAACTGGTTTGAAAATTCCGCCGACGAGCACCGCGCTGTTCGTGAGAATGTCGGCATGTATGACATGACATCTTTTGGCAAAATCCGCGTCGAGGGCCGCGATGCCGAGGCATTTTTGAATTACATTGGTGGTGGGGATTATTCTGTTCCGGTTGGCAAAATCGTTTACACTCAGTTCCTGAATTCCCGTGGGGGGATTGAGGCCGACGTGACCGTCACCCGCCTGTCGGAAGCCATCTATCTGGTGGTGACGCCATCCACCACACGGCTTGCAGACCAGACGTGGATGATGCGTCATATCGGTGATTTCAATGTTGTGATTACCGATGTGACAGCGGGTGAGGGCGTGTTGGCGGTGATGGGCCCGAATTCCCGTGCGCTGTTGGAAAAAGTATCGCCTGCGGATTTCAGTAATGCGGTGAACCCCTTTGGCACGGCGCAGGACATCGAGATCGGCATGGGGCTGGCGCGGGCACATCGCTTGACTTATGTCGGCGAGCTGGGTTGGGAGATCTACGTCTCCAGCGATCAGGCAGGCCATGTGTTTGAAACCCTGTTTGAGGCGGGGCAAGACATGGGCCTGAAGCTCTGTGGTATGCACATGATGGATAGTTGCCGGATTGAAAAAGGCTTCCGCCATTTTGGCCATGACATTACCAGCGAGGACCATGTGCTGGAGGCAGGGCTTAGTTTTGCGGTAAAAACTGCCAAGACCGATTTCATTGGCCGCGATGCGGTGTTGCGTAAGCGGGACGTGGGCCTGAAAAAACGCCTAGTGCAGTTCAGGCTGAATGACGCGGAGCCGCTGCTTTATCACAACGAAGCCTTGATCCGTGATGGTGAAAACGTTGGATACCTATCGTCGGGGAACTACGGCCATACCTTGGGTGCTGCCATCGGCATGGGCTATGTGCCTTGTGAGGGCGAGACCGCCGCAGAGGTTCTGGCCTCATCCTATGAAATCGAAATCGCCGGGGTGCGGGTGAAGGCTGAGGCCTCGTTAAAACCGATGTATGATCCATCGGCCGCGCGGGTGAAGGTGTAACATTCTCTTTGAAACTCTGCTGGAACTTGCACAAAACGAGGTTATGTTAGGCTTGTCCCGACACAGGAGTGCGCCCGATGCCAGTTGGCCAATACCCGCCTGAACAGCCGGTCAAGGTTCCCTTGGTAACGCGCCCCCTTGGCATCATGGAAACCCTGAGTACCGCGCGCCGGAACCTGCTGGAAATTATACCGGACCTGTGCACCAAACAACCCATGGTAAGCGGCAAAACCGCCCTTGTGCGCTGGCATATGGTGATGGATCCAGACGCGCTGCGCCGTATTTTGAAAGACAACCTCGACAATTACCCAAAATCCGACATCACTAAAAACCTGCTGCGCCCGGCGATTGGTGATAGCCTGTTCATTGCCGAGGGCGCCCATTGGCGCTGGCAACGTCGTGCCGCTGCGCCGGTGTTTTCACACCGCAATATCGCAGGCCTTGTACCGATTATGTCGGCGGCGGCCGAGGCCGTTTGCGCGCGTCTGGAAAGTACAAATGGGACTGTCGATATGTTCGACGAAATGGTGCAGGCCACCTTTGAGGTCATCAGCAACGTCACTTTTTCCGGGTCCGGCACCATGGGCAGTGACGCCGTGCACCGCTCAATCAACGCATTTATCGACCAATCGGCGCGGGTGTCTTTGTTAGATGTGATTGGTGTACCGACATGGGTGCCCCGCCTGTCGCGTTTGTCGGGAGGCAATCCGGTGGCAGATATGAAAACGGTTGCTGATCAAGCGATTGAACGGCGTCGTCTGGCGGGGGCCAAGCCTGTGCCGGACCTGCTCGATTTGTTGCTGGAGGGAATGGACCCTGAAACCAAAAAGCAGATGAATCCAGCCGAACTGCGGGATAATTTGCTGACCTTCATCGTCGCGGGCCATGAAACCACCGCGCTAACCTTGGCTTGGGCGCTCTATCTTTGTGCCTTCGATCCGGATGTTCAGGATCGTTTGCGCAGTGAGGCGCAATCGGTTTTACAGGGCCGTATTGCGGGGCCGCAAGACATTGGAAAACTGCCCTTCACGGAAAAGGTGATCAAGGAAACACTGCGCCTTTATCCACCGGCTGCCTTTTTGTCGCGAACTGCGCAAGCAGCGGATGAGCTGTGCAGTCGCGAGGTGCGGGCCAAAGATACCATCATGCTGCCGATCTATGCCCTGCACCGCAATGTGCAGCTGTGGGATGATCCCGATAGCTTTAACCCTGAGCGTTTTGGGCCGGATGCCAAACACGACCGGTATGCCTATCTGCCTTTTGCCGATGGCCCGCGCGTGTGCATTGGTGCGCATTTTGCCATGGTTGAGGCGCAGATCATTCTGGCGACGCTGATCTCGCGCTATCGGTTTGAGCGGATCAAAGGCGTGGACCCGAAACCGCAGCTGGTGCTGACTTTGCGTCCCGAAGGCGGCGTAAAGTTGAAAATCACTTCAGTGGCATAAGTATTGTCGCGCTTGGGGTGATCGACTATAGCCAAGTGAACAACGCTACGAATAGGAATACCCCATGGCAGGCCACGGCACCCCGATCCCGATGACAGCGCGAAAATCGGCAGCGCTGAAGGGAACCGCGCTTATTCCCGGTGATAAATCGGTCTCGCACAGGGCGCTTATTCTGGGGGCACTGACTGTTGGCGAAACCCATGTGACCGGCTTGCTGGAGGGGCAGGATGTGCTTGATACCGGCAAGGCGATGGCGGTATTTGGTGCGGATGTACAGCGTTTGGGCGCGGGTGAATGGATCATTAACGGTGTGGGTGTTGGTGGATTTGCCGAACCCGAAGATGTGATTGATTGTGGGAATGCAGGGACCGGCGTGCGTCTGATCATGGGGGCAATGGCCACCAGCCCGATCACGGCGACATTCACCGGTGATGCGTCGCTTCGCTCTCGCCCTATGGGCCGCATTCTGGATCCGTTGAAATTGTTTGGCGCGCAATCGGTGGGGCGTGCCAAGGGCATGTTGCCCCTGACGTTGGTGGGCGCGCGTGATCCGATGCCGGCGCGTTATACCTCGCCGTTTCCATCTGCGCAGGTCAAATCTGCGGTGTTGCTGGCCGGGCTGAATGCGCCGGGCAAAACCGTTCTGATCGAGCGCGAGAAAACCCGCGACCATTCGGAGCGCATGTTGCGGGGGTTTGGGGCGCAGGTTGAAACGATAAAAACGGGCGCTGGCTATGAAATCACCTTGCAAGGCCAGCCGGAACTGACCCCCCAAACTATTGCGGTGCCGCGCGATCCCAGTTCGGCGGCCTTCCCGGTGGCGGCGGCGCTGATTGTGGAGGGTTCGGAAATCCTGCTGCCCAACATCGGCCTGAACCCGACGCGGGCGGGATTGTTTACCACTCTGCTGGAAATGGGGGCCGACATCACCTATGAAAATGCGCGCGAAGAGGGCGGCGAACCCGTTGCTGATTTGCGGGTGCGCGCCAGCCAGTTGCGCGGCATTGAGGTGCCCCCTGATCGCGCGCCCTCGATGATCGACGAATACCCGATCTTGTCTGCCCTTGCCGCATTCGCTTCAGGCAAAACTGTGATGCGCGGGGTCAAGGAATTGCGGGTCAAGGAATGTGACCGGATCGACGCCATGGCGCGCGGGCTGGAAGCCATGGGCGTGACCATTGAGGAGGGCGAGGATTTCCTGATTGTGCATGGTCAGGACGGTGATGTCGCAGGCGGGATTACTGCGCAAACCCATCTCGACCACCGGATTGCCATGTCTTTCCTGTGCATGGGGCTGGCGACTGCCAAACCTGTCAGCATTGACGACGCCGGTGCGATTGCCACCAGCTTTCCGGTGTTTGAGGGATTGATGACGGGCCTTGGGGCGCAGGTACAGCGGGATAATCATTAGCATGAATTTCACTGTTGCGATTGATGGCCCTGCGGCGGCAGGCAAGGGTACGATTTCCAAGGCTGTGGCGGCGCATTTCGGGTTTGCTCATCTTGATACCGGCCTGCTGTATCGTGCAGTTGGGCGCAAAGTCATGGTGAGTGATGCCTCACCTGAAGAGGTTGCTCTTGCATTAACGGCCGAAGATTTGATGGGCGATGATCTGCGCAGCGCCGAAGTGGCACAAGCGGCGAGCAAGGTTGCGCCGATCCCCGAAGTGCGCGCAGCGCTGCTGGCGTTCCAGCATGATTTTGCCCGCCGCCAAGGCGGGGCTATCTTGGATGGCCGCGACATCGGCACAGTGATTTGCCCCGACGCGGATGTGAAATTATACGTTACCGCTGATCCTGAAACCCGCGCCGAACGGCGGTTTCAGGAGCTGAGCGCCAAGGGCAGCGATACAACTTATGAAACGGTTCTGGCAGATGTCAAAGCTCGCGATGCCCGCGATGCAGGCCGCGCCGAGGCCCCGATGATTGCAGCGGATGATGCGGTGTTGATCGACACCACCAACCTGTCCATTGAGGACGCGATTGCCAGCGCTGTGCAAGTGGTCGCACAGCGCCTCAAGGGCTAGAGTTTATTGAGCAAAGCCGCTGTTGGCCAAGCATCGGCAGGCAATCCCAGCTGCATCTGTTCCTTTTGAACGGCAGCGCGGGTTTTCGCCCCGAGAATACCGTCAATTTTACCCACATCATGGCCCCGTTTTGCCAACCTCTTTTGCAAAAGCCGCATGTTTTTGTCTGAAAATGATGGGTCAGGTTTGCCTGGCGTGAAGCGGGGCGCGCCTGCCAGACGGGTGGCTAAATAGGCCGCCGTGGTGACGTAGACAAAGGATTTATTCCACTCGAAATATACTTTGTAGTTCGGCATGGCGAGAAATGCAGGCCCCTTGCGCCCCTCTGGCAGTAACAGCGAGGCTTGTAGGCTGGAGGCAGGCAGTCCGCCATGGCGCGCTTTGACACCAGCCTTGGCCCATTTGCTGACGGCCATGGTTTTATCCAGCCCGCTTTTGGACCAGTTAAGCGATTTGGGGACGCTCACCTCGATCAGCCAAGGTTCATTTTTGCGCCATCCCAGTTCAGACAGCAAACGCGCACCGGTCATCAGTGCATCTGGTGCGCTGGTCTTGAGGCGCACTTTGCCATCGCCATCGCCATCAACACCGCGGTGCAGGATGTCTTCGGGCAACATTTGTACCATACCGATTTCCCCGGCCCACGCGCCTGTGGTTTTGGTGGGTGAAAAATCGCCGCGTTCGTATAATGACAGGGCCGCAAAAATTTGTGGACGAAACAATTCAGGGCGGCGGCAATCATGGCTCAGGGTGATCAGGGCGTTCAATGTGTTAAAGCTGCCCTGAAACGCCCCGTAGTCAGTTTCAAGTGCCCAGAACGCCAGCATTACAGCCGGATCAACGCCATATGTGCGTTGCACTTTCTTAAAGGTGGAGGCGTATTTCTTGTGGTTCTGCAACCCGCGTTTCAACCTGCTGGCGCTGATCGCCCGCTGCGCAAAAGCCGAGAACGTCAGGCGAAAAACGCCTTGAGAGCGGTCAGCCCGAAGTACTTTCTTGCTAATCGCGGCATTGCGGAAAAACTTGTCCACGCTACCTTTGGAATGGCCCTTGGAAATGGCTTCTTGCTTGACGCCCGCCATAAAGCTGGAAAAACTTCCGCCACAGGAATTGGCGGTGGCCAAGCTGCCGGATGCACAGAATAGTGTTGCCGCTAATAATAGTTTGATACTCTTCATAATCTCTCCCTGAGGGTTAATCCGGTTCCCCATAGGTTGCCAAAGGAACACATGGTGGCCTGTCAGGCAAGGATATTTCGAAGTTCTGCACTGTTGGGGGAATTTGAAAAGGCGGCGCAATCATATTGCTCCGCCTGAGATTGTTTCGATAATGGAAACAATTAGGGACTAATCCTGAATGCCGGTGCTGTGTTTCAGTTCAGTGAAATCTTCCAGCCCCCAAATGCCACCCTCGCGCCCGTTACCCGACTGTTTGTAGCCGCCAAAGGGTGCCGCTTGCGCCGCGTCCAACCCGTTGACACGAATCATACCGCTGCGCAGCTTGCGGGCAACCCGACCTGCCTTGGCAGGGTCTTGAGTTTGGATATAATTCGTCAGGCCGTAAACCGTGTCATTCGCGATTTTGATGGCCTCTTCTTCCCCTTCAAAGGGGATCATTACCAGCACGGGGCCAAAGACCTCCTCGCGGGCAATGGTCATATCGTTGGACACATCTGCGATCACTGTCGGGCGCACGTAATAGCCGCGATTCAACCCTTCGGGACGGCCCAGACCACCGGCAACCAAGCGACCTTCATTCATACCAACCTCAATCAGGCCCTGAATCTTGTCGTATTGGGCTTGGGATACAACCGGCCCCAGTTGGCGACCGTTCTTGGCCGGATCGCCCACCTGAATGGATTCCGCAGTTGCAGCCGCAATTTCAACGGCCTCGTCGTAATATGAACGCTCCACCAGCATCCGGGTGGGCGAGTTGCAGGATTGGCCGGTATTGCCAAAGCACTGGAGAACGCCGCGTTTCACGGCCTTTTCATCCGCATCGGCAAAGACGATATTGGCGCCCTTGCCCCCCAGTTCCAGCGTCACGCGCTTGATGGTTTCCGCCGCCGCCTTGGTGATCAGGCGTCCGGCGCGGGTGGATCCGGTGAAGGAAATCATGTCCAGATCCGGATGGCTGGAGAGCTGGCTGCCAACACCGGCGCCATCGCCGTTAACCATATTGTAAACGCCCTTGGGGAAACCAGCAGCATCTATGATCTCCGAGAACACGATCGAGGAAAGTGGCGCGATTTCCGACGGTTTCAGGACCACGGTACAGCCCACAGCCAATGCAGGAACAACCTTGAGCGTCACCTGATTCATTGGCCAGTTCCATGGTGTTATCAAGCCGCACACACCGATAGGTTCACGGATCAGGCGCTCGTTTGGGGAATTCGGCCACGGCGCGGATTCGGCTTCATAATTCTCAAAGGCTTTAATGAACCCCTTGATGTGCCCAATGCCACTGCCAACTTGCGCAGTGCCGGCGAGGTCAATCGGCGCGCCCATCTCCATCGAGATCGCTTCCGCCATGTCACCAGCCCGATTTTTATATTCGGAATACAGCGCGTTAAGCAACTCTAGCCGATCCGCTTGAGAGGTGTCGGCCCAGCCACCAAAAGCCGCTTTGGCCGCAGCAACGGCAGCGTCTGTGTCCGCTTGATCGCCAAGCGAAATCACAGCGCAGGCATCTTCGGTGGCAGGATTGATTACATCGCAATCATGGGGTTGGGCTGGGTTTACCCAAGCGCCATTGATGTAGAATTTACGTTTGTCCAACATGGTTTTCTCCTTGGGGAAAGGTCGATTTTGGGCGACAATTACACCGCTATCATGGTATGGCAATACGGATTTTGTACCTGTTACAAAATCTGATCAAATATTTGAAAGAATGTGATGACCGGCGACGAGGTTCTGATTGCTCTGGCGGTGTTTCTGCTGGCAGGCGTGGCCAAAGGGTTGATCGGCATTGGCTTTCCAACCGTCACGATTTCGTTGCTGGTGACGCTGCTAGAGCCGCGACAGGCGATTATTTTGACGCTCGGGCCTATTCTGGTGCTGAATATATGGCAAAGCTATCGCGCGGGTGAGGTTGCCCGGACGCTACGCCAATACGCGCCGTTCGCGATTTGCCTGTGCGGGTTTTTGTTGGGAACTGCACAGTTTAGCCACGGCATCTCGGCTCGCGCCCTGAGCTTTGCAATAGGTATTTCCGTTAGCATCTTTGCTTTGGTCCAGCTGTTTTTGCATCCACCGGAATTGCCGAAAAAATATGATGTGCCTGCGCAGATAGTAGCTGGAACAATTGCGGGTATCATGGGGGGATTGACCGCAATCTGGGGGCCACCCGTGCTGATCTACCTGATTGCGCGGCGCACTCCGAAAGACGAGTTCATTCGCGCCATCGGTGTGCTGCTGACGCTGGGGACAATGCCGCTGTTGTACAGTTACTGGTCGTCGGGAATTTTGGTGGGCAATAAAATCTGGCTGACGGTATTTATGACCATTCCCGCCATCATCGGTTTCGCGATTGGCGAAAAATTCAGAGGGCGGTTGAGCGGCGAGGCATTTCAAAAGACGGTTCTGGTGATGTTTTTCCTGCTTGGCCTGAACATTCTGCGTCGCGCGGTGATGATCGGGTAACCGCCACCGCGCTGGATTGTTAGCTTTTGACGGCAGCAATCACGCAGACCTCGACCAATATCTGGTCGGTTGCCATGTTGGCCTCGACACAAGCCCGTGCAGGCTTGCCATGGTCTGCAATCCACGCATCCCAGATTTCATTCATCTCGGCGAATTGAGCCATGGTACGGATAAAAATTGTGGTCGACAGGATATGATCCTTGTCGCTGCCTGCCGCGGTTAGCAGAGCATCAACCTTGGCCAGACAACTGGTGGTCTGGGTTTTGATGTCAGCGCTGAAATCGTCGGCAACTTGCCCTGCTAAGTAGGCGGTATCATTGTGAACAACAAGCTGGCTCATGCGTTGGTTGGAATGAGTGCGGGTAACGGTCATTTTCTATCCTCAGGTTTGGATTGGCTCTCAAGCCCAACTATGACGAATCTATGATGCGTGGGAAACCCCGCACACCATAGATTTTCTCTCAAAATGCAGTAGGGTTTTGACTAGCCGTCATGCTCACCCATGCCGCTAGAGCCCTCGTCGTCGCCTTCGTCGTCGCCTTCGTCGTCGCCTTCGTCGTCGCCTTCGTTGTCGCCTTCGTCGTCGCCTTCGTTGTCGCCTTCGTCGTCGCCTTCGTCGTCGCCCTCGTCGTCGCCTTCGTCGTCGCCCTCGTCGTCGCCTTCGTCGTCGCCTTCGTCGTCACTTACGCCGCTGTCTTCGCTAGAATCTTGGGCGCTGCTGCTCGACCAGGCAACCAGAACATCTTCGTCAAGGGCCGGTGTTTCCATCGTAAAAGTCAGACCGCCCAACAGAGCTTGGGAAATCTCAATTTGTGTAGGTGATAGCATTTGTAGCTCTGCGGTGGCTGGCGCGTTTGAGGCCTGACCTGCAAAAGGGCTAAGAAAGGTAAGGATTGTACTAGCAGCTAGTAGGGATTTTACGGTGGGTTTCATTTTCTTTCCTTCGGTTTGACAAGACGGGATGTCGTGCTCTGACCTAAGTGAAACAATTTTGATGGTTATGGGAATTTGCCAAACGTCATAAATCCGCACTGTTAGACGAAGGATTAAACCAATTTTAGCGGTCTTTTTAGTGATGGCCCAAAGCCAAAAAAAAGGCCCCGCAAACTTGCGAGGCCTTTCTAATTCTTAACAACGGGCCGTATTAGCCGCCGATTTCCTCACCAGTTTCCTGATCGACCACTTTCATGCTCAAGCGCACTTTGCCGCGGTCATCAAAGCCCATCAGTTTCACTTTCACTGACTGGCCTTCAGACACAACATCTTTAGGGTGTGAAACCCGTTCGGCCGCCATTTGCGAAACGTGTACCAGCCCGTCGCGTTTGCCGAAGAAGTTTACGAATGCGCCGAAATCCATGACTTTCACAACTTTACCGGTGTAGATCACGCCTACTTCGGGTTCTGCTGCGATTTCCATGATCATGGCGCGGGCTTTGTCGATTTGCGCACCATTGCTGGAGGCGATTTTGATGATGCCTTCGTCGTTGATGTCGACTTTAGCGCCGGACACTTCAACGATTTCACGGATCACTTTACCACCTGAACCGATCACTTCACGGATTTTATCCGGGTTGATCTGGATGGTTTCAATGCGTGGTGCGTGCTCGGAAAACGAACCAGCTTCAGTCAACGCATTCGACATTTCACCAAGGATGTGCAACCGGCCGTCTTTGGCTTGATCCAGTGCTTTTTCCATGATCTCGGTGGTGATGCCGGCAACTTTGATGTCCATTTGCAATGACGTGATGCCGTTTTCTGTACCCGCCACTTTGAAGTCCAT
>JAHRVG010000120.1 GCA_019090795.1 Paracoccaceae bacterium | reverse complement strand
GAGTTCGTCGGCAGCGTCAGATGTGTATAAGAGACAGGTTCTATCAGATGGTGGCAGGACCGGACGCCCCAAGAAAGAAGTGATTGCGCCCCGTGCCTTTGCTTACCGCGTTGATGATCCAAAAGAGGATATTCATTTTCTGGTTGGTCACAGTTACGACAAACCTTTGGCCTCCCGCGCAGCTGGTTCCTTGAACCTAACGGACACCGAGGACGCCTTGGAGTTTGAGGCGCTGATCTCTGCTGAAATGCAGGAAGTTTCCTACGTGCGAGACTTCCTTGCAGGCTTGGCGGCGGGTCTTATCATGGGCCTTTCCCCTGGCTTTCGCATCCCCCCAAAGCGGGCAGTTAAAGAAGCTGAAACCGTTGAGGATGAAGGCCATGACCCGGAAAATGGAGCGCATAACGCCATCATCCGCACAGTTCACCAAGCCTTGCTTTATGAAATTAGCGCAGTCACGCGCCCCGCTTATTCAGAGGCGCAAATTGAAGCACGGTCTTGGGATGTACAGCGAGTGGGGATGTTTCCAAAGCGGCGCACTAACTCACAATATCGGTGGAGATAGAGCTATGACCTTCGAAAAAATACTACCAACAATAAGACAAGATGAATCAGCACCGGCCAGCTACCCCGCAACGCCGTCCGGGCTATCCACCAAAGCGGAGGCGCTCGATGCTGATATGATCTGGCACCGGATAGAGCAATACACCGCCTACAGGTTTTCAGAACGCGCCGTAATCTGGACCGTTGAAGGCGATGGTCTTTGGGAACCGCCCCTTGCCCCTGTCACAATCACCGCAACCGATGTGTGGCAAGATGATGCTTGGGCGGGAATCGTCCTTGCCCCTTCCCCCTATGGTGGCCTGTCCTTGCCCGGCATTGGCCCTTTTCGCTTCACTGCAACGGCGGGCGGGATGGCTGTTCCGGCGGCGGTAAACGAGGCGTTCCGGCGGCGGTAAACGAGGCGTTCCGGCGGCTTGCGGAATACATGGCGAGCGGTGACGATCATTTGGATAAGCCGGGCGCGACCAGTTACAGCCTCAATCTGGGCGGGAATATGGATCAAGCCATTACCAGAAATCAGGCATGGAAAGCGCGTGCAATGCAAAACAGCGGTGCGGGTGATCTGCTGCGCCCATATCGGAGGGTGTAAATATGTGGCCTTTTAATCGAAAACCAAAAGAAGAAACCCGTTCGGCAATGTCCGGCTTTACTGCTGAACTAACGGCGGCGCGGGAATCCTATATTTCTGGGCGGCGCGGTATTGGCGAGTTGACTGGCACCGTGCAATCCTGCGTTGGCCTCTGGGAAGGCGGGTTATCCCTTGGCGATGTGTCCGGCACCGATTTGCTGGGCAGAAAATCCCTTGCCCTTGCGGCGCGTTCCTTGGCCTTGCGCGGCGAAGCTCTGTTCTTGATCCGTGAAACGGGCCTTGTTCCTTGCTCTGATTGGGATCTGAAAACAGTTGATGCAAAACCCACGGCCTACCGCGTTTCCGTGTCAGAGGCAGGCGGCGGTCGCACCGAAACGGTTTTGGCTGGTGAGGTTCTGCATTTCCGAATTGGTTGCGATGTATCAGCGCCCTACTATGGGGCCGCGCCTTTGAAACGGGCGCAACTCACAGCGGGGCTGTTGAACGCTGTTGAGACTGCACTTTCCGAGGTGTTTGAAATGGCCCCTTTAGGTTCGCAGATTGTACCCTATCCAGAGGCCAAGGATACAGATTTGGAAGGCTTGGCGCGGGGTTTCCGTGGCAATCGTGGCAAGGTAATGTTGCGCGAATCAGTGAATGTTCAGGCAGCGGGTGGGCATGCACCAGCGGCTGATTGGCGACCCAATGACCTGACACCAGACCTTTCCAAAGCAATGACCCGCGAAAGCCTAGATGGCGCGCGCGCCTCGATCTGCATGGTGTTCGGTGTCTTGCCCGGATTGTCTGCACCAGCGGCGACGGGTCCCCTTGTGAGGGAAGCACAACGCCACCTAGCCCAATGGGTTCTACAGCCAATCGCGGCTGCGATAGCAGAGGAATGCACCGAAAAGCTGGGCAATGAAATCAAGCTGGACATAATGCGTTCCCTGCAAGCCTATGATGTTGGCAACCGCGCCCGCGCCCTCTCTGCTGTTGTGCAAACCTTAGCACTGGCAAAAGAGGCTGGTGTTGATCCGGCGCAAGCATTGGCTTTGGTTGATTGGAAGGAATAGGCAATGCGAGTCAGGATAAGAGGATTCCAATTGCAAGAGCGCCGCGTGATTATCAATGGTTGTTGTTATGTGGCGAAATTCGCCGCGCAACTGGATCATTTCATAATTTACCAAATGAAGCTCATGGAATGCCCTGAGAGGGGACTGATCGTTTGGTCCCCGTCTCAAATTCGCTTGAGCATGGAAGGGCGAGAGATGATTCAGTGCAAAGCCAAAAAGGTGCTGGCGTCTAGAGAGGCGCTAACCGCAAAATCTTGCGGAATGGAAAGCGGGTTGCCAAATAATTGACAAAGCGTTTTGATTGGGAACGGTTATTCCGTTTCCCAAAAGTAAGTAATTTGGTCATTTGTTTTGTTTTCGGACAATAATTCCATTAACTTAATAGTGTCCAATAGCAATTGATTCATAACAGTTACAACTTGCCGCATCATTGAAGACGTGTATTCGAGTTGTTTTACATTACCCAATACATGGTGCTTCAGGTTTGCATTCTTGTTCCCGTTCGATTGATTGACAAAAAAACCGCCATCCACTTGATTAAAATTCCGATGGCTGACAACTCCGTGAATGATTTCATTCCTAATCACAGCGGCCTTGCTAAGCCTCTTAATGAATTTCCTGTGCTCCACGGCGACCACAGAATCTGGTTTATAGATCAATGATACCAATTCTTTAGAAAATGTATGCCGCGCCGAGATACCGTTTATTTTACCGAGAGTGATTTGATTAATTAGTGCAGCGCCCCTGTTTGAAGAATCCCCCTTTACAGCCATAATTTCAAATAGGAAATGATTGTGCGCTTGATCGATACTTTCCCATTTTGAGCTGATAACCCCAACAAACTGATAGAGAATATTGGCATTACTGTCGCCCTGAGTGCATTGCTCAGGTTTGAAAGGAGAACTTTCAAACCACTCTGGATAACTCGTCACTTCAACCTCACACCTGCACCGCCGCCATTCTCAGCAATGAATTCGACGCCAGCGGTTTCTAGGGCCATGCGAATTGCGATTGCGGTTTCCAAGCGACCACCAATTTCACCTGTTCCGGCTTCCAATCTTTTAATAGTTGGAATCGAAATATTGGAACTTTTTGCAAGGTCAATTTGTGACCACCTAAGCAGCGCTCTTGCGGCCTTGACTTGCTCTATTGATACTTTTGGTATTGACATGAGGTAACCTAACAGTATTGATACTAATAGTATTAAACTAAACCAAAGGACAATACAATGACCGAAGAACGCATTTGTGCGAACGATACCGCTTTGCCTACTGAAAAGATCAACGATATTCACGATTGCCTAGTGCTGGCACTGGACGCCACAGACGGGCAGCGGGTGCAACGTACCAGCTTAACCGAGGCTCGCAGTTACATGCGCGCAGCTTTGCGTGACACGTCCAGCATGATCGAGGGGATAGCACAATGAAACGCCGCCACTTTATCACCGCCGCCACTGCTGCCCCGCTTGCAGGGGTCACCTCAAATTTGATAACCCGCGTCGATAGCGAAAAAAAGTTGGACGCGACAATCGCAATCGGCAAGCGTACAGGTATTTCTATAGACGATCTTGTAGGTTGGTTTGAAGGTGTAGACGTAGAGCGCATTGCAGAAAATGTAATGAAGCCGCCCACAATAACATGGGGCCGCGATGTAACACGCGCAGCCTTAAGCGCGTTCAAAGCGGGTGAGATACTTCCCCCAAATAATGCAAAGAACCCCAACGCGAACTTCGCAGAGGCTCAAATTCGTATGAAAGCAGACCGAGCGACTGCAAAGAAGCACCTTTCATACTTCAAAAGAAGCGCCGAGGCATTTCCGACACTTATGGATTTGGCTTAGGGTGGAGGATATGCGGCGTTGCAATGAAGGAAGCCGAACCGCTGTTTTCACAAGTCGTGCAGGAATTTAGGGTAAAAAAGGCAGCCTAAGTACTTTCATTGGATACCTACACCAATGGGGTTGCGCCACCTTCCCCATTGGTGTAGGTATCCAATGAAGGAAAGCGAGACTTGAAATGCCCACACCCGGCCAACTTACCAAAAAGGTTGCAGAGACACTCGGTGTCGATGAAACAACGGCGGCGACCACATGGCGTGCGCTGCGCGAAGCTGAGGAAGTGACCAAGGGTGGTCGTGGGCGCAGTGCTGCGCAGGTAACGGCCCGTGATGCGGCCAAGTTGATCTTTGCAATCTGCGGTTCCAGCACGATCAAGGATGCGGCTGAATTTATTGCGCGCGCCGACACTTCACGCGGACATGGGCATCGTGTTATGAACTGGGCACCTGCTGGTGACGGCAAGATAGAATCGGGCGCAAACCCGCTTTCCCCTGCATGGGAATTGCAGCGCCTCAATATCAATACCATCACTGACCTGCCCACGGCACATTCTGCGTTGGACGTGCTTGAGGGACTGTTTCTTTGGATGGGCAACGCCCGCTATAGCACTGATGCGCATGAGGAAAATCCAGAACCGCCGAAATTGATGGTCAAGCAATTCACCATTTCAGTTAGCTTTGAAAGCCCTGCGGAACTCACTCGCTTTGAATTTTCAGTGATTGATTCCGACGATCAAGAGTACTTTGAAGAGCAATTCTATGCCCCGATGTTGCGGGCCTATTATGATGGCCGCAATATGACCGATGATGCGATTGCCAAACTTAGGGCGGAAAACCGCGAGGTTGTTACGAGCGACCTCAAAACCGTTCGCAGTTTTTCCATTCATACTCTGAGCGAGATTGGCCGCTTTGTTGCTGGGAATGTAGGCTAATGACCAAACGCCACAACATCCTCTTTGCCAATGACCGCAACGCAGCGGCTCTGCTGGATATGAAGCCAGCGGAGTTTCGCGGGTTGGTGGATGATGGCGTGTTGCCCAAGCCCACCAAGATCGGCGGCTATGAGCGTTGGGATGTGGAACAACTGCAAACGATTGCGCGTGGTGAAGCTACAGAGGGCGGGCCGATTGCATGGTGAAGAAAAAGCACACATGGCAGCACCCGAAAAGCGGCCTTTGGTATTTCCGCAAGCTGAGCAACGGCAAGATGATCTACACGCCGATTGAAGCCGACGAAGGCACGGCGGAGTTTGACCGCAAATATTGGGAAATTATGAGCGGCAAGCATCACGCGGCCAAGACCTCTTGGGGCGCTCTGATCGAGGCGATGCGCAAGACAGACAAGTGGGCAAACTTTTCACCCCGCTACCGCAAAGACCTTGAACCCGTGTTCGAATATCTCAAGGAAAAGATCGGGCAGGCTGACGTTGCGCGCCTGACACAAGCTGACATTTACGACGCGATGGAAAAGAACCGTCACCGGGTCCGGTTTGCGAACTATATCCCGACTGCGGTTAGCATGTTGTCCAAGCTGGCGATCCGAAAGCGGTGGCGCAAGGACAACCCCGCAATCGACATTGAACCGCTCAAGGTTCCCAAGGATCGTCAGAAACCGCACTTGCCGTGGGCAGATTGGGCGGTCGATCTGATGCGGGCAGAGGGTGAGGCGGAACCGCTTTTGATGTTTGAAATCGGTGTGGGCAGTGTCCAGCGCCCCGGCGATTGGGTAGAGTTTACATGGGGCGACTATGACGGGGATACCCTCAAGCTGCGCCAGAACAAGACAGACAAGCCGCTCATGTTGCCTTGCACTGAGGCGCTGAAATCTGCGCTCGATAGCGCCAAGGCTGATCTCCGCTTTGCACCGCACCCGGCACGTCACATCCTGACCCGCGCTGATGGTTCCAAGATGGATTATCACGCAATGGCCCGTGTGATGGTGCGGGAACGCAAGCGGCTGGGCCTGATGGCCTACGATCAACACGCGCTGCGCTATCGCGGCGTGATGGAATTGGCATGGGCTGAATGTACTGACGACGAAATCGCCAGCTACAGCGGCCACACGTCAAAGGCGATGATTATTAAATATGCAGGGGAGGCCAGACAAATAATGCGGGCGCGGCAAGCTGCGGCGAAACGCAAATAGGCGACGAACAGAACAAGCACAGAACGTGAAACTGATACCTGAGGTGATACCCAATGAGCGAACAATTTTCTAACCCATTGAAAACGTTGGAGGCGAGTACGAGAATCGAACTCGTGTACACGGATTTGCAATCCGCTGCGTAACCACTCCGCCAACTCGCCTCGGGGTCTTGCAGTGAGCATTCGGAAACAAGCCCCGATGCGCCGCAAGGCGTGGTTGGGTCCGTTTAGCTTTGCGCGCGCGGCTGCGCAAGCACATTTTGGAGCCAGTGCAATATCTGCCCTGCATTTGAAAATCACTCTTGATCCACCGCGAATTTTCCACAAAATGAGCCGAAATCGGAGAACCCAATGTCGCCTTCCAAAAACACAAGCATCCTTCTGTCAGATTACCAAGCCCCCGCCTTCTGGGTGGATAGGGTCAGTCTGAGTTTTCACCTGCACCCCACTGCCACGCGGGTAATCTCAAAAGTGCAGTTTCGCGCCAATCCGGATCGCCGGGCAGGAGGCCCCCATGACTTGCGGCTGGATGGTCAGGAACTGCGGTTGGTTTCTGCCTCTATCGACGGGCGGCCCGTGCAACAGGACCAGCTGCAGATGGACAGCGAAGGCCTGACGATCCCTGCCGATCTGGTGCCCCAGGATGGGTTCCTTTGGCAATGCGAGGTGGAGATCAACCCGACAGCCAACACATCGCTCGACGGATTATACATCTCGAACGGCATGTATTGCACCCAATGCGAGGCTCAGGGGTTTCGCAAGATCACCTATTACCCAGACCGCCCTGATGTGATGGCGGTGTTTGATGTGCAGATTCACGGGGATGCACCGGTTTTGCTGTCAAACGGCAATCCGGACGGCAGAGGGAACTGGCACGATCCATGGCCCAAACCGGCCTATCTGTTTGCCTTGGTGGCGGGCGATCTGGTGTCTTATGATGACAGTTTCACCACCTGCTCTGGGCGCCAGGTCGCGTTACAAATTTTCGTGCGCCCCGGTGACGAGGACAAATGCGCCTATGCCATGGATGCGCTGAAACGCTCCATGTCTTGGGATGAGGAAGTTTACGGGCGCGAGTATGATCTGGACCTGTTCATGATTGTTGCGGTGGATGATTTCAACATGGGGGCGATGGAAAACAAAGGGCTGAATATTTTCAATTCCAAATTTGTTCTGGCCAGCCCCGAAACCGCCACGGATCAGGATTTTGAACGTATTGAGGGCATCATTGCCCATGAGTATTTCCACAACTGGACCGGCAACCGCATCACCTGCCGTGACTGGTTTCAGCTATGCCTCAAGGAAGGGCTGACCGTGTTCCGCGACCAGCAATTTTCCGGCGATCAGCGCTCCATTCCCGTAAAACGCATTGACGATGTGCAAATGCTGCGTGGGCGTCAATTCCGCGAGGATGGCGGCCCGCTGGCGCACCCGGTACGACCGACAGAGTACATTGAAATCAACAACTTCTATACTGCTACCGTCTATGAAAAGGGGGCCGAGGTTATCGGTATGCTACAGCTGTTGGTGGGCGAGGAGAACTACAAGAAAGCCCTTGATCTGTACTTTGAGCGCCATGACGGGCAGGCCTGCACCATCGAGGACTGGATCAAGGTTTTCGAGGATACAACGGGCCGCAATCTGACACAATTTTCCCTGTGGTATTCGCAGGCCGGCACCCCGCGCGTGCATGTTAGCGAAAGCTTTGAAGGCGGCACTTACACGCTTAATTTCACCCAAGACAACCCGCCCACGCCGGGGCAAACCGATAAGGCCCCGCAGGTCATTCCGATCCGTATCGGGTTTCTGGATGTGCAGGGCCACGAACCCATTGCGGAACAACTGTTTATTCTGGATCAGGCGCACCAAAGCCTGTCAGTTTCCGGTTTTGACAAGAAACCCACCCCTTCCCTGCTGCGCGGATTTTCGGCCCCCGTCATCCTGCAACGGGAGGTCACAAACACCGAGCGCGCCTTTGTTCTGGCCCATGACAGCGACCCGTTCAACCGCTGGGAAGCGGGTGAAACCTATGCCCAGGATTTGTTGCAAAACATGGTCCTGCACGGCCAGAAAGATACCCGCGAGTTCACCGCAGCAATGCGCGCGCTGGTGCTGGATAATACCCTCGACCCTGCCTTTCGCGGCGCAGTTCTGGGCCTGCCAAGCGAGGCCAGCCTTGCCAAACTGATCGCCGATGCCGGACATTCGGTTGATCCGGACAAAATCCACTCCGCCCACCGGGGGCTGTGGTTGGCGATTGCGAAAGAAATGGCGGATGACGTTTATACCCTCTACGCTGAAATGGCGGTGGATGGCCCCTATTCACCCGACAGTGCATCTGCGGGAAAACGCGCCCTGCGCGAGCGCAGCCTAGCACTCATAAACCGGCTGGAGCCGGATTCCCGCAGCGCCAAAGCACAGTTTGACAGCGCCAATAATATGACCGAACAACGGGCGGCCTTTGCCCTGTTAATGCGCTCGGATCACTGTGGGGAAGTAACCCAGAGCTTCTATAATCAGTGGCGGGACAACCGCTTGGTTATGGACAGTTGGTTTGCCTTTCAAATCGGTTCTTCAAGCCCTGCCGACACGCTAGGAATCGCTAAAAAAATGGTACAACACACTGATTTTGATTGGAAAAATCCCAACCGCTTTCGTTCCGTCATCGGCCCATTCTCCATGCATCACGCCGGTTTTCACCGCGCGGATGGCGCAGGTTATGCCTTCCTTGCCGATTGGCTGTTAAAGCTTGATCCGGTAAACCCGCAAACCACCGCCCGCATGTGCAGCGCCTTTGAGCCATGGAGCTATTACGACACGCACCGCCAGAAAATGATGCGCGAACAACTGCACCGGATAGCAGATACCAAAGACCTGTCGAAAAACACTGCGGAAATTGTGGGGAAAATACTGGGATAGAGCGCCACGCCTACGCGCCCCGAAAATCAGTTAAGGCCTTGATAAACATCGGTCTGTCAACATTGCCACCGCTGACTACGACAATGGTGTCAGTACCCGTTAGCTGATCCCCATGAAACAACGCTGCCGCCAGCGCCGCCGCGCCACCCGGTTCGATCACAATTCTCAACCGGTCAAAGGCCAGTGCCATGGCATGCAGGCATTCATCGTCGCTGACCACAACGCCTGCCCCGCACAGGCGTTGCATGATCGGCAAGGTCAGTAGCCCCGGCGTGGGGGTAATTATCGCATCGCAAATCGAGCCGGTAGTGCGTTCATTCACCTGAGGCTGCCCCGTGGCCAGCGACCGGGTCACATCGTCAAATCCCTCCGGCTCACAAGGGCGCACCCCCATGTCCGGCGCTTCGGCCTCCAGCGCCAGCGCAATGCCGGATGTCAAGCCACCGCCACCGCAAGGCACCAGAACTTCAGCCTTGGTGACGCCAGCTTCACGCGCCTGCCCAGCAATCTCAAGACCGGTAGTGCCCTGCCCGGCAATTACAAACCGGTTGTCGAACGGCTTAATCAGGGTCAGGTTGCGGGTCTCATTGATTTTGGCCGCCACCGCATCGCGATCCTCAGTCGCGCGATCATACATCACCACCTCGGCACCCAATGCGCGGGTGTTCGCAATTTTTATCACTGGGGCATCGGATGGCATGATAATCACCGCGCCGATCCCATGGCGCGCCGCCGCCAAGGCCACACCTTGCGCGTGATTACCTGACGAAAAGGCAATGACACCGCACGCACGATCCGCCTTTGACAAGGCGGAAATAGCGGACCATGCACCCCGAAATTTGAACGATCCGGTATGTTGCAGACATTCGGCTTTAACCCAGACCCGACGCCCGGCTAATTCATCAAGAAAGGGTGACGACAAAAGCGGTGTGCGCCGTGCTTTGCCATGCAGGCGTTCAGCAGCGGCGCGCACCATATTTATGTCGCTCACGCCATTTTTCCCAGCCATTCATGAATAACAGACAGGCTTTCGGTCTCATCGAGGAAGGGAATATGACCGCGGTCCGGTACTTGCCCAAAGATCATATCCGGACGGCGTTCTTGCATATCCGCCGCCGCTTGCGCGGTCAAAAGATTGGAGTTTTCTCCGCGTACCAGCGCCAGTGGCAGCCCTTGAAGTGCATCAAAATAGGGCCAAAGGTTTGGCGCATCCGCCCCCAGCGTCGCAACAACCCCCTCGCGCAATTTTGGATCGTACCGCAATTCAAGCCCGTCAGCTGTCTCGGAAAATTGCGCTGTCACTTCTGCCAACCAACGTTCGGGTGAGACATTGGCGAAATTTTCCATCACGTTGGGGCGATCCGCTGCTGCCTCGGCCAGCGTTTTATAGGGCGGTTTAAGGCCGATATATTCTGCAATCAGATCCAGCCCAGATTGTTCCAGCACCGGCCCGATGTCATTGAACAACACGCCAAGCAAGCGGTCCTTGGCCATCTTTCCCAGAACCATCGAAATCATCCCGCCCCGAGAAGTGCCAATCAGCGCGGCTTTCTCAAGCCCCAGATGATCGAGCAGCTCCAGCACATCGCGCGCCTCGATCGGGACCGAGTAATTCTTCCAGTTCGGATCATAATCCGATTCCCCGCGCCCGCGATAATCCAGCCGGATCAGACGCACATGTTTCATATGCGGGGCGACAAAGTCGAAATCCCTGCTGTTGCGGGTCAGGCCAGGCAGGCACAACACCGGCAGGCCCGCGCCCTCATCGTGATAGGCAAGGTTCAGGCCATCGGAGGTTTTGAAGGTTTTCATGAATTGCTGCTCGCTATTTGGGGAATTGTGGTCAGGTCAGATAATACTCGTTGCGGGGTCCAAGGCAAGCGATCCATCGGCTCTCCTGCGCGGTTCACCCATGTGGTATAAAACCCGTATCCTGCGGCAGCCGCGGCGTCCCAACCATTTGAAGACACAAACAAAACCTGATCTGCTGTACATCCGAACCGCTTGCCAACCATATCATAGACCGACTTGTGTGGCTTGAACACGCCCACGTCCTCAACGCTGAGGACATCATCCAGAAGCGGCCCCAGACCGGCAGATTCCACCGCCCCCGCCAGCATATCCGGCGAGCCATTTGAGAGGATCGCTGTATTGAAACCGAGATTTTTCAGGGCGGAAAGCATTTCCGGCACTTCCGGATAAGCAGAAAGCTCCAGATAGAGCGCCAGCAGACGTTCGCGCAGCTCCTCGTCGCCGTCCAGCCCGGTGGCCTCAAGCGCGTAATCAAGCCCGTTTTGGGTAACCGTCCAAAAATCCGTATGGGCACCTGCAACCGCCCGCAGCCACGTATACTGCAACTGTTTGAGCCGCCACTCATAGGACAGTTTTTGCCACTTGGCCGCCAGCGCATCGCGCCCCGGTTCATCCGCAGCCATACGCGCCGCAGCAGCAACATCAAACAGTGTTCCGTAAGCGTCGAAAATACATGTAGTAATCGGCATGATGTGCCTCCCTTGTTGATATAAGAGTGGCACAATATTTTCCCAATGGAAAGCGGTCGAAACTACACCAAATGGTGAATTTCCGGAACGAAAGTCTGATCGTTCATTGGGGGGCGCACATAGCCTTGTTGCGGGGGGCGGTCCTCCAGAATAATCGGCTCGGGCGTGGTATCCTCAAAAGGAATCTGGCTCAGCAAATGAGTGATGCAATTCAGCCGTGCGTGTTTCTTCACATCGGAATTCACCACATACCACGGGGCCTGCTTGATGTCGGTATGGGCAAACATGATATCCTTGGCCTTGGAATAATCCACCCAGCGTTTGCGCGATTCCAGATCCATCGGTGACAGTTTCCAGCGTTTGGTTGGCGTGGTCAGGCGTTTTTGGAACCGGCGTTCCTGTTCTTCATCGCTGACTGAAAACCAATATTTGATCACCTGAATGCCCGAGCGCACCAACATGCGTTCAAATTCAGGGCAAGAGCGCAGGAAATCCTGATGTTCGTCATCAGAGCAAAACCCCATAACCTTTTCCACGCCACCGCGATTGTACCAAGAGCGGTCAAATATCACCATTTCGCCGGCACAAGGCAGATGCGCAGCGTAACGCTGGAAATACCACTCGGTTTTCTCACGCTCAGTTGGCGCAGGCAGGGCAACAACCCGACAAATTCGCGAATTGAGAGGTTCGGTAATCCGCTTGATAGTGCCACCTTTGCCCGCCGCATCGCGGCCTTCAAAAATCACCACGACCTTCAGGCCCTTGACCTTGATCCATTCCTGCATTTTGACCAGTTCAATTTGCAGGCGGGCCAGTTCGGCCTCATAGCGGTCGTTAGATATTTTCCGCTTGGGATTACGTTCTTTCACAGTTTTCGCAGACATTATGGACTCCCTGTTCTCTAGTTATTATTTATCAACGGGCGCCATTCTATAGCAGAAAAAAATGACTGCTATTTGATTTGGCGCAACTTTATTGACGATAGTTTCAAAAACTATGGAATGCGGCGTGCGCAATATGCACGCCGCAAGAGGATTATTTTACAGATTTTCCGGCTGCGGCATACCAAGCACATGATAGCCGCCATCCACACGGATGACTTCGCCGGTGGTGCAGGCCCCCGCATCAGAGGCCAGGTACACTGCCGTACCGCCCACTGCTTCCAATGTCGCATTGGAACGCAACGGTGCATTCTGATCTGTATGCTTGAAGGTCTGCCGCGCCCCACCAATTGCCGCACCCGCTAGGGTTTTCATTGGGCCCGGCGAAATGGCGTTGACGCGAATACCCTCCGGCCCAAGGTCGTTCGCCAAGTATCGTGTGGCCGATTCCAGCGCTGCTTTGGCCACGCCCATGACATTGTAAAATGGGGTCACGCGGTTCGCACCGCCATATGTCAGGGTGATCAGCGTACCCCCGTTTTCCACCATCATCGGATGCGCACGACGCGCAATTTCGATGAAGGAATAGGCCGATATATCCAGCGAGTTTTTAAAATTGGCACGCGAGGTGTCCAGAATTCGACCTGTCAGTTCATTCTTGTCGGAATAGGCAATCGCATGGACCACAAAATCAATGGTATCCCAGCGCGCTTGCAAAGCCTCAAATGCCTTGTCCAATGAAACGTCATCGGTAACATCCACATCGACCATAAAATCAGACCCGACCCGCTCGGCCAAGGGGGCCAGACGTTTGCCAAAGGCCGCGCCCTGATAGGTGAAAGCCAGTTCAGCGCCCGCCTCGGACATTGCTTTGGCAATGCCCCAAGCGATCGAACGCTCATTGGCAACCCCCATAATCAGGCCGCGTTTTCCTGCCAGTTGTTCAGTCATCACATTACCCCTTAAACTTTGAAAGTAGCATCGAGCCGTTGGTGCCGCCAAAGCCGAAAGAATTGGTCATCACCGTATCCAGCCCCGCACTGTCAACGCGGGTAGTGGCTATTTCAGCGGGGTTCAGGGCTGGATCAAGGGTTTCAACATTGATCGAGGGGGCAATGAAATCGTCTTGCAACATCAACAGACAATAGATCGCCTCTTGCGCGCCAGTGGCGCCTTGACTGTGACCCGTCATTGATTTTGTGGAACTGACAGGCGGGGTGGAACCCGCGCCAAACACGCGGCGTACCGCCTCGATTTCGCCAATATCGCCAACAGGCGTAGAGGTGCCGTGGGCGTTGATATAGCCGACTTTGCGGCCCTCTTCCAAGGTTTGCAGCGCCAAACGCATGGCACGCTCGCCCCCCTCACCCGATGGTGCAACCATATCGTGGCCATCAGATGTGGCCGCATACCCCGTCACTTCCGCATAGATCTTGGCACCACGCGCCTGCGCGTGGGATAACTCCTCCAGCACCAGAATACCGCCACCGCCACCGATCACAAAACCATCGCGGTTGGCATCAAAGGCACGACTGGCCAGCTCCGGCGTGTCGTTGTATTTACTGGACATTGCGCCCATGGCATCGAACAAGCAGGACAATGTCCAATCCAGTTCCTCACCGCCGCCCGCAAACATGACATCCTGTTTGCCCATTATAATTTGTTCAGACGCAGAGCCGATACAATGCAAAGACGTGGAGCAGGCAGAGGTAATCGAGTAGTTAACCCCCTTGATTTTAAACGCGGTCGAGAGGTTCGCCGAAATCGTGGAACCCATACATTTTGGCACCGCAAACGGGCCAATCCGTTTGGGTGCGCCATTTTTCAGCACAGTCTGGTGTGCAACCAGCATGGCAGATGTGGACGGCCCCCCTGAACCGGCAATCAACCCGGTGCGCGGGTTCACAATGTCGCTTTCCTCAAGCCCCGCATCGGCAATCGCCTGTTGCATGGCAATATGGGCGTATGCCGCCCCCGGCCCCATGAAACGCAGGGTGCGTTTTTCCACATGTTCCTTGATGTCGATATTCGGCGCGCCAGCGATCTGGCTGCGAAACCCGTGTTCGATCATCGCCTCATTCGCGGTGATGCCGGATTTCCCCATTTTCAATGCAGACAGGACCTCTTGGGCATTATTCCCGATCGAGGATACAATACCCAAACCCGTGATAACTACTCGGCGCATGGCGCTCTCCTTTTTATTCCATTAGCTGGCGGACAGCGCAACTTTCATGTCTTTAACCAAATAAATCACCTCGCCATCGGCCTCCACTCGCCCATTGGCGACGCCCATGGTCAGGCGGCGGTTCTGGATCGTTTTGGTAAAATCTACGTAGTACGTCAGCATCTTGCGTTCTGGCCGCACCATGCCGGTCAGCTTGACCTCCCCCACGCCTAGCGCATACCCGCGCCCTTCCCAGCCCCGCCAACCGAGGTTGAAACCGGTGAGCTGCCAGAGACCATCAAGGCCCAGACAACCGGGCATGATCGGGTTGCCGGGGAAATGGCATTCAAAAAACCACAGATCCGGCTTGATGTCGAATTCGGCCCGCACATGGCCTTTGCCAAACTCGCCACCGTCAGACGACAATTCGGTGATCCGGCTGTCTCTTATACACATCT
>JAHRVG010000119.1 GCA_019090795.1 Paracoccaceae bacterium | reverse complement strand
TTTGCGACTGGATGATGGGCTGGCCTCCGCGGTGGACCGAAACGCGGCAGCCGGTAACGGCGTGGTCCCAATGGCTGCGGCAAGGGCGTGGAGGGTGTTGAAGGGGCTCTTTGAAGTTTCACGATAGTTACTGTAATGCTACCTGAAGGAATCGCTTTAGGTAGCATTATTAGATTTTGGAGTGGTCGATGGTTTCATCAATTTATAAAATAAATTACTCGTATTTGGGTGATATTGAGCTGAAATCAAAAGCCTCTATGAAAAAATACCTTGCAAAAGAGCAAGCTGCATGGGCGGGTTTTTTCGAACATTTCAATGACAGTGACAAAAGGGAAGTTGGATTTCCCACAATACACAAAGACACGAAAAAGATCGAGCAGATCAGCAATGAATTGCATTTATTGTCTACGTCCTTAGATAAACCGGAAGAGTTCAATCGTTTTACATTTGGCCCCATCAATAACTTAACCCCCCCTCCACCATCAAACACGATGGAAGGGAAACTAATTTTGCAACTCTTCGCTCAGGGAAGATTTGATCAGTCATTTGCGGTTTTTTTAAATGTTTACATTAAAAACAAGCAATTCAGACGAAATGAGACAGGCGACCTATTCACAAGGTATTCAGAAATGGGAGCAGCCATTCTTGATTCCATTTATGCATCTGAGGCCTTGCCCGCAGACAGATTACTGACCCAAAAAATTGACTCCACGGTTAGACGCGTCAGCGCTGACGCTGATGTTCTTTCGGAACAAATTGATGAGGCTAGGACACTAAGAGCAGGCTTTGCTGAGGATCTGGACGGCTACCGGATGAAGTTGAAACAGGAGCTTGAAAATTTTAGGTCAAAATTTGTAGATGCCGAAGCAGAACGCGGTGAAAGTCATTCGTCGGCTGAGAAAAAAAGAGCCGAAACAGGCAACACTTCTCTAAATGACGCGAAAAGCAAAGCTACGCAGCTACTTGAAAAACTCGAGAAAGATGCCGAAGAAGCGCTTGGAGGTATTGAAGCTACTCATAAACGGTATTTCGAGAAGCTCAGATATGACGCCCCAGTTAAACTTTGGAAGGAACGAGCAGATGCCCATAAGACCCATTCTGATGATGCGCGTAAGATATTCTGGGGGCTGATTATTTTTGCTACTTTGATTGCAGTAGGCGTGCCTCTAATTTTGGGCGATTTCATCGCATCAAGTTTTTATGATGATCTGTGTCATGCAATGAATAGTGCCGCCTGTAACCGAGTTTTTTCGGTCAAAGGTCCGCTCCTAGTTTCAGGGCTGCTTTTCTTTTCTTCAATTTTGCTTTGGATCATCCGAATGCAGTACCGAGTATTCCTCAGCGAACGACACCTCTCTATTGATGCAAGCGAAAAAAAGGCTTTCGCGGAAACATATCTGGCGCTGAGAGAGGATCAGACTGTATCCGAAGGTAACGAGGCTATTGTGCTGGCGTCACTGTTTCGACCGACGCAGGACGGGATAGTAAAAGATGATGAAAGCATGGTTGATATTTCTGCAGCTTCGATAATCGCTAAACAGTTAGGGAAGTAGGGGCTTCTCGTGAATTACTTTGCGTAAGAGCTGGCCCCTTTGGATTTCGATTTATTGAAGAAAGCTTTTAAACCGCGTTTAAGCAGGCTTTAACAAGCCATTTAAGAGGGGGTAAAACGGGATTGTTGATAAGAAATGGGAGCGTTTGGGATAGAGTAACCCTTGGGAGAAAGTGGAACTTGGCCGCTTTCAGGCCTTAAAACCCTGTAAAAACAGCTCTGCTGCAAATATCCTTGTCATTTACTGCAAATATTCGTGTCGAGCTACACCCGTATAGCCAACCTGCGGATAACACGCAGCTTTTCCGCGCTGTAACGCATGCTCTCGAAATTATGTAAGTGTTTGGCTGGGACGGTAGGATTCGAACCTACGATCTGCGCTACCAAAAAGCGTTGCCCTACCACTAGGCCACGTCCCAACTACGGGCGTATTTAGCGGCAGAGTTTGCCTCCCGCAAGAGTAAAATCGCCTAATATTCCTGTTGTTTTGCCTCCTACCTCCGCCTATTGCAATGCAATGAACAGGTTTAATGTGGTAATTCTGGGTGCCGGTGCTGCAGGTATGATGTGCGCGATTGAAGCGGCGCGCCGGGGACGGCGGGTTTTGCTGATTGATCATGCACGATCTGTTGGCGAGAAGATCCGAATATCCGGTGGTGGACGCTGCAATTTCACCAACCTTGAAATAGAGGGTGATCGTTTTCTTTCTAATAATCACAGGTTTGCGCTCTCTGCCCTGTCCCGCTACAGCCAGTGGGATTTTATCGAAATGGTGGCGCGTCACGGCATTTCCTATCACGAAAAAACCTTGGGGCAGTTGTTTTGCGATACTTCAGCTAGGGAAATTATTGCAATGCTTGGGCAGAAAATGCAGCAAGCAGGTGTTGAGATCTGGCTGGAGACCAGCCTGAGCACGGCCCGAAATCACGACAGGTTCGTGCTTCAAACCTCGCGTGGCCTTGTGGAGAGCGATTCTTTTGTTGTGGCGACTGGGGGGAAATCCATCCCGAAAATGGGGGCTACTGATTTTGGTTGCCAGTTGGCAAGCAGCTTTGGTCTGCCGCTGGTTACAACCCGCCCCGGTTTGGTGCCGCTGACATTTGCACCGGCTGACCGTGAGCCTATGGCAGCTTTGGCCGGTATTTCTGTCGATGCCATAGTGGGCTGTGGCAACATCCAATTTCGCGAGGGGCTGCTGTTCACCCATCGCGGGTTGTCAGGCCCTTCTATTTTGCAAATATCATCCTACTGGCGCGAAGGTGATGTGCTGGCAGTGAACCTTTGTCCAGATGAAGACGTTCACACCTTTCTGAAAGACCAGCGTCAAAGTCGCGGCAAACAGGCGGTTCAAACGGTTCTGGGGGATCTTTTGCCGCGCAAACTGGCTGACGCGGTTGTGCACGATTGTCAATTGAGTGGCAATTTGGCAGACCAACCTGACAAACAACTGCAACGGGTCGCCGAGCGGGTGCACAATTGGGTGATATGCCCTTTGGGTTCCGAGGGTTATCGCACCGCGGAGGTGATGCTAGGGGGCGTCGATACCGACGCCCTGCACGCGCGAACACTGGAAGCGCGCGCGGTGCCCGGCCTGTATTTCATAGGCGAAGTTGTTGACGTTACAGGCTGGCTGGGCGGATATAATTTCCAATGGGCCTGGTCATCTGGCTGGGCTGCCGGTCAGGTTGCCTGATCAGACAACCAAAAGACGGCTCGTTTCCGGCTTCACCAGACTAAACCGCAAATCAGTGCCTTTCAGAGCATCCGATACGGCGGTAGATTGACGTGTTCGCCGCAACATGCGGACAATGGTAGCATTCCCTAGCAAAGGCTTCATCTTTGGGGACACCACTCGGGCAACATCTAATTGCAGGGGTTGAACAAACATATTAATCTCCTAACAGAACTTGTCACTCAGTATTCCTGTCCATCCAATTGACTGTATAATCATGATGGTGAATGGGCCAAATCAAGGTAAAATTAAGGTAAATCCACCAGTTTTTGAAAAACTAGAGATGCCAAAAGGCAAGAAAATCTCAATTTTTGCGCAAATAAAGCGACAAGAAAGGCAACAACAAGAGCGTATTGTCGCGCATTTGGAAACGATGCCCCAATTTTGCCATTTTTCAACGCAATATTTTCAACCAACAATCTAGGCCAATAAAACACCAATAATTCATTTGGCCTCACAACCCCGAGGCAGGCAGATGTTAAATCCGTACTTTTCAGAGATCAAATTCAAAAGTGGCTCTGCTCAGGGTTTCATCGAAATCACGGTTGATGCCGGAACCAATGTAAATTCTCTACGGGTCACGGTGTATAACGCGGACGGCTCCATTCGCTCGACCAATGCACTTGGCACCCCTGTTGAAACCATCACCGGGCAGGATATTTATGTCATCAACCCGGTAACTTCATCCAGTTTCACCGGACTTCACAAATTCGGTGCCATCGCCTTGGATGACGGGGGAACTGTCAGCACATTCCTGTCGTTTGAAGGAACGGTCATCGCAACAGCAGGCCCAGCGAACGGCATGACATCCATGGCTTTGGGCGCTCTCGCAAGTAGTGACTCTTTTGAAATGACCGGCGAGGCTCCATCGTATTCCGTTGAGGGGGCACCAAATTCAGGCGCTGCTCCCTGTTTCGTTGATGGCACGATGATCCTGACTCCCGCAGGCTATCGCCGGATAGAAACCCTGCAAGCCGGTGACAAGGTTATAACCCGCAACAGCGGCGCGCAGGCATTGCGCTGGATCGGTAGCCGGAAAATTGGCCTCCAAACGGGCAAGTTGACAGATTACCGACCAATCGTGATCCCCGCCAATGCCATTGCGCCTGGGATACCGGCCAGTGATCTTTTTGTTTCGCCAAACCACCGCATTATGCTGAAGCACGCGCAATGTGCCCTGTTGTTCGGGCAATCCGAAGTTCTGGTTTCAGCCAATTCTCTGGTCGGAAAAAACGGCATCGCCCGCCTTGGGGCTTCTTTCGGGTTTCGCTATTTTCACCTTTTGTTTGATCAGCATGAGGTCGTTACCTCCAACGGGTTATCAACCGAGAGCTTCCACCCCAACCATGTGGGGCTGGACGCCTTTGAGGCAGAAACCCGCGAACAAGTCCTCTCTCTATTTCCCGAACTGCGCCTTGGAGAGAATATCTACGGCCCGACAGCACGGCTGGCATTGAAACCGTTTGAGGCCAATGTCTTGGGCAATGCAGCCTTTGGTCGCCATGAGATAGAACAATACCATTTCGCGGCTTAGGTATTTTTGATCCAGCCCCCGCGACCCTGCGTATCCCTTAAATGACAAGCGTTTCTATCCATGCGACAAAACCGGATGCCATTTTGGGTGGGTTGGGATATGCTCGAACCTATCACAGCTCCCATGCCTTGAAAGGCGCCGAAGCGTTGCCTGAGCCAGACCCAACAGAACCCAACTGGACCGACCTTGTGATCCGCGTGCGCGATGAACAGGATGAGGCGGCATTTGCGCTGCTGTTCAACCATTTCGCCCCCCGCATCAAAGGGTTTTTGATGAAATCCGGCGCGGATGCAGCAGCAGCGGAGGAATGCGCGCAGGATGTAATGGTAACGCTGTGGCAAAAGGCGGCGCAGTTTGATCCCACGCGGGCCTCTGCCGCCACTTGGATTTTCACCATTGCGCGCAACCGGCGCATTGATGTTTTCCGCCGCCAGAACCGCCCTGAACCCACCGATCTGCCGTGGGGGCCGGAACCAGAAGCCGAGGCCGCCGATGCCTTGGCATTGCAACAGGAAACCCGCAAACTTTCAGCGGCGCTCGACGCCCTGCCCGCCAAGCAAAAAGACATCGTCAAACGCGCCTTTTACGGCGAGTTGAGCCATGCGGAACTGGCCGAAGAAACCGGCCTACCTCTGGGCACGATCAAATCCCGTATCCGGCTGGCGCTGGAACGCCTGCGCCGCGCGATGAGTTAAGGAAACCGATGAAAACGACACATCATCTGAATGAACAACTGCAAATGGGCTATGCGGCTGGCGTACTGCCAGAAGCCTTCAATCTGGTCATTGCCAGCCATCTATGCCTGTCAGACGAAAGCCGCGCCACGCAGTGTTGCTATGACGCGGTGGGCGGTGCTGTGCTGGATAAATGCGAAAAGGAACGCATGAGCGTTGATGCGCTCTCTGCGACTTTGCACCAGATCAAAACCTGCGCCTGTGATACCTCTGCACCAAAAATCTGCACTGGGGTTTTTCCCGAACCTTTGCAGGGATACATCGGCGAAAATCTGGAATCTATCCACTGGCACAGTATGGGTAAAGGCGTGCGGCAAGCAAATATTCCAACCGCCAAAGGGGCCTGCGTTCGACTGTTATTTGTTCCCGCCGGTCAGGCAGTGCCCGATCACGGGCGTCAGGGCACCGAGGTAACGCTGGTTTTACAAGGGATCTATGCAGATATGGGCGAGCGTTATAGCCGGGGTGACATCAAAATCACAGCGCCCGACGCCCCCAGCCAACCTGTTGCCGAAAACGGTCAGGATTGCATTTGCCTCTCTGCCACCGACGCTCCGCTGAAATTCCACCGCTGGTTACACCGGTTTCTGCATCCCCTTTTGAAAAGGTAAATGCTGCGACTTTTCACCTACTATATGCAGCCGCCCGAAACACTATAAACGCTTTTTCAATAAAAAGTCGGCCCCATGACAAGAAAACTCAGTATCCTTCTCAACATCATTCTGATCGCGGTTGTCGCTTTTGGCGTGAATAAATTCGTCATTCAAGGCAGCACCGCCCCCAGTGATGACGGGCGCACGGCCCTGTTAGTTGCCCCAAGTGAGAAAGACTACGTGCTGACTGAAATGCGTGGGTTTCTGGAAACGGTGCAAGGCATCACCACCGCTATTGGCGAGGATGACATCGCCGAGGTACGCACCTTGGCCGCCAAGGCTGGCAAATTTTCCCCTGCCAATGTTCCGGCCTCGCTGTTTGCCAAAATGCCACTGGAATTCAAAACACTCGGCATGGAAACCCATACCCTGTTCGAAGAATTGGCGAAAATTGCCGCTGAATCGGAAAGCGCACAGGCTGTTTCCCTGGCTTTGGGGGATCTGATGCTCAACTGCACTGCCTGCCACAGCAGCTATCGCCTCGATCTGGAACCCCTTAGCAATTGAATTTTTGGCAGTATTTTTTCCATCCTTCACGCCAGTAGAAGACCCCGCCGTTTACAAAACCGCTTGGTCCGATTTTCTGACCCATCTGGAAAGTTTCACAGGCAAGAAAGTGACCTTTTTCCCAGTGCAGAACAACGCCGCCCAAATCGAGGCTATGCGCTCTGGTCGCCTGCATATTGCCGGTTTCAACACCGGCTCAAACCCGCTGGCAGTGAACTGCTCCGGTTTCAATCCTTTCACCATCATGACCAAGGCCGATGGCAGTTTCGGTTATGAAATGGAAATCCTGACCTATCCAGGTTCCGGTATTGATAAGGTCGAGGACATCAAAGGCAAACAACTGGCCTTCACCTCGCCCACGTCCAACTCTGGCTTCAAGGCCCCTTCGACCATTCTGAAAGCCGATTTCAACATGGTCCCCGAACGCGACTTCGAGGCGGTCTATTCCGGCAAACATGACAACTCAATTTTGGGTGTGGCCAACAAAGACTATAAAGCGGCCTCAATCGCCAATTCCGTGCGCGGCCGAATGCTCAAACGCGGCGTTATTCCCAAAGATCAACTGGTTTCGATCTACAAATCACAAACCTTCCCAACCACCGGTTTTGGCGTTGTCTACAACCTGAAACAGGAACTCAAGGACAGCATCCGCGAAGCATTCTTCAGCTTTGATTGGGCTGGAACCAGCCTTGAGGAAGAATTCTCGAAATCAGGCGAAGCCCAGTTCATTCCGATGAACTACAAGGAATTTTGGTCGGTAAATCGAAAAATCGGCACAGCAAACGGCGTTTCTTACGCTGGTAAATAGTCCTTACAATCAAAATGTTGATGTCCCCCGACTAGGTCGGGGGCCTCATTTTTACACTTTGAGAGAAGAACATGCTCCGCCTCGAAAAACTGACCAAAATTTATAAAACTGGCGACAAAGCCCTGAATGCGGTTGATCTGGAGGTGCCCCAAGGTCAGGTACTGGCGCTGATTGGTCCCTCGGGTGCCGGTAAATCCACCTTGATCCGCTGCATCAACCGGCTGGTAGAACCCACATCAGGCACCGTCACATTGGACGGCACCGAACTCACCGGCCTTGGTTCGGGCGGGTTGCGCAAGGCGCGCCGCCGCATGGGCATGATTTTTCAGGAATACGCTTTGGTAGAGCGCCTGACGGTTATGAAAAACGTCCTGTCGGGGCGCCTTGGCTACGTTCCGTTCTGGCGCACCCTGCTGCGCACATTCCCGCAATCCGACGTGGACGAAGCCTTTCGCCAGCTCGACCGCGTTGGCCTGCTGGAAATGGCAGACAAACGCGCCGATGAATTGTCGGGCGGACAACGCCAGCGGGTCGGTATTTGCCGTGTGCTGATTCAGAATCCGGCGGTATTGCTGGAGGATGAGCCCACGGCTTCCCTCGATCCCAAAACATCGCGCCAGATCATGCGGCTGATTTGCGAGTTATGCGAAGAACGCAATCTAGCCGCCATCGTCAACATCCACGGCGTGGCAAAAACCGCCCTTCGTCAATTCCCCGGCCCTGCGTTGGCTGCTCATTGTTTCGGTGCTTTACCTGATCGCTGCCTTTGCCTCGATTGATGTGAATTGGTCGTGGGTCTATGAGGGCCTTGATCGCGGTTGGAAATTCATCGTCGCCTTTGCCAACCCCGATTTCACCTCGCGTGCAACAGACATCAAGGAAGGCCTGATCGAGAACGCTGTCATCACTATCGTCTCCACCGTTGTGGGGATCGCCGTTTCCATCCCCATCGGGCTGGGCGCAGCACGCAACATCTCGGCCCTGCCGGTCTATCTGGTATGCCGCGCCATCGTCGCCATCTCGCGGTCCTTGAACGGAATCGTGGTCGCAATCCTGCTGGTCGCAATCTTAGGCTTTGGTCCTCTTGCAAGCTTCCTTACTCTCAGCTTTGCAACCATCGTGTTCTTGTCAAAACTACTGGCCGAGGAAATAGAGGACATGGATAAAGTGCAGGCCGAGGCCATCCGTGCCACCGGCGGCAGCTGGTTACAGCGTTTTGACTACGGCGTTTTCCCCCAGATTGTCCCGCGACTGATTGGCCTTTCGATCTATCGGCTCGACATCAATTTTCGTGAAAGTGCTGTGTTGGGGCTGGTCGGTGCAGGCGGCATCGGTGCCACGCTCAACACCGCATTTGACCGCTACGAATTTGACACCGCAGCAGCAATCCTGCTGATGATCACCGCACAGTTATGGTGCTGGAATACCTCTCGGGTATCATCCGCGCGAAGGTGCAATGATGGCGATCTCTGACAAAAACGGCCTCAAAGTCTGGCAGCGGCGCAACTGCAACACCCAGCTGAAAATCTGGGCGATGTGGCTGGTGGGGGCTGCAATTTTCATGTGGAGCTGGAAACAGATTTCCGAAGTTACCACCTGGTTTTTTGTGTGGGATGCGCCACGCATCGCCGCCGACATCGGTGGCCGTGCTTTACCGCCGCGTTGGGAATACATCAACAAACTGTGGGGGCCCCTGTGGGATACGCTGAACATCGCCACCCTTGGCACGGTGCTGGCGCTAATGATGGCAGTACCCGTGGCATTTCTGGCTGCCCGCAACACCACGCCAAGCGCCCTGTACATCCGTCCCTTGGCGCTTCTGATCATCGTCTCCACCCGTTCGATCAACTCGCTGATTTGGGCGATACTGCTGGTTGCCGTCATCGGCCCCGGCGTCTTCGCAGGCCTGAATGCTATTGCCATCCGCTCCCTCAGGTTCTGCGCCAAACTGCTGTATGAGGCCATAGAGGAAATCGACGAAACGCAAGTCGAGACCATCACCGCCACCGGCGCCAGCCGCTGGCAGATCCTGGCTTTTGGCATCGTGCCGCAAATCATGCCCGCATTCGCCGGTATCGCCGTGTTCCGCTAGGATATTAACTTGCGCGAATCCACTGTGCTGGGATTGGTCGGCGCGGGCGGCATCGGGCTACAATTGCAAGGTTCTCTCAACACATTGCCTTGGCCACAAGTCAGTCTGATCCTGCTGGTAATCCTGCTAGCCGTGATCGTCAGCGAATGGGTTTCAGCCAAAGTGCGCGGTGCCATTATCTGATCATAAAGATGCCTATTGGGCCTTCGTACAGTACCAACACGCACGCGACACAATGCCCGAGGCGCAGTTTCCGGTGACCTCTGTACAGGTCGGTTCGCTTGCCAGCCTTGCGGATCGCTTCGACGTATTCCTGCTTGATGCCTTTGGCGTTCTGAACGTCGGTAAAACCGCTAACCCTTCAGCACTCAAACGGGTGGCCACACTGCAAGCCTCTGGAAAAAACAAGAAAAATGGCGCGCAAGCGCCTCAATTCGGAACCTCAAAAAAACGACTGCGGATCAATATCAATGCTCACACGCACATTGGTCGGCAGCTTCAAATTCCCGCGCCAACGGGCCAAGGCCCCCTGAATTGCAACACCCTTGGCCGCTTTGACCAATATCCGCACCCGGTGGCGCCCACGTACACGGGCAATCGGGGCCGGGGCTGGCCCGAAGATCTCAGCTCCTATGGCATGCAGGCCCGCGGCATTGCGCGCCATATACCCTGCCACATCAAATACCACCGACAGGTCAGGCCCTGAAACCACAATTCCCGCCATGCGCCCATAGGGTGGCACGCCCGCCATGCGCCGCTGTTGCGCCTCGGCCTTCCAAAACGCCTCTTCCTCACCCGACAAGATCGCTTTGATCACCGGGTGGTCCGGCTGATGCGTCTGCACATAGGCCACCCCCTTTTTATCCGATCGCCCGGCACGCCCCGCCACCTGCCGGATCAACTGAAAGGTTTTTTCCGCCGCCCGCAAATCGCCACCTTGCAAACCAAGGTCGGCATCAATCACCCCCACGCAGGTCAGCAACGGAAAGTTATGACCCTTGGCCACCAGCTGCGTGCCGATAATGATATCTGCCTCGCCGCGGGCAATGGCGTTGATCCGCTCTTTCAATGCCCGCGCTGTCATCGACATATCCGACGACAACACCGCAATGCGCGCATCGGGAAAACGAGCTTCGGCCTCCTCTGCCATACGCTCCACCCCTGGCCCGACAGCGGCCATTTTGCCTTCGACCTCACAGCTTGGGCAGGCCTCTGGCAAAGGCTTTGTCTCGCCGCATTGATGGCATACCAGACGCTTTTGAAAGCGGTGCTCTACCATGCGCGCATCACAATGATCACAGCCCACCTGATGCCCACAAGCCCGGCAAATCGTTAGCGGCGCATAGCCACGGCGGTTCAGGAACAACAGCGACTGTTCACCCCGTTCCAACCGTTTTTGCACCTCTCCTGCCAGTGTGGATGAAATCCACCGCCCCTGTTCCAACCCGTCCTCGCGCAAGTCAATCGCCTGCATTTCCGGCAATTCCGCCGCCCCGAAGCGCTGCGCCAAATCAAAGCGTTGATATTTTCCCGCATCCGCATTGGCCCAGCTTTCCAGCGATGGCGTGGCAGAGGCCAATATCACCGATGCGCCACAAATCGAGGCCCGCAACACCGCCATATCGCGCGCATTGTACAAAACACCCTCTTCCTGTTTATAGGAATTATCGTGTTCCTCATCCACCACAACCAGCCCAAGCTGTTGAAACGGCAAGTAAAGTGCGGAGCGCGCACCCACAACCAGTTGCGCCTTGCCCGCGCCCACCATGCGCCAACAGCGCCGTCGTTCTGTCATTGTCACGCCCGAGTGCCATTCCGCAGGGCGCGCACCAAAGCGTTTCTCGACCCGGTCAAGGAATTCCACCGTCAGGGCAATTTCCGGCAGCAAAACCAGCGCTTGCCGCCCCTGCGCCAGACATTCCGCAACGGCCTCCAGATACACTTCTGTTTTGCCTGATCCTGTAACGCCCTTAAGCAATAAGGTGCAATACTCCCTTGAACGCAGTTTCAGCCGCAAAGCCTGCGCCACGCGCTGCTGTTCCCCCGTCAGTGTTTTTCCCGCCATCTGGGCATCCAGAAACGGGTAAGGCATATCGCTTGGCGTCTCAAATTCCTGCACCACGCCCTGTTTCACCAACCCCTTCACGACCGAAGACGTAACGCCCGCCATCGAGGATAATTCCGACAGGGTAAACCGCAGCCCGTCATGATCCTCCAGCACCGCAAATACCTTTTCGCGCGCTGGCGTCATGCGGTTGGGCTCCCCCCTGCCCAGCCCCAGAACCCGGCGCATATGCGGCGGGTCGGTCAATCCCGGTGCGCGGGTGGCAAGGCGCAGCATCATCGACAGCGGCGTCAGGGTGTATTCGCCAACACGGGTTAGAAATGACATCATCTCCTCAACCATCGGCGGCACATCAATCGCACGATAGATCGGGCGTATCTTGGCAGGATCATAACCGCCCTGCCCTTTGCCCCAGACCACGCCAATCACCTTGCGCGGCCCCAATGGCACCTCAACAAAAGCTCCCAGAAAAACCCCACCCTCGGGGGCCTTATAGTCCAACAACCGGTCCAGCGGCTGGGCTGTCAGCACGGCAACCAACTCTCCGGCCCTGAAAAAACTCTGCGGGGTTTCCATCACGATACTTTGGTCTATTCTTTTGTTCACACGGCTGCATGCTTACTGTAAACTGATTGAGGGCATGATAAAAACCAAAAATAACGGGAACAAAAATATGAAATTCTTCGTCGATACCGCTGATGTGGACGCCATTGCCGAGTTGAACGAGCTGGGCTTTGCGGACGGGGTCACAACCAATCCGTCACTGATCCTGAAGTCGGGCCGCGATATTCTGGAAGTGACCAAGGAAATCTGCGACATGATCGACGGGCCGGTCAGCGCCGAAGTGGTGGCGCTGAATGCCGAGGATATGATCAAAGAGGGCCGCAAACTGGCCAAAATTGCTGATAACATCGCCATCAAGGTGCCCCTGACATGGGACGGGCTGAAAGCCTGCAAAACCCTGTCGGATGAGGGCAACATGGTCAACGTGACCTTGTGTTTTTCCGCCAATCAGGCACTGCTGGCAGCAAAGGCGGGGGCAACGTTTATTTCACCGTTCATCGGGCGCTTGGATGATGTGAACATCGACGGGCTGGAGCTGATCGAGGATATTCGCATCATTTACGATAACTACGCGTTCAAAACCGAAATTCTCGCGGCCTCGATCCGTACCGTAAACCACGTTTCCGAGTGCGCCAAGATCGGCTCTGACGTGGTAACTGCCCCGCCAGAGGTTCTGAAAAAGCTGGCCCAGCATGCGCTGACCGACAAGGGCTTGGCCACGTTTATGGTCGATTGGGAGAAAACAGGACAGAAGATCCTGTAGAGTAAAGGGAAACCCATGAGTGAGCAGAAAAAAACCCCCGCTGTACGGGACCATATCCTGTCCGATCCGGATGCGGTTCTGGAAGATCGGGATGTGATGGCCGCGTTAATAGCAGCGGATGGGAAATCCAAAGGTGCGAATGTGGTTGATCTGCGTTCCATCGCCCTAGAACGCCTAGAAGCGCGGCTGGACCGGCTGGAAGACACCCACCGCCATGTGATCGCGGCGGCCTATGATAATCTGGCCAGCACCAACCAGATTCACCGCGCGATTTTGGCCCTTCTGGAACCCCATAGTTTCGCCGAATTTCTCAGTTTGCTGGAACATGATCTGGCGGAGATCCTGAACGTGACTAGCGCCCGCCTGTGTCTGGAAAGCCCAGCGGTCGAGGTCGGGATCACGCCCGATTTGCAATCCGAATTTGGCCAAGGCGTCAGCTTTTACGCACCCGGAGAGGTTTCCGCCTATATCGCAAATGGCCGCCGCGACACGCAGCGCCCGGTAACGCTGCGCCAGATAACCACGCGCGAGGAACGGGTGTTTGGCGATGCCGCAAATATCGTGACATCCGAGGCGGTACTCAAACTCGATCTGGGTGCTGGCAATCTGCCCGCTATGCTGGTGCTGGGATCCGAACAGATCGCCCAGTTCACCCCGCAAAAAGGCGCGGACCTGTTGGTGTTTTTTACCAGCGCCTTTGAACGGGTGCTGCGCCGCTGGTTGCGCTGATGCGACAAGCAGCTTCCGGTGCTTATGATTTACTGGAACGCTGGCTAACCACGCTTACCGCTTTGCGCGGGGTATCGGATAAAACAATTGAAGCTTATCGCCGTGATGTCGGTGGGTTTCTGGGTTTTTTGTCGGGGCATTTCGGCGGCCCCCAAGGCATGTCAGCCCTGTCAAAGGTAAAAATAACCGACATGCGATCGTGGATGGCACATGAGAGGCGGCGCGGGATTGCGGCGCGCTCCTTGGCCCGCGAACTATCTGCCGTCAAAAGCTTTTACCGCTGGCTAAGTGAAATCGAAGGGATCGACGTGACCTCGGTTCTCGCCACCCGCACGCCAAAGTTCAAGGCACAACTGCCCCGCCCCGTGGCGCGTGACGCAGCCAAAGCAATGATCGACACCGTGGAACTGCAATCACTGGAAGGGTGGATCGGCGCGCGCGATACCGCAGTTGTCACCCTTCTGTATGGCTGCGGTTTGCGCATATCCGAGGCCCTGAACCTAAATTTCTTAGACGCTCCCTTACCGGAATCCCTGCTAATTCGTGGCAAAGGTGACAAGGATCGAGTGGTGCCGGTGATCCCCGCTGCGCGCGACGCGGTGGATGCCTATGTGCGCCTCTGCCCCTTTGCCATGACCCCCGAAACACCGCTGTTTTTGGGCGTGCGCGGCAAACGGCTGAACCCACGCATGATCCAGAAAGCAATGGAGAAAACCCGCTTACAACTGGGCTTGCCCGCCACCGCCACCCCGCATGCCATGCGACACTCATTCGCCACCCATCTGCTGGAAGCGGGTGGTGATCTGCGCGCGATACAGGAATTGCTGGGCCATGCTTCGCTGTCCACCACCCAAGCCTATACCGCGCTGGATCAGACACGATTGATGGAAGTTTACAAAAAGGCGCACCCAAAGGCCGGCTAGACGCTGTTGACGCCCCTCACAAAACCGTGTTTGAAAGTCCTATGACACCACGCCTCAAAGCTCTCTCGGTTCACTACCTCACCGCCACAGGCGCGGTTTTCGCCATGCTGGCGATGCTGGCGGCGGTCAAATCGGAATGGAGCCTGATGTATGTCTGGCTGATGGTGGCCTTTTTTGTCGACGGCATCGACGGTCCTTTAGCACGTCATTACCATGTAAAAGTAAACGCGCCGGAATATGACGGCGTGCTTTTAGACCTGATCATCGACTATCTAACCTATGTCTTCATCCCCGCCTTTGCCCTGTTTAAAAGCGGGTTGTTGCCGGATTGGACGGGCTGGATTTGCATCCTGATCATAACTTTTTCCAGCGCGCTCTATTTTGCCGATACGCGGATGAAAACTCGCGACAACAGTTTTGCCGGTTTTCCGGGGTGTTGGAATATGGTGGTTCTGGTGATCTTTGCCACGGAACCGAACTACTGGCTGATCCTTGGCCTCGTCGTCATCTGCGCCGGTGCCATGTCCACCTCGCTCAAGTTCATACATCCGGTGCGCACAGAGCGTTGGCGCATGCTCAGCCTGCCAATCGCAATCGTCTGGACCGCGCTTGCAGGCGTGTCCGCATGGGCCAATTTTCACCCCGGCCCCCTGGTCACGGTTGCCTTATCCGTCACCAGCGTCTACCTGCTGTTCGTCGGAATTGTACAAGAATTGATCCCGTCACGGTCTAAATCCTGATCAGGATTATACCGGCAACAATCACGGCAGCAGAGATCAGCTTGCCCCGATCCGCCGTTTCCTTAAAGAACACAACCCCAATCATCACCGCAAACACAACCGAGGTTTCACGCAAGGCCGCCACCAGCGCGATCGGTGCGACGGTCATGGCCCAAACAACAATGCCAAAGGCAACTGCGGAAATGAATCCGGCCGACAGGCCGATCCCCCAGACACGGGCAGACCTCGGCAGCACACCCAACCCTTGGCGCGAGATGCCCCAGAGGGCAAATACCGTGCCGTCAATCAGATACAACCACGCCACAAATGATCCGGCATTGCCAGCGACGCGCGCGCCCAATCCATCCACAATAGAATATCCGGCCGTCCCCACCGCTGACATCACAGCAAGCGGCAACATCTTGGTCGACTCGCCATTGCGAAATATGCCACGCGCCATTAGCAAAATACCCAACCCCAAAACCAAGATGCCCGCGACCTGTAGGGGCGCAATCTGATCTGGTAGCAGGACAAACCCCACCGCCAGAACCATCACCGGAGCCGTTCCTCGTGCAATCGGGTACACGCGGCTCAGGTCTCCGTGACCATAGGCAGCCGCCAAAAACCCCTTGTAGATCCCGTGAAAAACCACCGCCCCCGCCAGCCACGGCAAGGTCTGCACCGAGGGCAGCGGGAAGGTAAAAACCATCGCCAAACCGACAAGAGCATGGGCCAGCGACAACAGAATAATGCCTTGCAGTTTGTCAGGGCCAAGCTTAATCAGCCCATTCCAACTGGCGTGCAGGAAAGCAGCAAACAGAATAGCGGTGAAAACAAACAGGCTCATGGCAGCTCAGATCAACAGCGAATACGCCTGTTCGTGTTGCAGGAGTTTGATTTTCATCTCGACACCTCCGAAACCGGAAAAGCCACCCAGATTGGCGGCCCCGACAACGCGGTGGCAAGGGATTATCACCGGAATGGGGTTCGATCCACAGGCCTGCCCAATGGGTTGCGCAGGGCAATCCAGCGCCTTGGCAATATCGCCATAAGTCAGGGTTTCGCCTTTGGGAATGGCCAGCATCGCGCGGTAAACCTGTTGCTGGAACGGCGTGCCTTTGGGCGCAAGCGGCAGATCAAACTGATCAAGCTCACCGGCGAAATAGGCCTCTAGCTGTTCAAGCCCCTGCTTGAGAACCGCCGAACGGACACCGCTATTTTCACCATGCCACGACAATTGGGTAATCTGGTTGTCTTGCTCAACCAGCCCCAGAATGCCCACGGGCGTGTGGATTTTTGCACTGTTCATGGCGCCAGTGTCAGGCAAAACCGCAAGTTTGGCAACACCCGGCCCCACAAAAGGTGCGGGGCCGGTTTTTGGATCAAAGCGCGTCGTTACAACGCCCACAAGTGCCCGCGTGTGCGTGGCTGCCCACGTCTGGCAGGACTTTCCAACACCGCAGGCATTTTTCGCCGTCCGCCTTGGCAAATACCACCGCCACGCCCTCAACATCGGGCATGGTGAAGGCATCTGTGGGGGCTGCTTCATTGCTCAGGCTCACGCTGGAGGTGATGCAGATATCCGCGAAAGGCACACCTTGCAGAGTTTCAAGAACCCCCGCGTCTGTCAGGTAAACCACGGGTGCTGCCTCAAGTGAGGCACCAATCACTTTGTCGCGGCGCTGGATCTCAATCGCGCCGGTTACAACACGGCGCACGCGGCGGATCGCTTCCCATTTCGCGGCCAGCGCATCATTGCGCCAAGCCGTTGGCGTTTCAGGGAAATCCTGAAAATGCACCGAGCTGTCGTCACCGGGATAGCGTTGCAGCCATACATCTTCCATGGTGAAACACAGCATTGGCGCAAGCCAGGTTGTTAGCCGCGCAAAGATCAAATCCAGCACCGTACGCGCCGCGCGCCGCGCAAGGCTGTTATCACCATCGCAATACAGAACGTCCTTGCGCACGTCGAAATACAGCGCGCTCAGATCCACTGTACAGAACTGGAACAACTGCTGGAAAACATTTTGGAAGTTATAGCTATTATAGCCATTTTCCACCACGTCTGACAGTTCGGACAGACGGTGCAATACCCATTGCTCCAACTCTGGCATATCCGCCGGATCAACCCTTTCAGCATCCGTGAACCCATCCAGATTCCCCAGCATAAAGCGCAGCGTATTGCGCAATCGGCGATAACCATCGGCGGTGCCTTTGAGGATTTCATCCCCGATTCGCTGATCCGCCGTGTAATCTGCCTGCGCCACCCAAAGGCGCAGAATATCGGCGCCGTATTGGCGCACAACCTGTTCTGGCACGATGGTGTTTCCCAGCGATTTGGACATTTTCACACCTTTGGCATCAAGCGTAAACCCATGCGTCAACACTCCCCTGTAGGGCGCGCGACCATTGGTGCCACAGCTTTGCAACAGGGAGGAATGGAACCAGCCGCGATGCTGGTCCGTGCCCTCAAGGTACAGATCCGCAATACCGTCCGGCGCGCCATCCTCGCGATCGCGCAGCACAAAGGCGTGGGTGGAACCACTGTCAAACCACACATCCAGAATGTCGCTGACCAACTGCCAATCTTGCGCTGCCAACTCGGCCCCTAGGAAGCGTTCCCGCGCCCCGTCGGCGAACCAAGCATCGGCACCTTCCTCGCGGAATACTTTGCCAATGCGTGCGTTTACTTCCGCGTCGCGCAGCAATTCCACTTGGCCCTCGCCAACCTCACGAATGAAGCAGGCCAGCGGCACACCCCAAGCGCGTTGGCGTGACATCACCCAATCGGGGCGCGCCTCGATCATAGAATACAGACGGTTACGTCCGGTTTTTGGCGTCCACGTCACATGGTCAATCTCGGTCAGGGCACGCTGGCGAATGGTTTTGCCGTGCGTATCCATGCCGTCGTTCAGTTCCTTGTCGATCTCGACAAACCACTGCGGCGTGTTGCGATAGATCACCGGAGCCTTGGAGCGCCAAGAATGCGGATAGCTGTGCTTGATCTTGCCGCGCGCCAGCAGCTTACCGCTTTCGGCCAGCTTATCAATTACCGTCTTGTTAGCATTGCCCTCTTTGCCGTTGGGCTTGAGGATCATCTTGCCGCCAAAGAACGGCAGACCTTCGCGAAAAGAGCCGTCTTCCATCACGTTATAGGTGATGACCTGCTTGAGCATCCCCGCATCGCGGTACAGCTCAAATTCTTCCATCCCGTGGCTCGGCGCGCAATGTACGAAACCTGTGCCCTCATCATCGGTCACAAACGGGGCTTCGCGGAAATCGCGGGGATCATCCCATTCGCCGTTAGACCCTTCCATACCCGCGAGGGGGTGCGCCAAAGACGTGCCCTCCAGTTCACCCGCGTCAGCAACGCGTTTGTAATCCTCAACCCGCGCCTGTTTCAATACGCCCTCGGCCAGCTTGTCTGCCAGCACCAGACGATCACCCGGCTGAACCCAGCTCGGATCCGGCACGGCGGTGATCTCATAGACGCCATAGGAAATGTCGTTGGAATAAACCACGCCCTTGTTTGACGGCATGGTCCAAGGCGTCGTTGTCCAGATCACCACATCAGCACCTTTGAGCGCCGGATTGGGGCTGTCGATCACAGGGAAACGCACCCAGATGGTAAAGCTTTCCTTGTCGTGATATTCAACCTCTGCCTCGGCCAGCGCGGTCTTTTCAACCGGGGACCACATCACAGGTTTGGAACCACGATAAAGCGAACCGTTCATCACAAACTTGATGAATTCCTCGGCAATCACCGCCTCGGAGCTGTAATCCATGGTCAGATAGGGTTTTTCCCAGTTGCCCTGCACCCCGAGACGCTTGAATTCCTCGCGCTGGATATCCACCCAACCCTCGGCAAACTTGCGGCACTCGCCACGCAGTTCGTTGATCGGCACGTCGTCTTTGTTCTTGCCCTTGTTGCGGTACTGCTCCTCGATCTTCCATTCAATCGGCAGGCCGTGACAATCCCAACCGGGGATATAGCGTGCATCTTTCCCCATCATTTGCTGCGAACGCACGATAAAATCTTTCAGCACCTTGTTCAGCGCGTGGCCGATGTGCAGGTGCCCGTTGGCATAGGGAGGACCATCATGCAGTACAAAAGGCTCGCGATCCTTGGAGCGCTCGCGCAGGGTGTGATAGACGTCCTGTTTTGCCCAGCGTTCCAGCCATTCCGGTTCACGTTTGGGCAATCCTGCACGCATCGGGAAATCAGTTTTCGGCAGGTTCAGGGTGGATTTGTATTCGGGGGTATCGGCACACATGGCTTGTGGCTCCGCTATGGTCAGTTATCAGGTGAGGCGGCGCGGCATTCCATGCGCCTTTATCCGGCGGCTCGAATGATCAGAGCGCCGGGGTGATAATTCGAATAATGATTGCGAATATCTGCTGCATGGGCGGGTTATAACGCGGGCATCTGGCAAGGTCCAGAGGGGGATAATTTACGGATCATTGGCATGGAACTGTTCCCGACAAGCGGGCAGCCTCGGAACGCCTTCCCGTCTTTAAGCTTCAGGTTGGCACAGCGTCCTTTTCTAAGGATGAAGAATGGACAGTTGGGGAATATTGTTCAATTACTCCGACAACAAACACCTCACGCCTATTGTTGAAAAAACCATTAATCCGGTTCCAAACATCCAAGGACATCCCATGCCTACACCTCCTCGCGGTCAAATCTATGACGATATCACCCAAACCATTGGCGGCACCCCACTCGTGCGCGTAGCGCGTTTAGCCAAGGACTCAGCGGTCCAGGGCAATATTCTTGCCAAACTGGAATTCTTCAACCCGATCAATTCGGTGAAAGACCGGATCGGCGTTGGTATGGTAGATGCGCTAGAGGCCTCTGGCGCGCTCAAACCCGGCGGCACCTTGATCGAGCCCACCAGCGGCAACACCGGCATTGCACTGGCATTTGTCTGCGCCGCGCGGGGCTATAAGCTGATCCTGACCATGCCCGAAACCATGTCGATCGAGCGGCGCAAAATGCTGATTTTGCTGGGGGCGCAATTGGAATTGACCGAGGGTGCCAAGGGCATGACTGGTGCCATTGTGCGGGCCGAGGAACTTGCCGCCGAAATTGACGGTGCGATCATACCGCAGCAATTTGAGAACCCGGCAAACCCCGCCATTCACGAATCCACAACAGTCGAGGAAATCTGGAAAGATACCGGCGGGGATGTGGATGTGTTCGTTTCAGCAGTTGGCACCGGGGGCACGATTACCGGCGTTGGTCGCGTTCTCAAGGCGCGCAAACCGGATGTTCGGATCATTGCGGTTGAACCCGAGGACAGCCCGGTTTTGGCAGGTGGAGCACCGGGACCCCATAAAATTCAAGGCATTGGTGCTGGGTTTGTGCCCGATATCCTCGACACTGATCTGATTGACGAGATTATCGCGATCAGCAATGACACGGCCTTTAAAACCGCGCGCAAGGTGGCAGCATTGGAAGGCATTCCTGTGGGAATTTCCTCCGGCGCGGCCTTGGCAGCTGCACTGGAGGTAGCGGCGCGTCCGGAAATGGCGTATAAAAATATCGTCGTGATTTTGGCCAGCTGCGCCGAACGCTACCTATCGACACCGCTGTTTGATTTCGATTGATCAACATTGGAACAGAAAGGGGGAGCGGCAATTTGGTCTCTGTATTTTGGCAGTATTTGCCCTATGTTTTGTCCAGCAAAACTTAGGGTCAGGTCATGACACAGACAACATCTTCCCTCCCGCCGCGCTTTCCCATCAGCCGGGATCAGATCGAAAAAGTGGTGGAACTGTTCTACACCCGCATCCGTGCCCATCCGGTGCTGGGGCCGGTGTTCTTTGCCAGCCTACCGGACAAAGCGGAAATCTGGCGACCGCATGAGGCTAAAATCACCGATTTCTGGGCCAATGCCATTCTGTTTGAACGTTCCTACAACGGCAACCCGATGATGGTGCATACACGTGTCGCCGCAATCAGGCCGGAAATGTTTGAAATCTGGCTGGATCTGTTTGCCGAAACCTTGCACCAATCCCTGCCAGAACAAACGGCAATGGCGTGGGAGGCACTGGCGCGGCGAATAGGGCGTGGTTTGCGCATGGGGGTTGAAACAACCCAGCACAATCCGGCGAACCCGCCCCTTTTGTAAGAAACCGGCCCTAAATTTCCTCATTCATCAAGAAAACAACCCTGTTAAGGCCCGTTTAATCACTTGCGTGACCCGCGGGCGGGGTTGGCTGTTGAAGGGCATCGGGCGGCAAACCTCCATAGCAGCGATTCCAACGCGGGCAGTCAAGGCACCGTTGATCATGCCTTCGCCAAAGCGGCGCGAAAGCTTGGACAGCACCCCGCCCCCGGCAACCGAGCCAATCAGATCATCCCCCACTGCAACGGCCCCTGTTGCCACCAGATGCCCCGCAACCGCGCGGATCAAGCGCCAGGAACCAAGCCCCCCTGCGCGGCCGCCGTAAATCTGCGCAACTTGGCGTATCATGCGGATGTTGGCAGCAAGTGCTGCAATCACATCCGCAAAGGCCAGCGGAATAAGCGCTGTCGCCGTTGCCACCTGTCTAGCAGCTGTTTCGATCTGCTGCGTGGCCAGCTTATCGAGGGGCAACAACAAAGTTGTTTCCGTCACTGCCAGCATGCCCTCGGGATCAAGGATCTCTGTGCTATGCTCGGACAATTCCGCCAAGGCCCAGCGTTGATCTGGCCGATCTTTGTACAACTGCGCAAGTTTTCGGCTAAAAACCTGCGTTTGTGCCAGTGTAGCCGTGCTGAGCAATGCCTCCGCCTGCCCGCGCAATCCGTCAATCTTGCGCAGCCGCGCAAGGGCCGCAAGTTCCTGCAAGGCCATCACCCCCAACGCCCCAAGCGTCAGCGCCAGCAGCGCCAGTGCGGTACGGCCAAGCCAAAGGTTGCGGGATAACAGCTCTGCCGCAAAATCCCACATCGCAACCGAGAGCATAAAACCGAGCAACGCCACCAGTGCAGCAATGAACAGGCGGAACAGTTTTGAGGGTTTACGCGCGACAAATCCAGTGA
>JAHRVG010000118.1 GCA_019090795.1 Paracoccaceae bacterium | reverse complement strand
TCATCTTCCACTCCTTGGTGGTCACGATGAGCCAGAAACACTCTCTTAGCAAATACGACTATTTGGACCCATAGGCGCTGACCTCAGACAGTATTGGTATTTGTTGGAGCGCCTTTCATACTCAGGCTGGACAAGACTATCTTATGTATATTGATCAGACTGGTGTCACTGGATCAGCCTTCGGCTTCGGCGTCTCCTTCATTTTCCTAGTCATCTTTGGATATGTCTATCTTTTTGATCAAAACTTTAAGACTTTCATTTCCGTCGCGGCTGCAGCCACTCAATGCAGGCGAACGTCAACACCGCTAGTGAGAGGATACTGGCCAATAGTCTATTTCGGAGCAAACCTTAGGCAGCTTTCAGAGGAGACATTAGGTTCTTAGCTGTATTTGGGGAGACATGAACCAAAAGCTTGGTCAACCGAGATAACCTTTGAACTAGCTGTGGCATTCGCAGATCAGTTTCTATATCTTGTGGCGCTACATAGTCTACTTCTCTGGCAATGTGTGAATGCTCTTCGTGGAAGTGTTCTAACCAAAGTGCTTTTGGCTTTTTTTCACTGTCGAATAGAATAACTGGGTGAAAACTCCTAAATTCATTAAACACACCTAGGTTGGTTAAAAAGTCGGGATCGTCTTCGCCCAAAATATGCGCGGGTAATTTTAAAACGAAGGTTTCCGGAAAATGTTGGACTAGATTAAGTATCCCACCTAGATCTGCCGGATCTGTATCTACTAAAAGGTATTGGATTGTACAACCACGATCCAACCAGTCTTGAAGTGCTGCCAACCACATTGCACCACCAGCAGATTTGTAGTAGGTTCCGTCACACCCGGGGATTGTCAAAATATCTCCAAGCTCGATCAATTCATCGAAGCGCGGCACTAATTGCCGAGCAACAGTTGCCTCTGACAAACGAGCAGACTTATTAAAGTTGTTAGCAGGTTGGCGACCGACTATATAAGCGTATCCAAACGTGATGAAGCCAACAAAGCAAAAAACCAAAATTGGCACGTATTCCGTGTTAAAACTTTCCATCTGCGTTCCATAAATTGTTAGGCTCTTATTAAATACTACTATCGCAGTGAATGCTACTATCTTTTGATGGGTGGCAGCATTTTTACCCGATTAATAGGGTGAAAGTCAACTAAAAACCGAACGCTTTGACAACCTCTTGTTAACAATTTTTGACGAGGTTGCCTAATTCAGAACGTCCAAAGCTGCAAAAATGAGTATTTTTGTGTGACCTACCATCCCAAATTCTAAAAATTGGTGCGAGCGTGACTTGCATCTATGGTTGATTTTCTAGTAGAAACAATTAAAAATATTTGAGCGTAACTTATAGCCCAAAGAGGCAGCAGGGAAGTTTCTGAATGGCACTATTTTTTCGTGGCTTTCCACCGTTTGCAAAAGTGATTGTAGCTAGCATTGCTTTGTCCTTTTTGTATGCACTCGTTGTGACGTTTCGCTTAGCGATTGGTACACCGAGCCTTATTGATGTTGTAGACTCGTGTAAATTAGCGTCTTTGGCGATGGTGTTGATTGTGAATGGGCATATAGCACACGGAATAGATAGAAATCAGGGAATAGTTGTTTTTTTTAATTATGTAGTGCTGTTTTTTACGTTGATAGCGACTATTTTCCTTGCATTGAAAATCTTTGGTATCGGGACTACTCCTCCATCTATGGACGCGGAATGGATTGAAGCGAAGTTTTACTTTCTGCAGAAAAACCTGGTGTTTTTTACTGCGATTCCAATCGTTGGATATTCGTTAATTGACCTATTTATCTCTTTATTTGGCGCAAAAAATTTCCGAGGAGACACTGAGGATATACGAAAAGATAGAGGCAACGAGAAAAGGATGGCGAGGAATTTCTTCGTGTACGCAGATTTGCCTGCTTTGCTTCCTTTAGCTTTGGCTATGATTTTTATTTTAGGTAGATTTACTCATTTTGACCAGTACGATCGTGATTTGTTTCTTAGTGGTGCCATGGCGATCATAATCCTGTCGTCAAGCATTTGTTCATTGGCGGTTCAGATGTATAATGAGTAGGTATGGAGGAAAAGGTGTTTTTAGAGGTAAAACAACAAAGCGGAAAACTTGACCTGAGCCTTCCAACGAGGCTTCAAATTAGTATGTTTAATCCGAATTGTTCCGGGCAAGCGTTAACCGCGATCGTAATCTGGCTTGCCCAACAAAGAGTTAGTGAGCTAGAGTTTCAGGTATCTGACACCCTTCAGCGACACAATTTTGAGTGGCGAAAGTCGGTGAAGCACCAAGTCGCTGCAACTCTTGCACACAACGCGGGTGAGGAATGGCTAAATCGAAATCGAAACGCAATTACACTGAGTACAACTTTATTTGAGAAAGTTTCCATTGTGAGGTGGAATTTTTGGATTGAGAGAAAAGACCATAAGCTGATTGAAGAAGAGTTTCGAAGTCTGTCTGGAACAGATCCAGAATTTGCAAAATCTCTTGAAGCTGAGGTTTCCAAATATTTTCTTAAGTCTAAAAGAACTGATCAAAAGGAAAGGCGTGAAAAATCTTTGGATTTTTTATTGGAAGAAATTGCCGTTTCCGAGCTTTCGGCCCGAGACTATCTTACAAATGAGATCTATCCGGGTCAAAGGTTCCTTCCAGAGGAGTACCTAATTTCACGGTACGGGCAGAAGTATTCTCTTTCCAAACAAAACTTTATTCATCTTGATTTTGAAATGATTTAGGGCTGTTGACGTTCAGGATTCACAAAACATCTAATTTCTGATTCAAGGTTGCTAACAGCAGGAGAGCAAACTTGACCCGAAGAGTATTGAACGACGCCCAGTGGGCCATCATCGAACTTTTCTGCCTTGGAAAGAAGAGCGGCGCTGGCCAGACAGGTCGCGAGGGGGGGGTAATCCCCCAGTAAGTCATGGTTTTTTAACAGTTCCAGAACTGCGGTATCAAGCTCATCCAAAATTATAACATGCATAAAAACTCCATTTTTTCGGTAAAATTTTGGTGATTGCAGCCGTTTTGTCAATCAAAGATTGTAGCCCCCCCCTAAACTTTGCCCCTGTTCTCAGGCAGTCTCACTATTACCCTATGCAACCATTTCCCAATTCATACCTTCAAAGTTTGGGCGTTTGAATTAGAAACCCGCCCCCGATACCGAGGGCAGGATAATCAATATTCATGCGCAAACATGATGGTCAAAACCCGATATGTGACATCAGGATTGGCCGCGTCCGGTGAGTGCATTTTCATCTCAAGATCGAAATAGTCGATCTTCCAGAAGAATTTGTCACCCGCGATTTCAAGACTTCCAAAATCCCGTTCCTTGTGGGGATCGTTGTCTTCGGAAAAGCAGCTGAACAAACTGATCCCATTTACCAACGCAGCGCGCCCTTCGTCACTAAGCGCCTGAACGCCAGAGGTCATGACAACCGTGCCGTTCTTGAAATTGCCGATCCGCATTTCGTCATTAAGACGACAGATACGTTTGGTGCGAAATTCCTGATCGACCTTCCAGACTGGATCACCAGTTTTTCCGCATTTGTCACAGGCAAATTATCGAATACTGACTTCAACACCCATTCGCGGGCCATACGGCTCCAACTGGCCCAGGCGTCACGCACAATACTCTTTGCACCGCAAGATGCGCAGGCCGGATACGAGCCAATCATTTCGGCAATCTTGGTTTTTGGGTATCCCATCGTTTTCTCCTTTCGCTGGGTGGCCGTCCGAAACAATTTCAGGCGTACCCGACGAAAGGCGAAGCTAATGGGCGAAAGAACTACCAGTGCCAATTCTATGCTTTTGAAGGTAGGGGAGTAGATGCCACGGGGTTGGAAAATCTCAAGTCAGGTCGTGGCGCGTATTATTCAGTTTTCTGGATGGCAGTATTATCAGATGCAAAATGATCTAAGCGTCACCACAATCGGAACCACGACGGGAAGATACCGGCCCAGGGCTTTTGGCATAAGGCAAGCGGACCGCCTGATGCATATGTATATTGTGGGCCAGACCGGCACCGGAAAATCAACGTTACTTTTGAATATGATGAAGCAGGATGCCAAAATGAATCGCGGTTTTTGCTTGGTTGATCCGCATGGCGATCTTGCCGAACAAGTATCCGCGATTGCAGGTGCAGATCAGATATATTGGAATGTGGCAGATCCCCAATGCCCCTATGGGTACAATCCTCTCACGCATGTTTCGGCAGAATACAGGCCGCCTATCGCATCGGGCTTGATCGATGCCCTGAAAAAACAATGGTCCGACGCCTGGGGGGTGCGTATGGAGCACTTGCTGCGATTTTCGTTATTGGCGCTGCTAGAGCAACCCAAAGCCAGTATTCAAGATATCATGCCAATGTTTTTGGATAAGAACTTTCGCCAGCGTGTGGTTGCAACAATTACCGATCCCCACGTCAGGGCTTTCTGGGCCGTGGAATTCCCGAATATGAATTACAAAGGCGCGGTTGATGGTGTTGCACCAATCGCCAACAAGCTGGGCGGGTTTCTTTCTCATCCTCTTGTTCGCAGAATGATGTGTGAACCCGAACAGCCATTGCGGTTTCGTCAGATTATGGATGAAGGTGGACAGTTAATTGTGAACCTGTCCAAAGGGAAAATTGGAGCGGACATTGCCAACATTCTGGGCGGCATGATCCTGTCCAGTATCGCCAACGCTGCATACAGCCGTCAGAACCTATCTGAAATTGATCGAAGGCCTTTTTTTGTCTTTGCCGATGAATTCCATTCCTTCACCACCTCAGCATTCTCGGGGATGCTTTCTGAGCTTCGTAAATATGGATTGGGGTTGGTATTGGCGCACCAACATACAGATCAGCTTGATCGGGCAACCTTGGAAGCTATTTTGGGAAATGTGGGAACGGTTATGTCATTTCGTGTTGGTGCAACTGATGCACCAATTTTAGCGCACCAACTAGGTGCCGTCTTGCCCCGCGATCTCATTGGAATGGCAAATTATGAATTGTTTATAAAACTGATGATCGAAGGAGTGCAGAGCAAAGTGTTTTCGGCATCTACACGCTGTACTCATTCGAATTCAGACAGGTTAAAAACCGTAGGGATTACTTAGGTTTATCCCTAAACTCATCCACTAAATCCGCCCATTCCTGCATCAGCTTCACCCGCTGTGTAAAATAAGTTGCACGATTATAGGTGCGGCGAATGACATTTTTATCCTGGTGAGCCAGTGCTGCTTCTATGACATCAGGTTCATAGTCACGCGAGTTTAGGATCGTGCTGGCAGTAGCACGAAAGCCGTGGGCAGTAACCTCCTCTTTTTGATATCCCATGCGGCGCAAGGACGAATTGAACGCGTTTTCTGACAACCATTTTCGGTTGGAAATGAGTGATGGAAATAGTAGCTCAACACCTTCGATTTCAGGCCAGTTGTCCTTGACGATGCTTATGGCCTGATCTGAAAGCGGAATGATATGCTCGCGACGCATCTTCATCCGTTCGGGAGGGATAGTCCAAGTTCTTTTCGCTAGATCGACTTCCTGTTTCTTTGCCCCACGCACTTCACCAGGGCGTGTCATAGTCAGGATTTGAAATTTGAGTGCGTCGACAATAATGCGCCATCCGGTAAATTCTTCAAGATCCCGAAGCAGTGCTCCAAATTTCTTTACATCGGTGATCGCAGCGCGACTTGTCACTTTCGGAGGAATGAGTGCATCTTTAATGGCATATGTTGGGTCTGTTTCCGCACGCAATGTAACAACAGCTAACCGGAAAACGGCAGAAATCGCACCGCGCATCTTTTTGGCCGTTTCACGTCTTCCACTCTTCTCAATCGATTTAAGGAGATAGAGTAATTCGGCTGAAGTGATTTCATTTATTGGTCTGTTGTGAAGAGGGGAGGCCAAATCCAGTAAAAACCAGCGTTTCTTTTTCATTGTCGTCGGCGCAAGCCCACGTTCCTCCATATTTTCGATGTATTCTTCGGCAATCAGCTTGAACGTGGTGCGAGCTTGGGTCTCTGCATTAATTTGGGCCAGTTTCTTTATTAGGGCAGGATCTTGGCCGTTGGAGAGAACAACGCGCGCTTCATCCCGCTTACTCCTCGCCTGCGCCAGCGTAATATCAGGGTAATGACCATGAGACAAAAGCCGCTCTTTACCTAAGTGCCGATACTTCTGCCGCCAAAGCTTCGAACCACCTGGATTAACCAACAAGAAAAGACCGCCGCCATCGGCAAGTTTATAAGGCTTTTCCTTTGGTTTTGCCTTGCTGATTTTGAACTCTGATAGAGCCATTTGGGGGTATCGTCTTTCGGGTTTTGGGGTTGTACCCCCAACGATACCCCCAAATGGATGCGAAATGGGGGTATCCAGTGTTCAACTATGTGAACACCTATAGCGGAAAACGCTATAAAAATAAAGGCTTTTGAGCGATTATGAGCAGCTATGATAAGGGTAATTGGTGCCCAGGAGAGGACTCGAACCTCCACTTCCATACAGAAACTAGCACCTGAAGCTAGCGCGTCTACCAATTCCGCCACCTGGGCTGGTGTCGATGGGCGGGAAGTATCGTGGGAAATAGGTACTGTCAACGACTGAATTGCGGATAAATGGGAATTGTCCTTGTCCACCGCTCGAAGGCAGCTTATTTCTTGGGGCGAGAGTTCAAGAATCTGGAGTCAGCATGACACATCACCCCAAGATCGTTACTATTTTCGGAGGCTCCGGCTTTGTTGGCAAGTATATATGCCAGCAAATGGCGCGGGCTGGTTGGCGCGTTCGGGTTGCGGTGCGGCGGCCCCATGAGGCGATACATGTAAAGCCATATGGTAGCGTTGGTCAGGTTGAGCCGATTCAGGCTAATATTCGGGATGAGGCGTCAACACGGGCGGCAATTGCCGGGGCGGATGCGGTGATTAACTGCGTTGGTATTTTACAAGAGGACGGGCGGCAAAAATTTACGGCTATCCACGCGGATGGGGCTGGGCGTATTGCGCAGTTGGCGGCCGAAGAAGGCGTTGCACGATTGGTCCATATTTCGGCAATTGGAGCGGATGTTGATGCGGCCAGTGAATATGCCCGTAGCAAAGGCGAGGGTGAGATTGCGGTTTTGACGGCTTTTCCAGCCGCGGTGATTTTACGCCCCTCAGTGATCTTTGGCGAGGAAGATGGGTTTTTTAACCGTTTTGCCGGGATGACGCGCTTTTCGATGGTTCTGCCGATCGTCGGTGCGGATAGCGAATTTCAACCGGTCTATGTGGCTGACGTGGCCAAAGCCGCGGTTAAGGCTGTGCGCGACACTTCGGTGAGCGGTACCTATGAGCTGGGCGGGCCGGAACGCGAGAGCTTGCGCGCTTTGCTGGAACGCATGTTGCAAACGATCCGCAGGCGGCGGTTGATTTTGAATATGCCGTTTTTTGTTGGCGGGATTATGGGAAAAGTTCTGGATATCACAAGCAAGGTTTCCATCGGGCTGTTTACCAACACTATTCTGACCTCGGATCAGGTGAAGCAGTTGCGGGGCGATACGGTGGTATCGAGCAATGCGCAAACATTTGCGGATTTGGGGATCGAGCCTACCAGCATGGAAGCGGTGTTGCCGGAATACCTGTACCGTTATCGCCCATATGGCCAATACTCTGATCTTACGGCGTCAGCGGATAATCTGACGGGCGTCAGGAATAGCCAATCCACAGCAAAATAGCGCCAAGCGCCACGCGGTAAATCACGTAGGGTGTATAGCTGACACTGCGTAGTAACCGCATCATCAAAGATAGCGTTATCAAGGCCGCGACAAAGGTAAACGCGGCGGCGATAGCGCCATCGCGCAAGCCTTGAGTGTCGGCGCTTGCTAGGGCTTCTGCGCCAAGCAAAACACCCGAGGCAATGATGGTCGGGATCGACATCAGCATGGCAATGCGCGCACCGTCTTGGCGGTTATAGCCTAACCAGCGGGTGCCGGTGATTACCGCTCCGGAACGAGATGTGCCGGGGATCAGGGCCACCGCTTGCCAAAGGCCCAGCTTGATTGTGTCGGCCATGTTCCAGCTGGAATATTCTTTGGTTTGCGCGCCTTTTTGGTCGATGAAATACAAAACAAGGCCAAAGCCAAGCATTGTCCAGCCGATTACCTTGATGCTGCGCATCTGGTCAGACAGGCCAGTTAGTTTCAGGATTAGGCCAAAAACCACCACAGGAATTGTTGCGACAATCAAGAGTAAGGCCAGGCGGGCGGCAGGGGTCTGTCGACGGCCTGTAACGAGATGGGCAAGGCCGGTAAAGGCCAACGCCGATTCTTTCCGAAAATAGATAATGACGGCACCCAAGGTGCCAATGTGCACAGAAACATCAATCAATTGACCCTGATCCTGAAAGCCAGTCAGGATAGGCAGCAGGATCAAGTGGCCGGAGCTGGAGACTGGCAGAAACTCGGTAATTCCCTGAACTATAGCCAGGATGAGGATATGTAGAAAGGTCATTATAAGCCTGTGATTCGTTGTGCTGAAGCTTATTGGGCGGCAAAGGGAAAGTGAAATTTGAATTTAAGTAATCCTTGCTGACCTAAAGTTATTTTTTGATTGTCAAGTGAGTGGATGAGTCCGCCTTTACCCAGTTAATAGGTCAGTATGTGTTCCGTACCCTCTTGAAACAAGAAGCAATCCACTGTAATCCGTGACTCTGGATATATAGCGGAGGCCACGATGGCGCAGCAAAAAATGTTGAAATTTGTGAATGTCGGTCGCGATATGCCTGAAAAGCGCGGGGCTGGGCGTCGTCGTGAGGATTACCACGAGATTTATCAGCAATTTGCAGCGGAAAAGGCAGCAGAGCAAGCGAGCCGATGCTCTCAATGCGGAGTTCCTTTTTGTCAGGACCATTGTCCACTTCATAATAACATCCCGGATTGGCTGAAAATGGTGGCCGAAGGCCGGTTAGAGGAAGCCTATAAGCTGTCGCAGGCAACCAATACTTTCCCTGAAATTTGCGGACGTATTTGCCCCCAAGATCGATTGTGCGAAGGCAATTGCGTGATTGAGCAATCCGGCCATGGCACAGTGACCATCGGCGCGATTGAAAAATACATCACAGATCATGCTTGGCAGGAAGGCTGGGTTCAGCCGATTTCCCCTCACACGGAACGCCCTGAAAGCGTTGGGATCATCGGCGCCGGACCTGCTGGTTTAGCGGCGGCGGATGTGCTGCGCCGTGCCGGTGTTCAGGTGACGATATATGACCGCTATGACCGCGCTGGCGGGTTGCTGACCTATGGTATTCCCGGCTTTAAGCTGGAAAAAGACGTTGTGATGCGGCGCAATGACCAATTGGCAGAGGCAGGTGTGAAATTCCGGCTGAACTGCAATGTGGGCGCGGATATCAGTTTTGCCGAGTTGCGCGAGAGCCATGACGCGATTCTGATTGGCACCGGTGTTTATAAATCGCGTGATCTGGGCGGGCCGGGGGCTGGTCTGAACGGGATTGTTAAGGCGATTGACTATTTGACCGCTTCTAATCGTTTGAATCTTGGGGACAAAGTACCCGAAATTGAAAGTGGAGAATTGAACGCCAAAGGCAAGAAGGTTGTTGTGATTGGCGGCGGCGACACGGCGATGGATTGTGTGCGTACTGCTATTCGCCAAGGTGCGACCAGTGTTAAATGTCTGTACCGTCGGGATCGCAAGAACATGCCGGGTTCCGTGCGCGAAACCCAAAATGCCGAGGAAGAAGGCGTTGAATTCGTCTGGCTAGCTGCCCCCAAAGGCTTTGCTGGAGAGGGAGTGGTCAGCGGCGTGAAAGTACAAAAAATGCGGTTGGGATCGCCCGATGCATCGGGCCGCCAAAGCCCTGAAGCAATTCCGGATGCAGAATATACCGAAGAGGCTGATCTGGTGATCAAGGCGCTAGGATTCTCGCCCGAAGCCCTGCCCACACTTTGGGGTACACCTGAATTGGCGGTTACCGATTGGGGCACCGTTAAGGCAGATTTCATCACCAAGGAAACCGTTCTTCCCGGCGTTTATGCGGCGGGTGATATTGTGCGCGGTGCATCGCTGGTTGTTTGGGCGATCCGCGATGGGCGCGATGCCGCGGCCAGCATTCTGAGGTATCTGGATGCACGTAAATCTGTGGCAGCCGAGTGATGGCGGCAGCCCAAGCGTTTCAAATCACTGTGGGATCACTGGATGACCAGATGGGAACCACCCTGCCCAGTTCTTCCCGCCCGAAAACCAGTAAGGAGCCAGCCAAATGACAGTTTACACCGCCAGTTGGAAAGCCGAACAAGAAGCCATGCGCGCCAAACTGGCGCAAAACGGAATGTATCGCGAAACGGATGAACATTCATCCTGTGGTGTGGGCTTGGTGGTGTCGATTGATGGCAAGCCGTCGCGCGGCGTGGTAGAAAAAGGCATTCAGGCCCTCAGTGCGATTTGGCATCGCGGCGCAGTGGATGCGGACGGAAAAACCGGTGACGGTGCGGGTATTCTGGTGCAAATTCCTCCAGTCTTTTTCTATGATCAAATCCGGCGCACTGGCCACGAGCCGCGCATGGATGAGTTGGTTGCCGTGGGGCAGGTATTTCTGCCGCGCACTGATTTTGGTGCACAGGAAACTTGTCGCACAATCGTTGAATCCGAAGTGCTGCGCATGGGATACTATATCTATGGCTGGCGCCATGTGCCTGTCAACGCGTCTTGTCTAGGTGAAAAAGCCAATGCAACACGGCCTGAGATTGAACAAATCCTGATTTCCAATTCCAAAGGGGTTGATGAGGAGGAATTTGAGCGCGATCTCTATGTGATCCGTCGCCGTATTGAAAAGGCTGTTGCCGCCTCGCAGGTGAAAGATTTCTATATTTGTAGCCTGAGCTGCCGTTCGGTGATTTACAAAGGTATGATGCTGGCGGAACAGGTTTCGGTGTTCTATCCCGATCTGGATGACGAACGTTTTGAGAGCGCCTTTGCGATTTATCATCAACGCTATTCCACCAACACATTCCCGCAGTGGTGGCTGGCGCAGCCATTCCGCATGTTGGCTCATAACGGTGAAATCAATACGTTGAAGGGCAACGTAAACTGGATGAAAAGCCATGAGATCCGCATGGCATCCAAAAGCTTTGGTGATCTGGCCGAGGACATTAAGCCGATTATTGCTAGCGGTTCATCTGATTCTGCAGCACTCGATTCCGTGTTTGAAATGATGGTACGGGCGGGGCGCATTGCGCCGATGGCGAAAACCATGCTGGTGCCTGAAAGCTGGTCGAATTTCACCGATGACATGCCAAAAGAATGGCAGGATATGTACGCCTATTGCAATTCGGTGATGGAGCCATGGGATGGCCCTGCCGCACTGGCGATGACTGATGGGCGTTGGGTATGTGCAGGGTTGGATCGTAACGGTCTGCGCCCGATGCGCTATGTTATTACTGGCGATGGTTTGGTGATTGCCGGTTCCGAGGTTGGTATGGTGCCCACGGATGAGACCAATGTGATCGAGAAGGGTGCATTGGGGCCGGGGCAATTGTTGGCCGTGGACATGGTGGAAAAGCGCCTGTTTCATGATTCTGAAATCAAGGACGAGCTGGCTGCCAGTCGCCCGTTTGGCAAATGGGTTGGATCAATCGTTGATCTCAATGACGCGACCAGCGGTGTGGCGGAGAAAGCCCTGCACACAGGGGCCGAATTACGCACCCGCCAGATAGCAGCTGGCTATACCATTGAAGACATGGAGATGCTTTTGCACCCTATGGTCGAGGATGCCAAAGAGCCACTGGCCTCAATGGGTGATGACACGCCTTCGGCTGTTCTATCGGATAAGTACCGCCCGCTGAGCCACTTCTTTCGGCAAAATTTTTCGCAAGTGACCAACCCACCGATTGACAGCCTGCGCGAACATCGGGTGATGAGTCTTAAAACGCGCTTTGGTAATCTGGGTAATGTGCTGGACGAGAGCAACGTGCAGACTGAAATCCTGCTCCTCGACAGCCCGTTTGTATCCAACTCCCGTTTTGCTGCGATGATGGAACATTTCGGTGAAAATGTGACGACGGTGGATTGTACTTTTGAACGGGGCGATGAAAACGGCTTGCGTACTGCGCTGGATCGTATCCGCGCCGAGGCAGAGGACGCGGTGCGTTCAGGCTCTGGCCATCTGATTTTGAGCGACCGCTACCAAGGGGCTGATCGAGTGCCGGTGCCGATGATTCTAGCGACATCTGCCGTGCACAGTTGGCTGACGCGTGCGGGATTGCGCACCTTTTGTTCGATCAATGTGCGTACAGCGGAATGTTTTGATCCGCATTACTTTGCGGTGCTGATTGGTGCAGGCGCGACCACGGTGAACGCTTATCTGGCACAGGATTCACTGGCCGACCGCATTGATCGCGGGTTGATGGATTTGTCGCTGGACGAGGCGATGGAGCGTTATAAAGAGGCAATCGACCAAGGCCTTTTGAAAATCATGGCCAAGATGGGCATCTCGGTAGTTTCCAGCTATCGCGGCGGCTTGAACTTCGAGGCTGTGGGTCTTTCGCGTGCTATGGTTGCCGAATTTTTTCCGGGAATGCACAGCCGGATTTCGGGCATTGGCCTGATCGGTATTCAACGTAAAATTCTGAAGATCCACGCGTTGGGCTGGCTTTCGGGGCAGGATTTCCTGCCCATCGGAGGCTTTTTCAAAGAGCGCCGCTCGGGTGAAAAACACGCTTGGGAAGCACAGACCATGCACCTGTTGCAATCGGCCTGTGACCGCGCGTCCTTTGATTTGTGGAAGCAGTATAGCGCAAAAATGCAGGCTAACCCGCCGATCCATCTGCGCGATTTGTTGGATTTCAAACCGGTCGGGAAACCGATTCCGGTAGAGGAAGTCGAGAGCATCACTGCCATCCGCAAACGCTTCGTGACGCCGGGCATGTCGCTAGGTGCGCTGTCGCCGGAATCGCATAAAACACTGAACGTGGCGATGAACCGGATTGGCGCGAAATCCGATAGCGGTGAAGGCGGCGAAGATCCGGCGCATTTTGTACCGGAATCCAATGGCGACAACCCCTCGGCCAAGATCAAACAGGTGGCTTCGGGGCGTTTTGGCGTCACGGCAGAATATCTCAATCACTGCGAAGAGCTGGAAATTAAGGTAGCGCAAGGGGCAAAACCGGGTGAAGGTGGCCAGTTGCCGGGGATGAAAGTCACCGAGCTAATTGCGCGTCTGCGTCACTCGACCCCCGGCGTGACCCTGATCTCGCCGCCACCGCACCATGATATCTATTCAATCGAGGATCTGGCGCAGCTGATCTATGATCTCAAGCAGATCAACCCGCGGTGCAAGGTTACCGTAAAATTGGTGGCCAGCAGTGGCGTTGGTACGATTGCTGCCGGTGTGGCCAAGGCCAAGGCTGATATTATCCTGATTTCCGGCCATAACGGTGGCACGGGTGCATCCCCTGCTAGCTCGATCAAATACGCTGGTCTGCCATGGGAAATGGGTCTGACAGAGGCGCATCAGGTTTTGGCAATGAACAATCTGCGCGACCGAGTGACACTGCGCACCGACGGTGGGTTGCGCACAGGGCGCGACGTGGTGATGGCTGCGATGCTTGGGGCCGAGGAATACGGCATCGGTACCGCCGCGCTGATTGCCATGGGCTGTATCATGGTGCGCCAATGCCAAAGCAACACCTGTCCGGTGGGAATTTGTGTGCAAGACGAAGAGTTGCGCAAGAAATTTACCGGCACGGCAGACAAAGTGGTCAACCTGATCACCTTTTATGCACAAGAAGTACGCGAAATTCTGGCCTCGCTGGGTGCGCGCTCCTTGGATGAGATTATCGGGCGGGCGGATATGCTGGCACAGGTCAGCAGAGGTTCCGCGCATCTGGATGATCTTGACTTAAATCCGATGCTGATCAGCGTGGATCACGCGGCGACGATCAAATATGACCGCCATAAACCACGCCAGAAAGTTCCAGATACGCTGGATGCTGCAATTGTGAAAGATGCTGAACCCTTCTTCAAGGACGGCGAGAAAATGCAGCTTTCCTATGCGGTGCAGAACACCTCGCGCACTGTCGGCACACGGGTTTCCAGCCATATCGTGAAACGTTTTGGAATGCGCAATAGCCTGCAACGGGATCATCTGACCGTGAAACTGTCCGGTTCTGCCGGTCAATCCTTGGGGGCTTTCGCGGCACCGGGGCTGAAATTGGAAGTGTCGGGTGATGCGAATGACTATGTGGGCAAAGGTCTGTCTGGCGCGACCATTGTGGTGCGTCCACCGCTTGGTAGCCCGCTTACCGCAGCTGAGAATACCATCATCGGTAACACGGTTCTGTATGGTGCAACAGATGGGCGTCTGTTCGCCAACGGGCGCGCGGGCGAGCGGTTTTGTGTGCGCAATTCCGGCGCCCATGTTGTGATCGAGGGCTGTGGCTCCAGCGGTTGCGAATACATGACCGGCGGGATTGCGGTGATCCTTGGCCCGGTAGGTGCCAATTTTGGTGCCGGAATGACGGGCGGCATGGCGTATTTATACGATCCTGACCGGCAGTTGCCCCGCTATTTGAATGAGGAAACAGTGGTGACCACACCTGTTGCTGTTGCCCACTGGCAGGACCAGCTTAAAGGCCTGATCGAAGACCATGTTGCCGAGACACGCAGCCAAAAGGGCGATGAAATCCTGCGCCGGTGGGAGGATGAGCTGTCAAACTTTGTGCAAGTCTGCCCGAAAGAAATGCTAACGCGCCTGCCTGCACCATTGACACAGGAAGATTCTGCGCAATCAGCCTAAAACCTTTTGCTTGGCAGATCACGATCTGCCAAGCAAAGCTCTTATTAGCAATTCCAAATGTCAACCAAACGCTCTAGTTTGAATTCCATGAGCGCAGAAATAGACGACGTCAAGGCCACCAAAGAGATCCGAAAGCCCCGTGAAAAGGGCCGCGTGGCACTGGCCGCTGACCGGTTTCAAAGACGCTGGTCGCGTGGTTTTCGCTGGGTTTTGCGCAAACTGTTCTACCTGTCCATCATCCTTGTGGTTTTGTCTTTTCTGCTGGTCATCCTGTTTCGTTTCGCCAACCCCTATCTCACCTATTACTACGTAGCTGAACGCACCCGTCTGGGCGAAGTCAGCCGTGACTGGACCCCGATCAGCGGCTTCTCGCCCGAAGTTGCCCGCTCTGTGGTGGCGGCAGAGGATGCGATGTTTTGCAACCATTTCGGATTTGACATCGCAGCGATCAAATCGGCGCTGAAGGACAACAAGCGGCGTCGGGGGGGATCGACCCTGAGCCAGCAGGTCGCCAAAAATGTGTTTCTTTGGCAAGAGCGTACTTGGGTTCGCAAGGGGCTGGAGGCGTGGTTTACCCTGTTAATCGAGCTGGTGTGGAGCAAACAGCGGATTGTCGAGGTATATCTGAATGTGGCCGAGTTCGATGAGGGGATTTTTGGTGTTGCCTCGGCTGGACGGCATTATTTCAATGTTGAACCCGACAAGTTGAGCGCCCTGCAGGCTGCACGGCTGGCGGCGGTTTTGCCAAGCCCCAAAAAACGTTCGGCCAGTATGCCAACGGCGCAGTTGCGAAAACGCTCTCGGCAGATCATCTCCGGGGCCGCGACAATTGATCAGGATGGGCGGGCAGATTGCTTTCAGTAGTTGAATTTCCCGTGATTAAGGGGCAAATAGGAACAACCAGCCAGTAATCCTGATTGTATTCCCATGTTCAAGCTATACCACTATGCTCTATCCCCGTTTTCCCGCAAAGTGCGGTTGGTTCTGGCTGAGAAAAAGATCGAAGTACAACTGATCGAAGAACGTTACTGGGAGGCACGCCCGGATTTTGTGCGCCTCAATCCGGCAACCAAAGTACCGGTACTGAAGACTAACAAGCTGGTGATCGCGGATTCTAATGCGATTTGTGAATACCTTGAAGAAGTCAATCCAGACCCGCCCTTGATGCCGCTATCTGCCGAGGATCGTGCCGAAGTACGCCGTCTAAACGGTTGGTTTGATGATAAGTTTTACCATGAGGTGACGTTGAACCTGCTGGGTGAACGGGTGTTTCGCAAGGTAATGGGCACTGGATATCCCGACAGTAAAAACGTGAAAAACGGTTCCAAAAAGATCAAGATACATCTGGATTATATGGATTGGCTGCTGGATCGGCGGCGCTGGTTGGCAGGCAACCGGATGACAATGGCCGATTTTTCTGCGGCTGCGCAATTGTCCTGCCTGGACTATATTTCTGACGTTGATTGGAACCGCAGCGAGCTGGTTAAAGATTGGTACGCCAAAATCAAATCGCGCCCGGCATTTCGTTCACTGCTGGCGGATCAACTGTCCGGCTTCCCACCGCCGCCGCATTATTCTGATCTGGATTTTTAATGCTGGCGGTTTTGCGCAAAGAATTGCGCAGCAGGGCGCTGTTCGAAGGTTTTAGCGACATCGGGTTTTGCGCCCCGAACGGAGTACCGGAAATCGCTTCTCGTTTGCAACGGTATGTTGATGCAGGGCATCATGGCCAGATGGGCTGGATGGCGCAACGGATGAACTGGCGCGGAAACCCCGCAGAGCTGTGGCCCGAGGCGCGTTCGATAGTGATGTTGGCAGAGACTTATACGCCGACACATGATCCTTTGGCGGTGTTGCAGCAAGCGGAAGACGGGGCGATTTCGGTGTACGCCCAGAACCGTGATTACCATGACATCGTGAAAAAGCGCCTTAAACGGGTTGGTCGCTGGCTGATAGAACAAGCACCGGACAGCCAGATCAAAGTGTTTGTGGATACAGCGCCGGTGATGGAAAAACCCTTGGCGGCGGCGGCAGGTCTGGGCTGGCAGGGCAAACATACAAATCTGGTTTCCAAAGATTTTGGCTCGTGGTTGTTTTTGGGTGAAGTATTTACTTCACTGGATATTGAGCCCGATGCCCCGGCGATTGATCATTGCGGATCGTGCGATCTG
>JAHRVG010000117.1 GCA_019090795.1 Paracoccaceae bacterium | reverse complement strand
GTCAACGAAAAAGCTGCGACAACTCGTCCCGGCTGGTAGGAACGCTATACAACTTAATCTACGAAATCAGTCCATCGGTGGCGCGCCACCGGCGGCCTTGCGCTCTGCAATAAACGATTGCACACATGCCGCTGCCTCTGCCCCGGTCGGCGGGCGCTTAAAATCCGCCAGCACCTGCTGCCAGACCACGCTCGCCCGCTGCGTCGAGGTTTTCGCCCCGCCTTCCTGCCAAGTACCAAAATTGCCCAGATCAGAGACCAGCGGCGTGTAAAACGCATTTTTGTAGCGATCCATCGTGTGTTGCGTGGCAAAGAAATGACCACCCGGTTCCACATCTGCCAGCGCTTCAAAACCGATTTCGGCATCATTTCCCTGTGGTTTCACACATAATTCCGCCAGCATTTGCAGCACTTCAACGTCATTGATGAATTTCTCATAGCCAAAAGTTAACCCACCCTCGAGCCAGCCCGCAGCATGTACCGTCAGCGTGGCATTCGCCATCAGCGCGCCCCACATCGCCATTTGCGTCTCGTTGGCGGCTTGCATATCCGGCACGTTGGATGCAGCCCCCGTGGCCGCGCGCCACGGCAGGCTGATATGGCGTGCCAGTTGCCCCCCTCCGAGCTGCATTTTCACATGTTCCGGAGTGCCAAAGGCAGGCGCGCCGGATTTCATATCAACATTGGAACTAAATCCGCCATAACTGACCGGCGCACCCTTGCGTGCCAGTTGCGCCAGCGTGATCCCGGCCAGTGCCTCGGCATGTTGCAAGGTCAGCGCCCCGGCCACGGTGATCGGGGCCATGGCACCAGCAAGGCAAAACGGGGTGATAATACTCATCTGGCCAGCGCGCGCAAAATCAATGATGCCTTGCGCCATGGGGCGGTCCAGCATTCTGGGGGAATTGGTATTAATGATCGTAGTGGCCCAAACACCATTTTTAAACGCTTCGTCAGACAGATTAAGCGCCCGCTGGATCAGTTCGAAACTCTCAAGCACCTGCGCAGAACCACGTGCATAGACAAACATCGGTTTATCGCTGAATTCAAGTTGCGCCCGCATCATTTCATAGTGGCGCAGGTGGATCGGGATGTCTTGGGGTTCCACACAGGGGCCGAGTTTGTGGATCACATCAAAGCTTTGCACCAGTTTTAACGCTTCTTCATAATCGCGCAGGCTGCCCGCACGCCGTCCGCGTATCAGATCGTTTGCGTTGGGGCAGCCAGAGCCAGCGGAAAACAGCATTGCGCCTTCCTCATACACCTGTTCACGCACCGGATTTGCGGCGCGCAACCGAATAGAGGCAGGCGCAGACTGCAACGCTGCCTGAACCATATCACTGCCAATAAAAACCAGTTGATCAACCACCCGCGCCCCCGCAGCAGCGAAAATCTTGCGGGCTTGTGGCAACAGTATCTTAAGGCCAAGTTCCTGCAACACGCGCAAGGCTGTGTTGTGGATGTTGTTGATCTCATCCTCAGAAAAAACCTTTTGCGGTGCAAAGGGATGCCGCAGGGGGCTGTAACGCGTCATACGCACCGGCTTAGCATCGCTTGACGAAGAGCGACGGCGGCGCTTGGTCGATTTACAGCCCGTGGTTTCCTGTCTCATCGAGAATCCTCCGATCCCACCGACGATGGCAAGAAAGTACACCCCTGTCCATAAATTTGTGTTTAGACCTATTTTCAGTTGAGTTAAGATCGCCCAAACAACAGACCGCGAAACCCATGACCTATTCCGCATTTTCCCTGCTGCGCGAGGCCTTGCGCAACCACACTGGTTGGAAACCTGCATGGCGCAGCCCCAAGCCGCGTGCTGAATATGATGTGATCATCATCGGCGGTGGCGGGCACGGCTTGGCGACGGCTTATTATCTGGCCAAGAACCACAATGTGGGGCGCATTGCGGTGCTGGAAAAGGGTTGGCTCGGCGGCGGTAACACCGGACGCAACACTACGGTGATCCGCTCGAATTACTTTTATCCCGAAAGTGTCGCGCTCTATGAATTGTCAATGAAACTTTATGAGGGCCTGTCGCGCGATTTGAATTACAACGTGATGTTTTCCCAGCGTGGTATGTTGATACTGGCGCATTCGCAGCCGGAAATGGAAATTGCGGCACGCACCGTGAACGCTATGCGGTTGAACGGTGTTGATGCGGATTTGCTCGGGCCCGAGGATGTACGCAAACGCGCACCGGTACTGAATTTTCGCGACGATGCGCGCTACCCCATCCACGGCGCGGTATTTCAGGGCCGTGCGGGCACCGGGCGTCACGATGCGGTGGCTTGGGGTTATGCGCGGGGCGCAGATCAACGGGGGGTGGATATCATCCAGAATTGCGAAGTACTGGATGTAATTGTCGAGGGCGGCGTTTGCAAGGGGGTCGAGACCAGCAAGGGCACAATCCGTGCAGGGCGTATCGGGGCAGCAGTCGCGGGGCACTCCTCAGCACTGGCACAGATGGCAGGGGTTAGCCTGCCCATCCAGTCTTATGCGTTGCAGGCATTTGTGTCCGAACCGTTAAAACCGGTGATCGACACCGTAGCGTTTTCACCCTCGGCTGGCACCTATTTCAGTCAATCCGACAAAGGCGGGCTGGTGATAGGCGGCGGGCTGGATCGGGTACCATCCTATGGGCAGCGCGGCAACCTGCCGATGCAAGAGGCCGTTCTCTCAGGCCTGATCGAAATGGCCCCCGCTGTGGCCAAGGTCAAACTGCTGCGCCATTGGGCCGGGATTGTGGATGTGACACCGGATAGCTCGCCGGTGATCGGGCCTAGCGGCGTTGACGGGCTGTTCTTGAATTGCGGCTGGGGCACCGGCGGATTCAAGGCGATCCCCGCAGGGGGCTATCTGTTTGCGCATTTGCTGGCGACGGGCACGCACCACGCCATCAGCCGCCCGTTTGATCTGGACCGGTTTCGAAGCGGGTATCTGGTGGATGAGGGTGCCGCATCCGGCATCGCGCATTAGGAGGCCGAGACATGCAACAATTCCCCTGCCCTTTTTGCGGTCTGCGCAACGAACAGGAATTCCACTTTGCCGGCGAGGCGGGCAAAATCCGCCCCGACACAACCCGCAAGGTTTCCGCCGCCGATTGGGCCGATTATCTCTACACCCAGAAAAACACCATGGGCGAGGTTCGTGAGGTCTGGATGCACAGCCCCTGCGCCGAAATCTTTATCCTGCGCCGCGATTCAGTTTCCATGGCGGTTCTTGGCGTTGAACAATTGCGAAAGAACAAGCCATGAGCGGGTTTCGCATAGCAAAGGGCGGGCTGATCAACCGCGAACAGACATTGGATTTTACCTTTGACGGACGCAAATATCAGGGGGTCAAGGGCGACACGCTGGCCTCTGCCTTGCTGGCGAACGGGGTGCGGATTGTGGGCCGCAGTTTCAAATATCACCGCCCGCGCGGGGTCTGGGGGGTGTGGTTTGACGATCCCAATGCGATATTTGATCTAACGCTGAAGGATGTGAGCCTGCCAAATTGTCCGGCTACTACAACCCACCTTGTTGAGGGCATGAGCGCGCGGGCGGTGAACGCCTATCCCTCGGCGCAGTTCGACATCAAAGGCGTGTTCGACCGCTTTCACAGGTTCATGCCCGCAGGCTTTTACTATAAAACCTTCAAGTGGCCGCATTGGCATTTGTTCGAGCCGGTGATCCGCAAAATGGCCGGGCTTGGCCATCTGGGTTCCGAAATAATAGAAGGCTACCAGTCTGAACAACACAACATCCGTTGCGATTTGCTGGTAATTGGCGGCGGGCCGGCAGGCCTTGCTGGTGCACAGGCGGCCGCACAGGCCGGGCAATCGGTGATACTGGTCGATGATCATCCCGAATTTGGTGGTGGTCTGTATCGGCGCAGCAAAGACATCGAGGGGGTGAAACCTGCGCAATGGGTGGCTAGGCAATGCCGTGCCATCGAGGCCGCGGGCGGGCGGTTAATGCCTGCAACCACAGCCTTTGGTGTTTACGATCACAACATGGTTGCTCTGGCGCAGGACAAAGGCTTTGGCCTTGCCCCGACTCTGTGGCGGGTACGGGCAAAGCGGATATTGATGGCAACTGGCGCAACGGATCGCCCCGTTACTTTCGCCAATAACGACCGCCCAGGCGTGATGTCACTGGATGGAGCGCTGGAATATCTTGCCCGTTACGGGGTTCTGGTCGGGCGTAAGATTGCCGTGCTTTCAAACAACAGCTTTGTGGAACCGGCGGCTGAAATCTTGCGGCGGGCCGGTGGTGAGGTGCGCGTGCTGGATGCGACACAGGGGCAAGCCAAGGCACTTGGCAACAAGGTGTTACACGGGGTGGAAATGAACGGGCAGCGCTTTGACTGCGATACCCTGCTGGCATCCAGCGGGCTGACGCCGGTAGTGCATCTGTGGCGGCACGCGGGGGGCAAGCTGGACTGGGACGAAAACCTTGCGGCCTTTATCCCCGGTAAAGCACCCGACAACATGCGCGCGGCAGGGGCGGCAAATGGCACGTTTGATCTGGATAACGCCCTATCAGAGGCCCGCGCGAAGGCCATCGGTGCCCCAGTCCCGAAACAAAAATCAACCTACCGGATCACCCCGCTTTGGCCAAAACCCGACGCCAAAGCCCGACAATGGATCGACTTTCAGCATGATGTGACGCTCAAAGACATCGAGTTGGCGGCGCGGGAGAACTATGCTTCGGTCGAACATCTGAAACGCTACACCACCCTTGGTATGGCGTCAGATCAGGGCAAGACCTCGAACATGACGGGGCTGGCGGCAATGGCGGCTTTGCAAGGGCGCTCCATTCCCGAGGTTGGTACCACCACATTCCGCCCGCCGTTTGTTCCAGTGCCGATCGGGCTCTATGGCGGCGCGCGGCGGGGGCAGTTGTTCAACCCGCTGAAACGGCTGGTGCTGGAGGATCGCCACCGTGCGGCAGGAGCGGCTCTGGGGGAGTATGGCGGTTGGTTGCGGCCCGGCTGGTACGGTGCCCGGGACATCACGCGCGAGGTTTTGAGGGCGCGCAATGCGGCGGGTATTCTGGACGCATCGCCCTTGGGCAAAATCGAGGTGATGGGACCGGATGCTGCCTCTTTTGTAAATTTCATCTATTACAACACGATCTCAACGCTCAAAACCGGGTGTATCCGTTACGGGTTCATGCTGACCGAGGGCGGAATTGTGTATGATGATGGGGTGATCGCACGGTTGGCCGACAACCATTTTGTGATTTCCTGCTCCTCGTCCCATGTGGAGAGCGTCACTGCGGCGCTGGAAAGCTGGCGGCAGGACGGGAATGATCCCGACCGGATATTTATTCACGACTGCACACAGAACTGGCCCACTGTAACCGTGACCGGCCCCAAAGCACGCGAGATTATGGCCCAGCTGGATTTGAGCATTGATCTGGCAGATTTCCCACATATGACGTGGCGCGAAACTCGGTTTAAACAGGCTGCCGCACGGGTGGCACGGGTTAGTTTTACTGGCGATACCAGCTATGAGATCTCGGTTCCGGTGGATAAGGTGCACGCCCTGTGGGATGCGGTGATCTTGGCAGGTAAACCTTTGGGCGCGGGGCCAATCGGGGTTGAGGCCTTGTCTGTATTGCGCGCCGAAAAGGGTTACATCATCGTCGGCAAGGATACCGATGGCGAGGTCATGCCCCATGATCTGGGTTTTGCCATTCCACGCGCCAAGAAAACCGCAGCCTTTGTCGGAGACAGGGGATTGCACACCGACAATGCCAACCGAGAGGATCGCCGCCAGTTGGTGGGGCTAAGGGTGCCGGACGGGGCGGTTGCCCTGGCCACAGGTGCGCATTTGGTCGAAAAGTCCGCATCCGGTTTACATTCGATCGGGGTTGTCACATCAAGTTACAACAGCCCGAGCATTGGACAACCGATTGCTCTGGCACTGGTGGAAAAAGGGACGGAACGGATGGGGGAAACCTTGACGATCTGGCATATGGATCAGCAAAACACAGCTACCGTTGTGTCACCGGTATTTCTGGATCCCAAGGGAGCGCGCTTAAATGCGGGATGACAGCACGAAATGGGATACCCCCCTTGGGCAGGAGCGCGCAACCATCGCCGGAGACGGGTTTGAGCTGTCGCTAATACCTCTAACTTGCCAAACGCTGATCAGCGGTCCTATCGCGGCCTGTCTGGCTGTGTCGGGCCAAAAACAGGCGTTTGGCTGGCCAGATATCGTAACAGGGCAACCCTACGCCCTGCGCCTGCGCCGCGACCGTTTACTGGTGGTGAACGGGGGCCAGCAAGCGGAGGGTTGGGATGAAAGAGGCGTTGCTGTTTCCGACATGACCGGAGCTTATAGCGTGATCGAAATCGACGGGCCGCAAGCGATTGATCTGCTGAATTCAGGGACCGAGCTGAGCATTGATCTCCCCTCCGGCACTGTTGCGCGGCAATTTCACGGTTTTGCGACCCTGATTTACCGTTGGCAGTCGCTAACCTGCTATCGCCTGCACATCCAGCGTTGTTATCTGGAGGCAATCTGGAAGCACATGCAGAGTTGAGGGCGGTGACAATGCAGCGCAATTTTAAGATCGGGGTTTTGATCCCTTTTACCAACACCAATCTGGAACCTGATCTTGGGCACATGTGCCCCGCCAATACCACATTCCATTTCACCCGCATTGGCGGGTATGATCTGGATGAAATACCCGATGCGGGCCAGATGCAGGATATGGGGGGCGCGGATATTTCGGCAGCGCTACGCCTGATTGCGGGGGTTCGCCCTGACATGGTGCTTTACGGCTGCACCTCCGCCACCCTGACCCATGGAGTTGCATTTGACAGACGGCTTGCAGCGCGTATCCAAGCTGAAATGGGCGTTCCTGCCGTTACCGCTGCGGGGGCATTGGTGAAGGGGCTGCAAGCGGTGAACGCCAGACAGATCGGATTTGCCTCGCCCTATGTGGGGGCGATAAATCGTCAGGCGGTTGCATTTCTGGATCAGGCCGGGTTTGAAACGGTAAATATAGCAAAAGTCGAGGGCACCTTGAACAGCCATCAACAAGGCGAATTGACGGTCGGGCAAATCGTGGAACTGGCGCTACAGGCGGACCACCCTGACGCGGATGCAATCGTGATGGCCTGCACCGACTTGCGCGCGGTTGAGGCTATATCACAAATCGAGGCAGCATTGAAAAAACCGGTTATTACCTCTAATCAGGCGATGATCCACGCTGTTGGACTATCGCTTGGAGTTTGGCCTGTGGCAACGGGTTTTGGCCGGTTATTCGACCTTTAGGTCCGGCGATGTGTCTTCCGGCATCCCCGCCAGCACATCCTTGAAATCCACCAACGCCGCCTGCCCCGCGTCGCGCAATTCATACACACCGCGATCCACCCTCTCAAACCAACCGTAGTGGTCTTTTTGCAGGATAGTGGCTGCTTTTGGAACATCCAGCACTTTGGCAATCGCGGCGGGCTTGCCCTGCCCCTCTGCCGCTAGATGCCGCGCAATACGCAGTGCATCCTGGCGGTAGGCGGTGATGATTTTACGCCGTGTCTGCCCGCCGGTATTGGGATCGCCCACACGACGCTGGAATTCCTTTAGCAAGGCCTCGCGGCGTTTTTTTACCTTGCGAGGCTTATAGGGGCCGGGGTCCACATGCACCACCACGCCACTGGAACGCACCGACATCAGGCCAAGGCCAAGACGGCGGCACAGCTTCACCGCATCTTTGATCTGCCCCAGCCAGCGCTTGCCCTTGCCCGCAGGCACCGCCACATAAACCGCATCCGTCATCGCTTGACGGCTCACACCCTGCATCAACAGCGCCAGTGACAACGAGAGTTTTAGCTCGATAATAACGGGATCTTCCCCCCCGCGCACCGCTACAATATCACAATCGCGCACCTCGGCTTTCACCTCATACCCCTGTGCCTCCAGAAAGGTTTTCACCGGGGCGTAAAGATCGGTTTCCCGCATATTAATCTCCTGCTCTGACGCCCAGAATAACCGCCCGACCCCTTGCGTGCAATTTCCCTTTCACCCATTCCCGTTCTGGTCCACAAAGGCCCCATGAGCACCCACATTGACCGAACCGGCCTGCGCGACCGTTTTTGGGAAAAAACCGCGCTGGAAGACCTGAGTAAGCCGGAATGGGAAGCTCTGTGTGATGGCTGCGGGCGGTGTTGTCTGATCAAAATGGAGGACGAGGACACGGAGGATATTTATTATACCAACGTCACCTGCCGTCTGTTCGACATTGGTAATTGCACCTGTTCCAGCTATGCCCTGCGCCGCCAGCTGGTGAAGGATTGCGTGTCCCTGACACCTGAAAACATTGATCGCAACGCCCACTGGATGCCCTCTACCTGCGCTTATCGTTTGTTGCATGAAGGCAAGCCGTTGTTTGACTGGCACCCACTGATAAGTGGCTCTAACACCAGTGTTCACGAGGCCTACAAAAGCGTTGCCGGATTGGTTGTGCCGGAATACGAAGTAGAGGAAGAGGATCTTGTTGATCACATGGAGCAAAGGTTTAGGTGATGATTTTCGGTTCTGACAACATGGCCCCGGTTTGCCCAGAGGCAATGAACGCAATCACCCGCGCAAATGAGGGCTATGCCTCCTCTTACGGCGCTGACGAGGCGATGCAGCGAGTCACAGCACAAATTCGTTCGGTTTTTGAAGCACCCGACGCTGCTGTCTATCTGGTGGCAACAGGAACGGCTGCCAATTCGCTGGCACTGGCGGTATACACCGCCCCCTGGCAGACAGTTTTCTGTTATGAGAAATCCCACATTGCAGTTGATGAATGCGGCGCGCCGGAGTTTTACACCAACGGGGCCAAGCTGACCAATCTGGGCGGCACAGATGGCAAGATAACACCCGAGGTTTTCAAAGCGCAACTGGCCAACTATCGCAAGGGCGATGTGCATCAGGTGCAAATGGGCAGCCTGTCGCTGACCAATGTCACCGAAGCAGGGTCGGTTTACACGCTGGACGAAATCCGCACCTTGACGGCGATTGCCAAAGAGAACGGCATCGCCTGTCATCTGGACGGCGCGCGTTTTGCCAATGCGATGGTGGCACTGGGGTGCACACCTGCGGATATGACGTGGAAAGCGGGCATTGATGTGGTCAGTTTTGGCGGCACCAAAAACGGGTTAATGGGGGTCGAGGCGGTAGTATTATTTGATCCCGAAAAGGCTTGGGAGTTCGAATTGCGCCGCAAACGGGCGGGGCACCTGTTTTCCAAGCATCGGTTTTTATCTGCGCAAATGGAGGCCTATCTAACTGATGATTTATGGATACGTCTGGCAACACAAGCCAACGCAGCTGGCGCGCGGCTGGAGGAAAAGCTCTCCCCGATCGAGGGTTTTCGCACCCTGTATACCCGCGATGCCAATCTGATGTATTGCGGCTGGCACCGCGCCGGGCACGAACGGGCAAAGGCAGCAGGGGCTTATTATTACGATGAACCGGGCGGGCACCCGGACAGCGGTCCGGCAGACGAATTCCTCAATGCCCGACTAGTGTGCAACTGGTCCACCACTGACGCGGAAATCGACCGGTTCGCCGCCTTGGTTCGCGGATGAGCGCAAGGGTAATTTTCCATCTGCCTGAACGCTTTGTGCATGATTACCACAAACGCGGGCATCTAGAACTTTACGCCAAAATCAAACAGGTGATCGAGACCCGCGGTGGCACTGTGCAGGCTGTGGTGCGGAATCAACGCTTGCGAAATCCCGGCGCGCAGGACGGGCTGGTGAATAAAACCGACCTGCACATCATCGAAAATGGCTGGGTCCAGCAGCCCAACGCCCTGAACGCCACCATCGCCTATATCCCGCCGTTCTGGCATCTGGATCCCCAAGGTGTATTGTACAACAGCGGGGTTAGCGCAGAAACCTATGATCCAAAGGCGGTAAATTTCCGCGATGCCATGGCATTTTTCAAATCCATGCGCCAAAAATATGTGAACAAAAGGCAGTCGCGCTACAACCAGAAAACCGATCGCGAAACCCTCCCCGCTGGGGCGATAGCAGTATTTCTGCAAGGTGGTTTGCCCCAAGAGCAAGGCGTTGCCCATTGCAGCACCGAGGAAATGTTGCGCGTGGTTGCCGCCAATGCCGCTGGGCGTCCGGTGATCGTCAAGGCACATCCCAACAGCAACCAGATTGCGGACGCAAATCTGGTGCGCCGGTTGATGGCAGAGGGGTTAGAGCTGATCCCGACGGATGCAAATATTCACGATATTCTAAAGGACTGCGCTGTAACGGTATCGTTCAACTCTGCGGTTTCAATCGAGGGTTTTCTGCATCGCAAACCTGCCATTTTGTTTGGCAAATCCGATTTCCACCATTTTGCCGAAACCGTTACAAACCTGGGTGATTATAGCGCAAGCCTTGCCCGTGCTCTGGCGCGAGATGGCGGTTATGCCCAGTTTATTTATTGGTATTTTCAGGAAAACTGCCTGTCTGTCGACGATCCTGATTTTGCCCAAAAGTTGTTGGACAAGTTTGCGGCTTTGGGGTTCACGGCACAGAAACTGGGCCTGAACAGCCCCGCCAACTGGCGGGATGCGGCGGCTGTTGCGCTGGAATTAGCAGTCCTGTTGCAGCAAAAGCCGGAAATCCGCAGTTGCAAGATTGTCGAGACCTTGAAAATATCTGACACCAGTCAGGTTTTCGCCGCAAAGGTTAACGGCGAAAAAGTGGTGGTGAAACGCTTTGTGCACCCCGATGCTGCCCAGACCATTCTAAACATGCAAAAAGAACTGGATCACCTGAGCCAGACAATGAACCAAGGGGCCAATCAGGTGAACCGTTGCCTCTATGCTTTCCCCCAAGAGGGTGTGGTGGTGTTGAGTATGGCACAAGGCCCCCGCCTAAGCGATGCAATCAGCGCTGCAAACCCCGCCAAGCGCAGCACCTTGTTGCACCACAGCGGCGCATGGCTTGCGGCCTATACGCAATCACGGCGCAGGCAGACGACTTTTGGGGCGGGGTACTGGGTGAATACCTTGCGAAAAATCAACCTGGCCCCCGTTACCGATCCACAGGACACAGCCCTGTTACAAAAATTACTTACCGACCTGCGCCGCCGCGCCAGTGAAACCAGGGGCTGCACAGTCATTCAGGCGGCAACCCATGGAGATTTTGTTGGCATCAACGCCCATTACGCGGATGGCGTTATTTGCGGCGTTGATATTCAGGGCGAATGCTGGTTGTCCATCGCCAAAGAGGCGGCGCGGTTTCTGGTCTGGATCCGGATCCACGAAGCAGGCAAACCGCGCGAACAAATCTGCGGTATCGCGCACACAGATTGGCAGGCATTTCTGGCATCCGGTGTGTTGGACGCACAGGAACAGAAAACAACGCTGCCGTTTTTCATCGGCACCAATCTCTACTCCCGCTTTGTAGCAGAATACCGGCGCGCCGATATCCGTACCAACACCAGACAGGCCATTCAGGGTTTTCTAACTACTCCTGAACTGCCCCCTCGCGGTTAAGCAAGTCTTCGTCTTTCAGCTCTTCACGCTCTGCGTTTACAAGTTTTTCCAGCGCCTGATCCATACCGTCATCCATATGTTCCGCGCTCAGAACAGGTGCCACTTTCTGCGCTACAGGGCGTTTATTGCTGGCAGATTCGGCCTCAGTTTTACCTGCTGCATCCAGATCGGTAATCAAGCGGTATGTCGGCTCCGGCATTGAAATGCCCGCCAGCGTAAAGGCGTTGAGGCAAAGGCGGATAGCCTCGCTGCGGGCCATGGCAAGGCTGGTGGAGGCCTGCATCACCCAGCCATTAAAGGTCAGTGTGATCGTGCTGTCACCGACGACTTTAATCTTGAAGGATGGTGCTGGAACGTCCAGCACAAAAGGCAGGTCGGCCAGTACTTTCAGTCCCACAGAACGAGCCAATGCCAGATCGGTGTCCGGCGCAACGCCGAGATCAAACTGAAAGCGGCGCTCATCATTGCGGGAATAATTGACGATGCGGCTTTTGAACACAGTCGCGTTGGGAATACGGATATGATTACCGTCAAAGGACAACAGGATAGTTGCACGGCTGGTCAGTCGAATGACTTTGCCGGTATCACCACCAATTTCAACCGTATCATTGGGGCGAAACGGCTGGCGCACTGACAGCATGATTGAGGAAATGAAGTTTTCCACCGTGTCGCGCACGGCAAAACCGATAGCCAGCCCGATGATCCCTGCCGCCCCTAAAATGGTCGATAGCAGCGCGGTTGCCCCCAGTATATCCAACGCCACCACCAGCGCTGCTATCATCGTGGCAAGGCGGATAATCTGACGGTAGATATCAGCGATAAAGCTGTTTGGGGCCAATTTGTCCCAAGGCTGCTTTCGCCGCGCGATGAAGAATCCGATTATCACTACGAAAGTAAAAGCAGCAGCAGCAATCGCCAGCAATGGCAAATAGGCCAGCAATTGCAGGGCGCGATCCTTGAAGCGTTGCACGGCCGGGTTTAGGCGCTTGGCTACATCTGTGGTTTCGGTGACGTGGTTTTCAATCGCGATAACTCCCTCGACCCGCCCGACCAGATCATTCAGGCGGCTGGCATCGGCAGTATCAAGAGTGGTGCCGCGCACGGTCACAATACCGCTGGAAACCGCAACCGTGACATCGCTGTAATTCCCCAGCTCGGTTAGAATATCACGGATACGCACGGCAATAGCGGCATCCTGTGTGGCGCTGTCCTCTACCGAGATCTTGCCCGACGGTTGGGCATCGCTGCTCTGGGCAAAGGTGTGGCTTGTGAGGATGAGAGGCTGGAAAAGGCCCAGTATCAGGGCCAGGATTAATGAAAAATATCGCATGGTATCCAAATAGAAAACTTCGATGTGTGGCAGAGCATAGCGGTAATCAAGCAGCCATGAAAGAGACCATCAAGCATTTTGGAAACTTGTCTTGTTTGCCCAAAATGCTCAGACAGTGAGCCTCGTAACACGGGCGGTAAAGCTGTAGCCGATGCCATGCACGGTATTGATCAGGCCCGACTCTGCGGGTTCGGGCGACAGTTTCTTGCGCAACCGCATAATGTGCACATCAATCGCCCGATCACCGGAAAAGCTCTCACGGCCACGGGCAGCGTCGAGTATCTGGTTACGGCTGAAAATCGTGTTTGGGTTTGAGACAAACAAATGCAGGATTTCAAACTCGGTTGTGGTCAAAGTGACCAGCGCTCCGCTATCCATTTCCGTAAGCGATCGCTCATTATAGTTCAGGATCCAGTTGCTGAATTGATAACTCGGTGCACCAGTTTGCTCGTTGCTTTGACTAACTGACTTGCTGCGCCGCAAAATCGTCCGAATACGCGCCAACAACTCGCGTGGCTCGAACGGCTTAACCATGTAGTCATCGGCCCCAAACTCCAACCCAACCACCCGATCAAAGGTTTCGTCGCGCCCTGACAACACCAGAATTGGCAAGTCGGATGTCGCACGCAGGTCACGGGTGATATCAAGGCCGCTTTTTCCCGGCAAACCAATGTCTAGAATACACAAATCAACCGTTTCGCGGGCCAGTTTACCTTGCATTTCGCGCCCGTCAGAAGCGCAGATCACGCGATATTCCTGTTTTTCCAGATAGCGTTTCAAAAAGGAGGTAATTTGCGGGTCATCATCCACAACAAGGATCAGTTCTTTTTTCATTCCCCGCCTCTTTTGTTTAGAATCATGCCTCTGCAATGTAGCGATTGTCGTGAGCAGTGCACCCTCATTCTCAAAAAACTTCGCTCAAATATGGAAACTGTTATGTCTCTAGGCTAAGGTCCGGACTAAACCCCGAAAGGCCTGACGTGACCCAAGACCCATCCAAAACCAGATTGAAACGCCGCTTGCGCATGATGCCGATTGCCTTAATGGGGGCCGGTACGCTGCTGTTGATTTTGGCAGTGATGCTGGTGCTGAGTTACGAAACCAGTGCCCGGTTTCGCCAGATCAAAGAAGGCTGGCAGGAGTATTCCGAGGCCGCCGACCCGCGTGGTATATGGATTTCGGAAATCCGCGGTTATTTTGGTTATGGTGGCATGATCCACAACTTCAAGAACTACGTTTTACGTCAGGACGAAGAATATGCCCGCACCCTGCGCGCGCAAACCACCCTCTTGCTGAAAACTGTTCAGATTTATCAAAACTCTGAACCTGATTCAGTGGAGAAAGACGCTTTGAACCGTATCCAGCAAGTGGTTCAGGAGTATTCCGAAAATATCGACATAATCACTGTTGGCATTGGCCAGAACCGCACATCCGAAGAAATTGACGCCATGGTGAGGGTGAATGACACCGGCGCGCTTGCGGCATTGCAATTGTTGGAAACTCACTGGCGCGATCAGCGGCAGCGCAATCTAGATGACATAGTTACTGCCCTTTCTGATGGTGACAGGTTAGTGCGATCACTTGTCGGGGTAATGATCCTGCTGGTGGGGCTGGTAGGGTGTATTGCCTTGCTCTTTTATTCGTTGATCGGCAGCGCCCTGCGCAGCAACGCCGCTCAGATCAAAGAGCTCGAAGCCCGTAAACATGCACAAGAGGAAGAGCGCAAGCTGGCCTGGGTGGTGCAACAAAGCCCAGCCTCTATCCTTATTACCGACACAGCAGGCAAGATTGAATTTGTGAACCGCAAATTATTGGAAATGACTGGATATAGCGAGGCCGAACTGATCGGCCATTCCCCCGGTATCTTGCGTTCAGGCCACACCCGCGGGGCAACTTATGCTGAAATATGGAAGGGTCTTGTTGAGGGAAAGCCTTGGTTCGGTGTGTTCAAAAACTTGCGCAAGGACGGGAGCCACTATTGGGCCACAACCAGCCTGTTGCCCCTGCTTGATGAAACCGGAACAATCACCAACTACATTGGCATGGGTGAGGATATCACCGAGAAACGCCGGGTCGACAAGCAGATTGCACAGGTGCAGAAAATGGAAGCGGTGGGCATTCTGGCAGGGTCCGTTGCCCATGATTTCAACAATGTTTTGATGACCATCATCGGCAACACGGAAATGATCAAGCTGGATGCCGAGGATTGCCCCGCTTGCGAGGATATCGCGACCTCGGTCAGCCATATCGAAATTGCTTCGCGCCGGGCGCGGGCGTTGATCCAGCAACTGCTGACTTTTGCGCGCCAGCAACCCGGGCAGGCCCAGCGGCTGGATCTGCACAGTGCCATCGAGGAAGCACTGGAGCTGATCCGCGTTTCCACCCCGCCTTCAATCCAGATCGACTTGCGGGCCAAGGATCACGCGTTGGCAACGGACATTGACCCCACTGCTTTTTTCCAGATCATCATGAACCTGTGCCACAACGCAGTTGAAGCCATTGGCGACAGGGGCGGTGCCATTACCCTGCAGCTGGACCGCATTGAAAAGGGCGGTATCGGTGGGCTGAATGCCCTGCCACAAAATGCCATCGGAACCCTGCGCATCACGGTCAGCGACAACGGGCCGGGCATCCCGCTTGACCTGCAAAAAAAGGTATTCGAGCCATTTTTTTCCACTAAACCCGTCGGCAAGGGAACCGGCCTCGGCCTCGCGATTGTACACAACTGGATCGAAGAGGCCGACGGTCAAGTTATGCTGGAAAGTTCCCGCTCTGATGGCACCACTTTTACCCTGCTGTTTCCGCAATATGAGGCGCTGACAAACCAGAACGAGATCCAGAGCACCCCTCAACTGGGGCACGAACATATTCTGCTGGTGGATGACGAGGAGGAGCTGCTTTACACTATCCGCCGCATGATGGCACGGCTGGGGTATCGGGTTGAGGCATTTTCAAACCCGGCACTGGCGCTACACGCGTTCCGCACCAATCCCGAAAGCTATGATATTGTTGTTACGGATATGATGATGCCCGACATGAGCGGTAGCGAGTTGATCACTCGCCTACGCGAGATTCGCGCTGATCTGCCTGCAATGGTGGTCAGCAGTTATCATTCCGACGACAAACTTCCGGCGGATTTCGGAAATGTCCGGAAGGTGGCCAAGCCGGTCAATATGGCCAGTCTGGCGCGCGCTTTACGACAGACAATTGACGGGGAATAAACAGCTGCCCTTGGGTTTGTTACATGTCTTTACACCGCATAACCATTTGTTACGCTCAAGGCTCGAAATAGCCGCCCCTGTTTGATCTGTGTCACGGAACTGCCCCCCCACAATGCCGATAAAGGCCCGAGCGCCAAAGCGTGTTGGAATGAAGAGGGGCCAGAAATCAATGAACAAAGTGTTTAAATCGCAAGCAGGTACTGCTTTCGACAGCGCCGAAAATACCGTGCTGGAAACAATCCTCAGCCGCCACTCGGTTTCGCCAAAACGTCTGGCAGCACCTGGGCCAACACCCGCACAGATCACCCAATTGATGGCTGCCGCAGCCGCGGCACCGGATCACGGCAAACTGCAGCCATGGCGATTTATTGAATTCCCGCTCTCCAGCCGAACCGCCCTTGCCGACGTATTCGAGGCGGCCCTGAAAGAGCGTCTGCCTGATGCGGACGACGAAGCACTGGCACGCGCGCGCGAAAAAGCCAGCCGCGCGCCTGTTTTGCTGGGGCTGGTATTGTGCCTGAACCTTGACGGACCTGTCCCGCATCGGGACGATCAACTCGCCTCTGGCGGGGCAGCATTGCAAAATGTCTTGTTGGCGGTTCACGCCATGGGGTTTGGTGCCCGCGCGCTCAGTGGGCAGGCGGTACGCACCGCCAGTTTCCGCGCGGCCCTCGGGTTAGCGGAAAACGAGACCTTCTTGTGTTTCATCACCATCGGCACACCATCGGCTGCCCCCAAACGCCGCGAACGCGCAAATCCACAATCCTTGCTGACCCAATGGAACGGCACCCTGGAAAGGGGCCAGCCATGAACGCCGGGCCCGACAACGCGGGGTGCTGCGACAATCCACACGACAAGCTGATCCCGCTGGAAACCGCCATTGAACGCGGCCTTGCACTGGCCAGTCCGGTGGCGGAAATCGAGGTTGTCTCTCTGATCGACTCCATGGGCCGTGTTCTGGCACATGACGCAATCTCTCCCCTGCCCCTGCCCCCGTTTGATAACTCTGCGATGGATGGCTATCTGTTGTGCACCCGCGATTTAACCGGCAATGGCCCGTGGTCGCTTGCGGTTCGCGGGCGCATTGCCGCCGGGGATGCGGGCAAGGTCACACCGCAGGCGGGAACTGCCCTGCGCATCCTGACCGGCGCGATTGTGCCCACGGGTTTTGACGCGGTGATCATGCAAGAAGACACCGAATTGCGCGACGGCGCAATCCATTTCAGCCGCCGCCCTAAACCGGGCCAACATATCCGCAGCCTTGGAGGGGATGCGGCCAAGGGGCAGGTCGTGGTTGCCGCAAATGTCGAGATCGGCCCCCGACAAGCGGGCGCATTGGCGGCCGTGGGAATGGGGCGTGTTCCGGTACGCCGCAATCTGCGTGTTGCCGTCTTTTCCACCGGCAGTGAATTACGCCAGCCCGGAGAGCCGCTGGAAACTGGCCAGATCTGGAACTCAAACCGCTATACCCTGCTGTCGTCGCTGAAAAAGGACTGGGTTGAAATCATTGATTTCGGCGCTATTCCAGACGATCCAGAACAACTGGGCGCAGCACTGGAAAACGCCTGCAACACCTGCGACATGGTAATCACCACTGGCGGTGTTTCTGTGGGTGATGAAGATCACATGCCGCGTCTGTTTGAACAGTTGGGCGGCAAATTGTCGGTTATGAAAGTTGCTATCAAACCGGGAAAACCGATCACTTTTGGCACGCTAGGCAAGGCCATATTCATAGGCCTTCCGGGCAATCCGGTGTCGGCTTTTGTTACCTGGATGATTATTGGCGCGCGCATTCTGGAAAAACGTGCTGGGCTGGAAAAAACGCCGCAATCCCGCATTCTGGTACGCGCCAGCGCGGCTACCAGCCGACATGCTGGCCGCTGCGAATTCCGCCCCGCACGATACGTTGAAGGTGGGCAGCAGTTAGAATTGCTCGACAGCAGCTTTTCGGGACGCGTAGCACTGCTATCGCTGGCCGACGGGTTGGCCGTTATTCCGGCCAATGTAGCAGAGATCGCCAAGGATGATCTTCTGGAGTTCATCCCGTTTTAGCCAAGGTTACTTGCGGCGAATCCCGATGGGGCGGCCAATATTCGCAGGCTTGGGCAGGGCAGCATGTTTTTGCGCAATGGCGCGCACGTTTGCGAGGATATCCGCAGGCATTGGGGCAACACGGGGCCCAGACATATCAATATGCAGGCTCAGGCCCTCAGCCGTAGCAGAAATCCAGCCATCAGAGTGGATCAGTTCTTGATAAAGATGCAGGCGCTTTTCATCGTAATCCAGCAGGTGAAAGCGCACGCGAACCTGATCGCCTTGATGGACTTCGCGTAAATAGCGAATATGGCACTCGGCGGAATAGGTGGTAAAACCACTGTTTGCTGCATAATCGGGGCCAAATCCAATTTTTGTCCAGATTTCATCAAGCCCGCGATCAAAAAGCACATTGTAATACGCCATATTTAGGTGGCCGTTGTAATCAATCCATTCAGGTTCGATGGACATAAGAGAAGAGAAATGCGCTTGGTCGGTCATGGAGGTTCATGCTCTGGATTGTTTCTGACAACCGATTATGCAGTATGTTGTTGATGTTGAAAACAACGAATTTCAGGGCCATGATTAAGGCTGCGGTCTATATCATTGGCCGTTTGAACCGCGGTGCTCAGACAATTTGCAACAGAGACCCCTTGCAGGAAATTTCCGGTGACAAACAAACCAGAATTGCGCTGTGATGTGGTTTGCAGAATGGCCGCCCGCGCCGTATGGCCAAGGGTATATTGCGGCAATCCCAGTGCCCAACGGCGGAGGCGCTGCAACACCGGTGCGCCCTTTATGCCCAGTAAATCCGCCAGCTCAACCTGCACCTGCGCCACCAGATCAACCTCTGACATCTGCGCCAGTTCCGGATTGCGCACCCCACCCGCGTAGGCAGAAATCGACACAAAACCATCGGGCGCACGGCCTGCGTACATGGTAGAACAAAACTGCGCGCCAGAAATGATCCGGTTTCTGTCTTTGGTGGATAAAAATCCCAACCCGTCCAGTGGATGCGTGACCTGATCCCGCCGATAACCGAGATACACCACATTGACGGGGGGGGCCGCAATTTCACCCGCAGCACTGGCCGCTTCACTATCAAGGTTTTCAAGCAACCCCGCTGCCACATGCGGCTGCACCGCCAGCACGACAGCACGGGTTTGGCGAATTCCGGCACTGGTGTGCAACTCAAACCCATTGGCTGTTTTGCACAGTTTTAAAACGGTGATTCCGGTGTGTACCCGTGTTCCTAGACACTGTCCCAAAACTTGCGGAATGGTGCCAATACCCCCTTGCCATGAATACAAATGCCGCCCCGGCTCGCTTCCTCGTTTGGCCTTTAAGATTCCGCGGGTAATGGAGCCATGTTCCTGTTCCATCAACGCCAATCGCGCAAAAGCACCGTTGATCGACAGCTGATGCGAATCCCCCATAAACAGCCCCGCCGCCATCGGATCAATCACCTTGTCAGCGAATTCCCGGCCAAAACGGCGGCTGGTAAAGGCGTGGATGGTTTCTTCGGCATCGGTTTTCTTGCGCGGGCGAAAACCCTCAAACAGCATCGAAAGACGCCCGATCGGGGACAGGTAGTTCGAGCGGAAAAAGCCCAGCGGATGGGCAGAAACACCCGTCAACCTGCCCTGATCCCGTAAATAGCGGCGCTTGACATTGGGGCCAAGGTCGCTGGCGCTTTCAAGCAATCCAAGCCCCGCAATATGCGCGACTGCTTCGGGCACCGAGGCGTTGAATGTCGTAGGCCCGTGTTCCATTAAAAAGCCGTCGAAACGCTCTGAAATCGCATTGCCACCGGCAATCACCTGTCGTTCCAGAACCGCCACATCATGACCCCGCGCCATCAGCGCCTGCGCTGTTGCCAGCCCGGAAACCCCGCCCCCGATGACAATCACATCATGCGTCACTTGGGCCTCCGCATGTTTTTGATGAACGCAGGCGGGCCATTATCGCCAAAACGGCGTTTGGCCAGCAAGGTCAGGTCTGCTTTTGTCACCTCAGAGCGGCCCTCGCCGCGCACATAATCCTCGGCACGGCGACGCACCATTGAGCGCACGAATCCCGGCACGCGCGCGATATGAATCTCGGCATCCTCGTCCCATTTCATTGCACCACCGGCAGGCATCATCGGCATAATAATAGCCCCGCCTTGAGGTTGATACGTGCACAGGCTATCCTCGCCCATCATGTTGCCATCCAAGGCCAAAGGGCGGGCACGGCAGCCGCCGCATAATTTCTGGAACTCGCATGCACCACAACGGCCTTCGAGTTTAGGCGCACGCAAGGCATTCAAGACAGGTGCATCATTCCAGATTTCTGCAAACGATTGCGTGTTCACCGATCCGGCAGAATTCTCCATGTAAGGGCAAGGTGTTACATCCCCGTTTGGCGTTACCCGTGCATAGCGGGTGGCGGCGATACAGCCCCCTGCGTCATAACCATGAGCAGCGGTGATTGGCCAATCGGGGTCCATCTCAATCGCGATCCGCTTAAAGTGGGGCGCACACTTCGCCCGAACCATCAGGCGTTGTTCACGTTTTGCCGCCACGGCGACACGGCGCAATACGCGATCATACTTTTCCGCCGAAATACCTGAGTATTTCTCACCCCGCCCGGTGCAAACCATAAAGAACACGTTCAAAACCATCGCGCCCGCATCTCGTGCAAAACCCACCATATCGTCGATTTCGTCCGCCGTATTATCCGTCGCGGAAAAATGGATTTGAAACGGCATTCCGGCATCTTTGCAGGCATCAATGCCCTGCATGGTTTTCAGCCACGCACCTTTGCGGCCCCTGAAATCATCGTGGACATCAGGGTTCAGGGAATCAATCGAAATACCGACACCCGACACACCAGAGTGTTGCAAGGTTTTAATCCGTGCAGGCGTTAGCGACATGCCGTTTGTGCCAACCACAACCATCAACCCGAGGGCGCTGGCATGGGTTGCAAGCTCTGGCAAATCAGGGCGCAAGGTTGGCTCCCCTCCGGTTAGTACCACCATCGCCTCTGGCCCGACTTCGGCAATTTCACCGATGACGCGCTTCAGGTCTGCAGTGCCCAGCTCATCACTGCCCCCCTCGCTGAGGTGCTTGGCGTCAAGGTAACAATGGTCGCAGGCCAGATTACAGCGTTCGGTTAGATTCAGGGCAATCAGATAGGGCGCATCTGCCATGTTAACCCTCGTCCACCGGACACATGGCCATGCGCGAGGCAGCAAAGGCTTCATCTTCAATCTCGCCATCAACCACAGACAAACCCCGATCCCGAGCAAAGTTTTCAATCGCGGATTTCACTTGCCCACGAAAAGCCTCTGGCACCCGTTGTAATCGCGCAAGTGACGCCGCGCGCCATGTGATTTCATCGCGGCTTGCAGGTTCAAGCGCGGCCTCAGCCATGAAGGGCTCTACGTGGGCAGTTTGTACCGTGTTGCTGGCATCACGGCGTGCTGATTTTTCAGCGCGCAATCCGATGTTTTCGCGCACCTGTTCATCCGCGATCCCTTCCAGCATCGCGCGCGCATCATCTGCCCATTCCAGCCGCTCAAAACTTTGCTGAGCCGCTTCCTTACTACCGCCACCACCGGGCATCATTTTGGACATTACTTCCTGTACAAAACGAGTGGTGATAAAGGTATGCCCCTCTTTTTGCGCTTGCCGGATCACACCGGTACGGGCAATGCCGCGCACAAATTCAGGTGCACGGTTGATCATCTCGGAGGCCTCATCCGACCACATAATCGTTTCCTCGGCCACCACATCAGAGGGCGGGAAATGTTCAACCATGCCGATCCACATATGGCAGGGCACCATGCGCAGCAGGTTTTCAGTGTTGCCACCAATATCCAGACCATCGTCGGCATGGACGCCGGTTTTACCAACCATCAACAGGCTGGCCTTGTGTTTTTCCACGTATTTCTTAATCGCCTGATAAGGCTTGCCTGCTACCAACTCACAAACCACCTCAACACCGGCGTCTTTGGCAACGGTTTCGGCAACGTTCAGATGCGCCTGATAGATTTTGGCAATGCCCTCGTCGATCAGCTCTTCGTGCAGTTGTTCTTGTTCTTTAAAGCGGAAAACCTTGCCTGCCTCTTCGTCCAGAACGGTCGAAATTTTGTTAAAGGCAACATAATGATAGAAAGGATCATATGCGGCAACCACATGCACCGGGGCCGCCACCCGTTTGGCAATATCAATCGCTGTCAGCAGCGCGCCGAATGATTTGGGTGATCCATCCATGCCCACCACAATTGGCCCATCGCCAATGGCCAGTCGGCGGTCTTTGGCGATAAACACATCAATATTCGCGCGCCGCGCAACCCGTTCGCAAACCGTGCCAATGGTGGAGCCGGCAACCGCCCCCAAACCAAGGGCCCCGATGAACAAAACATCATGGTCGCCCTTGTTCATCGCCTCCAGCAAACAGGCATAGTTCTTGCCTTCAGGGGAAAGCCGATCAAAGGGGATATTGGCCTTTTGGGCAACTCTGGCTGCCGCATCATGATAGCTGTCGGAAATCAGCCCCAGCCCCATGCCGATCAGATCTTCATGCACCTCGCGCTGATGCTCCATCTCGCTCTCGCGCTGGTATTTTTCCGGCAGACCGCCTTCCATCTGCTTAAAACGGCGATCATGCAGTTTAGCCGCATAGGCGTGAATGCCGGTGATTTGACCACCGCACAGACGCGTGGCCTGTTTCATCGCGTTATTGGCATAGTCAGACTGATCCAACGCCACCAGAATACGCCTTAAAGACACAGGTGCGGTTCCCACAGAACGGTCTGTACCCTCATCAATTGCCAAATTAACAACCATGTTTTCCCCTTCAGTTGTTTTTTGCACAGCGGAACCCGACAAATTCCGCATAGGAATTAGTATAGTCCCACATTCGATTGCTGGCGACCGTCATATGGGGCCGTCCATTCCAGCTATTGCCCTTGATAAAGGCACAAGGCTCGGCAGGTATCGAGTGGTCAACTTCATCCGGCGACACACATAATTCCGGCAGCTTTCCGCCATTGGCAGCCTTCAGTTCCGCCAAAATATCGCGCATTTCCTGCGGAATGTTTCGTGGAATTTCATGGGTGTCATGACACATTCCCGCCCGAACCTCGCGTGTGTCGGAAACCCATTCCGACACATTTCCCGCCATACCGCGCACCCCGTAGGGGCTGATGTCGGCCCCAAAACTGTTCACCGAAACAGGTACCGTTCCCTCAAGATGTGCTAGGCTGAAATCTGCCTCTGCACCCCAAGGGTAAATCTGGCCTTGCGTACCCCGCGCAGCCTTTTCCCATTCGATTTCCGTAGGCAGACGTTTTCCCGCCCAAGAACAAAAGGCCACAGCATCGTCCCACAAAACGCCTGTCACCGGTTGATCCGCGATATTGAATTCTTCATCGTCATGAAAAGCTGCCGACGCGTGACCGGTTTGCGCCACAAAGTCAGAATACTGCGTATTAGTGACTTCAAATGTGTCGATCCAAAACCCATCCACATGATAGGACATCGGCCCATAGAGACCAGTGTAATAGACATACCCCAGCACCGCTGAACCGCCTGGTACCTGCATCATGCCCTCAGGTGCGTTAGGGGCAAGAAACGCATACGCTCCTGCCCCTAAAACCATTGCGCTTATTGCGGCTGCAAATGCTGTTTTCAGTTGAATAACCAATACCCCACCAACAGCAGCACCACGGCCACATTAACCAATGCGCCAGCCAGCACAAACACATCGAAAGTATTGAATTTGCGTCTAGTAACCATCGGCTGGTGCTCCAATTTTAGTAGGACAGTTCCATACTGGATTCGCCACCAGCGCTAATTGTCACGTCTCCGACCTCGACCTCGCCCAAGAAGCCATGCCACATTTTCACCTCATAGGTGCCTGCGGGAATACCGTCGATCGAAAAACCACCTTCGGCATTCACAACCGAATAATAGGGGTTTTTTGCAACATAAACAAAGCTGTGCATAAAATCATGCGCATCGCATTCTACTTTCATGCCATTGCCTTTGCGCAGTTTCACCGCTTTGGTCACTGTGTCGCCTGCGTTGGGTTGGGATACATTCATCACCGTACGGCGCGCTTTGCCGATTTGTTCATAGGTGTGGATGTTGTGCAATGTATGATCAGAGTTGATCGCCGTCAGCTTGCCTTTGTTGGCCATCACACCAAGAGCAGGGGCAAACTCACATTTTTCTTGTGTCAGGGTCAGATCAACCTCGTCCTTGTTAAAGGCTTTGCCCTCTTTCACTTTGTTCAGGAACACCACAGCATTCATCAACATACCCGTTTCACTGATTTCAACAAACGGCACTTCACGCGTGCCTTCACCGCAGATTTCCGGGTCTTTGGAAATGTTGTAGCTGCGGGATTCAGACTCAGCCCCACCTGCGGAAACGGTGCCGACAAGGCTGCCCCCATCACTCACTTCAATTTCTTTATAGCCCTTGGCACTGACCGAAGTGGCCAGACCCAGCATCACAAATGCAACCGCGGATTTGGTGAAAAAATTGGTCATTGGTCTTCCTCTCTCATTGGGTGATATCAGGCAACCAGCAATGTATCTGCGGGTTCCGGTTGTACGAATATCTCGGCCAGCGCATCAATTGCGACCAGCCATTTATCTTTGTAATCTTCGTTGTTTAGCAAATCAATCAGACGTGCTGCACCTTTTCTGGGCGCGTATTCACCGAGCAATTTACCAATGTCCCGACGATAGATTCCATCATGTTGAACGGCAAAATTCACCAGCGCGTCAACCGCAGCATCGCCTTGAAGGCGCGCCAAAGCACGGGCAGCAGCGATACCGACACCAAGGTACTGATCCTCTAGTGCCGCAGTAATTTCCGGTCCAGCCACCCCGCGATGATCAAGCGCTTGCACCGCTTCTACCCGCACCAATGGATCGGCATTGGTTAGCTGGCTGGCCAGTTCTTGGGTAACGCCTTCATCCGACAGCCAGCCCAGAACCCGCGTGGCCAGAACCCTGGTTTCAGATTCAGAACTATCCAGCAATTCTCGCATCGGCACTCTCAGGGCCTCCGGCAGTGCCCCTGTCTCTGCGCCATGTCTGGCCAATGAAAACAGCACCGCATCACGGGTTTCTGTATCAATTTCAGCATCCAGAATAGCAACCAAACTAGCGGTTACTTCCTCGTTCACCACCTGCCCCAGCAAACGCGCGGAAAAGCGCTGCACATCTAGATAAGGGGCCACGGATGTTTCCCATGACACCTTGCGTTTGGAAAGCTTGCGACTATTGGTCATCGCCAGCAACCGTTCCTGTGTGGCATCCAAAACGATTTCTTCCGGTTCTTGCTCGGGCACGTCCGGCTTGTTGGCCATGATTGCCTGCAAGGTGGAACCAGAGGCCGCATCTTCTACAACCAAGGGCAGGGAATCGTCGATTTCCTGTGCAATCTCGTCTAGCTCGGCCTGTTCCGGCGCCACTTCCGGCTCTGGTTTAACCTCTTCCTCGGGTTCCTCCTCAGGTGGTAAAACCAGTTCACCTTTCAAGGCCGCCAGCAAGCCGGTTCCTGCAATATTTGGCCAATCAGGACTGTCGGAGGCGATATACGCCAATACGGTCAAGCTGGCAAGGCGCAGTTGGCGATCCGGATCGCCCGCCGCTTCCAGCAAGGCCGGAACCGCGACTTCACCTGCTTTTTCAAGAGTTTCTAAAACACCAATCCGGAATTCGCGCGGAACTTCCTTGTTGGCCAAAACATGGGTCAGCCCCTTGGCAACCTTCGGTCCCTGCAAAGCAAACAACGCAAGGGCGGCTTGCTTTGCCGCCTCTGGTGCACCTTGGATTGCCTTTTTGACTGCTTCAACCAGCTTTTCATCGCCGAAATCAGAAGGATTGGCAGCGATAATTTTGAACACTTCTGCGCGAACTTCTGGTGATGGATCCTCAATCAGATCCCAAAGTAGTGGCTGATTTTTAGACCCTGCATGTTGCACCACGCCCGCGCGCACACTGGCATCGTCATCCCCAAACAAGGGGGCAAGGCGAGCGTCGTCTGCCGCTAGGTACTGCAAGGCCACAAGGCGAATTTCAGGAGTCTCATCGCTCAGCATTTTGCCGCGCAGATCATCCAGATATGGGTTGTCCGAACCGCCAACCGTTCGCGCAAGCCGACGACACAGGCGGGGAATACCGCGGCTGTATTGTTCAACCAACACTTTGGCACCCGCTTGGCCCATTTGCGCCAGCGCCTGATAGGCAATTTCTGTCAGATCCTGGCCCATTTCATCGTTCAATGCTTCCAGAATGTGGGGAATGGCTTCCTCATCTCCGAACTGGCCCAAACCGTTAATGGCCTCAACCTGAATATCGACCCAGGAATCCCAGCCATCGGAATAAAATTCTTCTTCATCCCAAGCGATTTGTTCTTCGCCCCGACTGACAGTCAACAGGCGCAGAATCGGTATGAGCGGTGTGTAATTCATCGTGACAAGTGCGGTTATCACTGCCTTTTTAACGTCTGCATCCGGATCACCAATCAGACTATCCATCAGCTTGCGCGCTGTTTTCGGGTCCAGCACTTCTGCAAGCGCAGTGGCGGCATCAACCCGTACGTCTGGATCTTCATCCAGCAATGCCTCGACCAGAACGGCTGTGGATTGCGGCAATCCGATTGCCCCTAATGCACGAGCTGCAGCACAGCGGTGGACATCGATTCCATCCTTGAGAAGAGCGCTTAACCTGTCGGCTGCTTTGGTTTTCATAGGTCCACCTTTTGTTACATTTGCAACAGATTAGTTCGGATATTTGATTGTTCTTTGACCCATGTCAAACAACAGAACACCGGCCACAATTTACACAGTGGCCGGCGAACACTTTTGGGTGATTAGGGCAGCCAGAAGACCGCCCAAACCCCACTAGATCACAATGTCACGCGGCGCGAAGGACATTGAACGGAAGCTGTTTTTATAAGGTGATTCACCAATTTTGGCGACCTTCGCAGTTCCCATTTTGTAGTTGTAGTTACCGGAAATCCAGTCAACAACCCGACCCGCCAAAGCATTGGCTGGCTGGCTTGCGTGCAAGAAGTCCATATACATGACCCCCGGCTTGACCGCCCGTGTCACCATCGCGACCGCTGTAACCGCAGCCTCGGACAATTCCACATTGCCGTTCGCCAACTGACCTGTGAAGGAATAGTCGGAACCCTCAACACCAAGGGTGGTGTCTTTCAGGCTTGGCACGCGATCGTTGGACAACAGAACCATATCACCGCTTTCAATGCCGCGTTTTGCTGCATCTTCTTCGTTGATTTCAACCCAGTTGTCAGGCCAACGCTGCACGATATAGGGACGTCGGGTATCGTCGAAACCAGACTGCCAACGTTCGTTCGCACGACCAGAAGTACACCACAGCTCGTCGCCTTTTGGTTTCATCCATTCCCAATAATCCGAGAACAAGGACCAAGGTGATTTTTGGATGTTACACTTCCCAGTCTGGCTGTTGAAGTGGGTCAGCTTTTTGTTGAACATGTTCAACGCAGCCGGTCCATCCGTCGCCAGTTTGCGGGTTGTATCATGCAGTCGGACGGTACCCTCAAGAGAGCCATCATCGTTCATGTACACCGGCCCCTGAATGCCGTTGGTTCCCATTTCGCGGAACTTCTCATGCAGTGTTTTGCCCTCGCGGTGCGCTGCCACTTTGACCATGTTAAAGTCTTTGCGGCTGCCCCGTGTGAACTTGGCCAGTTCCTCAGCAACATCGTTGGAGTTTTCCCAATCAAAACCCGAAAAGCCCATTTTCTTGGCAAGTTGGGAAATGATCCACCAATCCGGTTTCGCTTCGCCCGGTGCATCGTAGAATTTTTGATACAGACGGATGCGACGCTCGCCATTGGCACGCAAGAAGTCTTCTTCGCCCCAAGTTGCTGCAGGGAAGATGATATCTGCGAACTGGTTCCCGATCGGATCAACAAGATAAATATCTTGGTTCACCACAACCATACCGCCGCTATCGACCCGTTTTTTCAGGGTTTCAAGGATTTTCTCGCGGTTGATCGACTGGATCTGGTGCGGATTACCCCGTGTCAACTCGTGGAAACGTGCCGACATTTGCTGGGAACCCAGCATGGATTGGATCCATGTGGTACCGATGACGTGGGCTAAGCGGGTGTGACCTGCCATTGTCCAAGTATCAGTATCCAGTGCGCGACGACGACGACCCGGAAGTTTCATCGGTGACTTGTTGCGTGGGTATTTACCACCTTTAACGCCACCACGCTGGTGTCCACCCGCACGGCCAATAACCTGACCCGGACGACCACCTGCACCCACAATGATCCCAAGTGCGGAAATCGCTTGTGTGTTACCGGTGTTGTTGGACCAATAGAAACCCTTCTCGATCATCACGGATGTTTTAGGACGGGTGCCGTCTGCTTTGGGTTTCGCCATCATTTCAGCTGCGAGCTGAATTTTGGCCGCATCTACGCCAGCAACTTCTGCGGCATTTTCCAGCTTGAACTCGTCTTGTGCCAGCAGCCATTTGGCCCAGTCATCAAAACCATTGGTCTGGAATTTACCCCAAGTTGTACGCCACTGCCAAGGAGTGTTCCGTGTACCCTGACCAAAGCCAGAGGAAGAACCCCACTTGTCGTTGACCCACTTCTCGATCCATTCCTTGTCCTGCCAACCGTTTTCAACAATGATCCGCGCGATGGCGTTAACCACCAGCAAATCGGTGCCCGGAGTGACATCCAGATACAGCCCGCCGTTTTGCTCGGCGTATGCAACGCCCGCTGTTTTACGTGGCACCATAAAGATGGCTTTCTGGCCGTTCTGAATACCCTTCATGATCCATTGTGTGAACAGGATCGTTTTGGTTTCATAGGGGTCAGTACCACAGATCAACAGTGTTTCGGCATTCATCCAGTCTTCATAGGCCGGGCCAAAGTTGTCAAAACCCGCATCCCGGAAACCCGGTGTTGACGAAACGTCAGACGGGGTATCATGGAATGTAAAGTTGGCGGTGTTGATGTGACGCAGCGCGTATTTGGAAATCGCGTAAGTGTTTTCCATATACTGATAGCTGAAGGTTTTCACACCGTAAGCATTGTGACCGTGTTTCTTGATCACATATTTGCCGATTTCCGCAGCAATATCGAGCGCGAAATCCCAAGTCACGGGTTGAAGGATACCGTAGATCCGCATCATTGGCGACTTCAGACGATCCCGTGTTGGTTTTTCCGGGTTGTAACACTTTTGCGCGATACAACCACCACGCAGCGAGCTGTCGCCGTCGGTGTTCACGAACTCAGTGTCTTTGTCCGGAATAATCACAACGTGGTGTGGTTCGCCTTCGTGCAACACGATGTTGTGCTGGTTGGGTGCGACCCATGGACCAAGTGGTGCTACAGGGAAATCCGCGTCAAACGCATTACTGTCTGCAGTAGCGCCACCGTTTTTACCGCCCTTAACAGGCCAGCGGTACACTTTGTAACCACAAGCCACGATACAATAATCACACGCTGTAGTGATCACTTCTGCATCGACCGGTGGCAAAGGGACGTTTTCGTCTGGAATATAATATGGAGTAGACATGCTCTTCCTCTCCTAACCTTGAAGGTTGTCTTTGCGGCCGTAAATCAGCCCAAAGATACCAGTTGCGTAAATGTCGTCGCCTTCCACTTCCAGCAGGATTTGCGGCAGGCTTTGATAGGCTTGACCAGAAATCAGGATGCCGTGGCGCGTCAGATCATAAGTCGACAGATGCAATGGGCAGGCGCCCAAAGATTTTGTGTCTTTCTTATAGCTGCCGTCCAGTGAACCACCTTGGTGAGTACAGGCATAGTTGAATGCAACCACATCTTGGTTCGGCCCAACGCCGCCGCCTGCTTTCACGCCCATCTTAACGACCATATTTTCAGAATAGTCGCTTTCATCGGGATAGTTGAAATCAAACGGTTCGTCTTCTTTCAATTCGGAAAGTTTGGCGATGAACTTGCGCGGATACTCAGTGATTTGCGCCGGTACTTCTTTGGCCTCACTGGTGCCCGCGTTCATGGTGATCATGATCGTGGTTGTTACACCTGTCCCGATCAGGAAGTTACGCCGGGATACCAGACACTTGTGTCCGACAGCCTTGGCCGCTTCCTTGCGGGTCATGCCGCTTTCGTTTTTCACTTCTTGTGACATTTTCATTCCTTTCCGTGTGCTCACTCAGAGGCCAAAGCTTCGTAGGGTGGCAATACAGGTGGCTCTACACGTAGTTCGTCACCGCTAAAGGCTTCCAGAAACGCGACCAGTTGATCGACCTCGTCATCGCTCAGGCCCAAAGGCTTGATCTTGTCGGATTTGGTTGATGCCATGGTGCCGTCGGTGAAATCATTCTCACCGCCGCCTGCGTTGTAGAACTGAACCACTTCTTCCAGATCCCAAAAGGAACCGTTATGCATGTAAGGAGCGGTATAGGCGGTGTAGCGCAGAGGGGGTGTGCGGAACTTACCCATGTGGTCTTTTTCCTTGGAGCGGAAATAGAGCCCAGGATCATCCTTAAGCACACGATACATTTCTTGTGTTACGCCTTTGGCCAAGATTTCATAGCGGAAGGTAACTTGCGCCAATCCATCGTCTTCCCAACGTTCCGCAGGGGGCACGCCGAGATTGTAGTATTTCTCGTCCGTAGCCTGCGCGCCGTTATGACACTGGATGCAGCCCGCCTTGCCGTTGAACAATTCCATGCCTGCGATTTGATCATCGTTCAGGGCGGATTTATCGCCTGACAGATATTTATCAACAGGTGTGTCGTTCACGATCAAGGTCCGTTCAAACGCCGCAATCGCACGCCACGCATCGCCAATAAGCGGATACTCGGAGCCGAAGACCTCATTGAACCGGCGGCGATATTCAGGAATGAACGCCATCCGCGTTTCCATCACATCGTTTTCACCGTTCCCTGCAACCGCACCCTTAGCAGCGCTTGGCGCTTGCTTTTCAAGGGATGCTGCCGAACCAGCCCAGAACAACTGACCAAGGTAGGCCGAGTTGATCACGGATTGGCTGTTGCGCCAGTGAACCGTGCCTGGATAACCGCGCGACAAGCTGTCACCAAAGCCCCAACCCTGATCGGGTTCGTGACAGGTAACACAAGCCGTCGAGGCGTCACCGCCAATACGCGGATCCCAGAACAGGATTTTGCCCAATTCAACTTTCGCATCGGTTTGCTGGTTGTCATGGGGAATGGGAGGTTCACCCAAGGCTGCCAGCGGTGGCACTTCTGCCATGCTTTGCGCATTTGCCATTGCGACATTCGTTGCCATCGCAGCAACACTCGCCAGCAAAAGGAAAGTATTTTTCATCGGTTTCATTTTGCTCTCCTTCCTTAGTTTTTCTGCTCGCGCCAGTTTTCAATGGCGGGGTAGTTGGTTGAAATTGTGCCTTCCCAGACATATTCTGGGCCAGTGAGCGGATCACCGGACAGAGCCTCCAAGAAACGTACGAGATCCTGCTGCTCGAGGAATGTCAGATTAAGGGGCCGTACCTTCTCGTCCAGATTTGGAACATGTTCGCCGCCAGTATTATAGAAGGCAACAATGTCGGACAGGCTGGGGAACATGCCATTGTGCATGTAAGGTGCTGTGTACTTCAGCTCACGCAACGTCGGCGTGGTGAAGCTGGCAACATCAGAGCGGTCAACCGGATTGCGAATGATCTGCGCACCAACGTCCTGACGGATGTTCATGTAGTTCTCGACACCCATGAACTGGGCGAAAGCCGCATATGTCATATGACGCATGGGATCGGACCAGATTTCAGGATTTTCCGGCACGCCCATATTGTGGGCTTTGTCGTCCGTGAACCGAGGACCACTGTGGCAATCGATACAACCGGCTTTGCCTTCAAACAATTCCTGACCACGCTTCGCGCCATCAGACATAGTGCCTGTGTCGAAAGGTGAGTTCTTGGAAATCAGGGTTGCCAGATACTCCGGGATCGCTTTACGGATGGAACCATTCGATGGCTCGCCGTAACCGGCAGCTGCAAACATTTCCACATAAAGTGGATCCTGCTTCACACGCTCTTGCATCATGCGCATGTCCATGTTCATCAGATAATCTTCGGTGATCATCTCACGGGTCACATCGTTCAGGTTGGTGCCTATGCGACCATCGTGAAACCAGTTCGCTGACAAAGCAGTGTTGATCAGGGTTGGCGTGTTGCGAAACCCTTTGGAACCGGGATAGGCCAGAGACAGAGGCAAGCCGTCGGCAAAGCCTTTTTCCGGCTGGTGACAGGTGGAGCATGAAATCGCTGCGTCCCCTGACAGGCGTTTGTCAAAGAACAGGCGTTTACCCAGCTCTGCCTTGGCGGCGTTCACCTCTGGTGCCACAACCGGCCCAATTGCGTCGCCTGCAAAAGCAGACCCGGCCAGAACTGTGGCAGACATCAAAGCCGCCCCCAGCGTCAGCGCGGAACCGCGTTTCAGTCGAGATATCTTCATTGATTTCCCTTTCTTGCTAATTGAATTCGACTCGGACTTTGTGTCGTGAGCCAAATTTGTGTCCTGCCGCGAAAATCGCAATGCAGGACCGGCGCGTCATTGACGCCCGTCAAGATTTTGGGGTTTCCTGAGAAAATCCGCAGTTTTATGCGTTAAAACGTCGGCGCGCGCGCCATGCGATCAAGATGAACAGCAATCCTGCCAAAGCCGCTGCCGCTGCCGCAATTCCCATTATTTTTGTCGGGTTTTCTGTAGGTTCCAGCAGAATCCAGTACCAGGCTGTAAAGCTCTGGCGCAGGCCTTCTTCACCGTTCACACCATCCCAGTTGGCAAATGCGACGGGGGTATACACCCCCTCGGAGAACTGGAAATCCTCCGGCGCATCGGTTTCAAGCGCACGCCTGAATACGACCTGCCAACGGCCATCTTTCCATTCACCATTCGCCATCAATGCGGAACTATCCGCCCGTGCCTTGGGGGCCTTCTCCTGCCCCGTAGCATCCTTGATCACCGCAACCTGGGGCAGCTTAGGCTCTACCGAGGGCGCGGTCCATGTCCACATATTCACAGGGTTCTTGCGATCCCCCTGACGGAAATAGGGCTTCTCGGAAGTGCCAGACAGGGCCGCAGGCAGCTGCACCGCAATCGCATCACGGGTCGCCTCTACGTCCTCAAGGTAATACTGACGTTCCAGCTCTGATCCCGGCACCGAATAAGTGCGATCATCCACGTCTACCCGCATGGCAATATCGTCGTCGTTATACAACGCCCGCACTGTTACCATGTCATTAAGCGACGTAAACAGGCGCGGCTCCTTGATCACATTGGGCGAGAACGAGAACGTCATCGCAGGGGCCACATCCCAAGCCGGATCACCGGGCGAGGTTGGCAGCCCCCCCGCCACCCGTACCGCACGGACCACGGAATCACCCTTGCTCAGAGGCGTGGTGTTGTCGCGCAAAGTCATCACGTAATAGGCAATCGCCCAACGGTCTTCTGCCTTCATCGCGGTAGAGTGTTCCGGCATTGGTGTACCCGGAATACCTGCGCTGAGACGTTGGAACACCTCATCCACATCATCCGTCCAACGCCATGTTTCAGGGCGGGTCAAATTACGGGGCCAAATACGTGCCTGAGAATCGTCCTTGAGGCGTTTGCCCGACGTGATATTGCCGCGCCCTTCATTGCCGTGACATTCCTTGCAGGCCTTCAAAAACTGCTCACGCCCTAGTGTCAGCAACTCTGGTGTTACGACCGCAGGCTTTGACGCCATGTCGATTGGCTCTAGCCCCAAATCTTCGGGCTCTTCTTCGTCCCAACCGCCAAATTCCTTGATCAGCAAGATAAGGCCGTCAATTTCCTTGTCATTCAGCAGTGATTTCCAACCGGGCATCGCGGTGCCAGTCAGGCCTTCGCGAATGGTTTGACGAAAGTCGTCATCCGTTGGGAATTCGCTATCCGCATTGGTGGTTTTATATTTGAACAGGCCAAGGGTGAAATCGCGCGGTGCCGGGTACATCCGGTCCCCAGCAACCCCCAACCCATCGCCATCCTCGCCGTGGCACTGCGAGCAGCGCTTCATGTAGATTGCTTCAATCGCATCTGAATCCAGTTCCGCATTTGGATCAACGGGTTCGGGATCAGGCGCGTCTGATTTTTCCTCCAGCTCCCAACTGCGCGGCTCAAACCCAGTGTAATCATAGAGGAAGGAAATGATTTTCCAGACTTCGTCTTCCTCAAGCATTTCCTCCCAGACCGGCATGGCAGAAACCCAAGGTGTGCCCTCGCGCGGCAGGCCAAGGCCACCTTTGGTGATGCGCCAGAACAGGAAAGCCTCTTGTAACTGTGCAATCATACCGACATCTTGAAAGTTGATCGGGCGCGGGGTGAACGCCTTGGCAAAATGGCCAGTACCGTCCAGTAGATCACCATGACAGTAAATACAGTTTTTATAGTAGAGTTCAGCCCCTTCGGCGACGACCTCTTGGTACTCATCTGATTGCTCGTCAAATTCCGCGCGGTAAGGGTTTTCCAGTTTCAACAAGTTGAATGTCTTGCCATATGCCTTCATGCTGGAAGGCGGTGCGGGGTGAACCGTGCGTAACTCAACAGGCGATACGATGTTTGGTTTGACGCTCTCGAATGTCAGGAAGCCAACACCCGCAACCACACCTGCAAAGGCTACAATGCGCAGCAGGATCAGTTTAGGTTCGCCAAACAACGCCAACAGCGGGCTGAAAAATTTGGCGGCCGTGGCATTGTCAAAGGTCACAACCAGCAGCACACCAACCGAGCAGATCACCATATACTGGATCAACAAGGATTGCGGCAGCGGCGGGTTCAGCACATGGGCAAAAAGCCCATAAAGCCCGCCCAGAACGAGCATTGCTAGGAACAGGGGATGTTTAAGAATGGACATAGTTTTTCCCTATTCCGGCAGGTTCATCAGGTAATCGAGGATCAGCGTCATTTCGCTGTCCACAATATCATCGGCAAAGTCATCGGGCATCAGTTCAGCTTCAAACCCTTGGGAAATCACCGCATTGGGATCAAGGATCGCCGCCTTGAGCTCTTCGCGGCTCATGCGGTTGGCAATGCCGTTCAGTTTGGGGCCAAGCTCGGCCTCGGAACCATCGAGATCGTGGCAACCACCACACCCATGGTTATCCAGCGCATCAATCGCGTTGGTGGCAGGGCCTTCCTCGTCGTTTTCATCAGAGGGTTCGGGTTCCGGTAATGCCATCAGGTAATCCACAATCAACAGCAATTCAGACGCATGCATTTCCTCGCCCAGATCATCAGGCATCAGGCCCTCGTCATACCCTTCGGCAATTTCCGCATTCGGGTCCAAAATAGCCCCCATAAGCGCAGTACGGTTCATCCGGTTGGCGATCCCCCCAAGGGCAGGCCCAAGATCAGCACCGCTGCCATCCAGATCGTGACAGGCGGAGCAATTGAACTTGCCAATTGCCGCCAAAGCATCGGTGACAGGTGCTTCCACCATACCCTCGCCGCTAGGCTCCTCTTCGCTCGGTGCCTCCTCCGCGCTTGGTAAAGGCACGGTCGGGTCCATTGACGCGCGATCCTGCAAGAACGCAATCACTGCATTCATTTCAACATTGCTCAGCTCAATCGGCGGTCCGTCAACGATGGGCATCGGGGATTCCCTATCATTGGTGCCCTTCTTGCCAAAACCGGCAACCACATAGGCTGACGGATCTTGCAACGACTCGCGAATGTATGTCTCGACCGCTTCCGGCCCTTCTCCCCCAGCGGCGATACCTTGATAGCCGGGATCGGCCAGACGCTCGGCAAAAGCGGCCGCCAGATCCATTTCCAGCGTATCTGGCGCGCGGCCCAGATTGTTGTGGCAAAGCGTACAGGTGCCTTTGCCCGAAAACAGCTTCTCCCCCAATACAATCATTCCATCCATATCGAGGCCGTCGGTCGAGACCTCAACAGGTTCGGATAAGTCAGGCTCCACTTGCGGAAGAGAGTTGGAAAAAATCGCATAAAACGCCAAAAGCGCAATGCTGAAACCCATAACGCGCAGGAAAGTCATACCGCGCCCTCCGTGCCTTTTTGCTTGGTTGCCCCAAGCCGCGAAAGCCAGAACACAAAAACCATAACAGCCATAAACGCCAAGGTAATGCCGGTGATGGTGTTCCCCGCATCGCCCAGTGTCGGAATATAGGCCTCAGAGGAGTTATCTTTCATGACCGTGTAAACATGCCAGTTGGTGCGCAGGCTGGAGCGAATATACCCCATCAAACCCATCAACCAGGTAAAGGCCACCGGCAGTACAAACAACGCGTATTGCGAACGTTCTGTCATGCGGCCCCAATGGACTTTTTCGGATTTGGCACCGCGTAGCATGAACACGTCGATGATCACCGAACCGATGATAATGCTCAGCGTGGTAACAACTTGGGGAACCGAGGCCCCGACCTTGTAAACTGTTGGCGTGATATAGCCGTAAATCCCTGCGCCAACGATATTAGCAATACCCACCACGTAAAGCGCGACAATCACCATATTGGCAGATTTTGCCCATGACACCACAGGGACACGGGACGAGCGATAGAACATCTGGAAAGACAGGAAAGTAAACACCAGCATCAGGTTCACCGCCGTGTTTTTCGCGGGCATAATCCCAAGCGGCCCTAGCAATTTATGATGTGTCCCGCCAAGGTTCTGGATTTCGTCGGTGGTCAGGATCAGCGTGTGCGGTGTCACCCAGACAAGGAAGCCGCCCACAATCACCACCGCAATATATTTGACGTATTTTGTGTATTGCGCGCCGCGATCCGTGCGCATCAGGCCCGACCACAGATAATAATTCGCAGCCAGCATGATGGTACCGATCAGCACAGCCTGAATGATAAACAACCACGCCAAAATCCCACCCATGGCGGTGATCCCCATCTGCTGGGAATAGGCATAAATCTCGGCCATCAGCCAATAGCCGGCAAAGGGCAGCGGGATAAAACCGAGGATTGCAATGAAGTTGGAGGTATAGCCCATCCAGTCGTAATGCTCTTTCAGCTTTTTGTCTTTTTCCGAGAGGAACATATAGGCAGCATATCCGCCCACAATCGCACCCCCGTAAGCGATGTTGGCCAGGAAACGGTGCAGGTTCAGCGGGTTCCACAACGGATTGCGAGTTGCCTCCCACACCGTGCCGGTAATCGCGCCATCGGGCGCAATGCCTGCCGGTGACATCATGAAAGACGCCCAAGCGTTGGCGACAAACATCAGCGTCAGACCAACAGTGTTCAGCAACAGGCCAATAGACATGTGATAGTATTTGCGATTACCCCGACGCAGAGCATCCCACGAGTAGAAATAGATATAAAGCGTGATGGACTCGAGACCAAACAGGGCCGCGTAAATCAGCATTTGGCCGCGGAAAACCTTGATCAGATAGCCCATCAAATGCGGGTAAAACACCAGTAACGAGAGCAACAACCCCCCCCCCACAAGCGCGGTCAGGGAATAGGCCGCCATGGTGATCTTCATGAACTCGCGCGCCATGTTGTCAAAGCGGTCATCACCGGTGATAACGCTCATGAATTCCGTGGCAATCGCGAACAGGGGCACCGCCAGAACAAAGGCCGCCAGAAACAGGTGCATCTGCGCCATGCTCCAGGCCAAGGTGCGGGCACTGATGCCTGCAATAAGTGGATAGTCCATCCGGGAAGGCTTGGGCGCCCCTTCAAGTACAACCTCGGCCACATCAGCAGCGGCGGCGGCAAATTCGGGAACTACGAACGCAAACAGCGTCGCAAAGAAAGCGATGAAATAGGTCAGTCTCATAACAATCTCCGCTTAAACCGGCATCAAATCAGCACCGACAGGTAAACCCTGCCCCTGCATGATTGATTTATCGATGAAATAGAAAAAGGCTGCCCAGCCCACGATGGCCACAACAAATACCACGTATTTTCCCATTTTGCCGTCCTTGCTTTTGTCTTTTGCGCGTTTAGTGGTGAACCGAAATGACCCCGTGGTCATAGATCAGCAACCACCAGAAAAAATACACCATCGCCACAGCAGTTGCGGCAAAAACCAGCTTGCCCAGCAGTGTGTTTCCATTGTTGTCAGACACAGTTAACCCCTTCATACGCATCGTTTCGGATTTTTAACTGAACATAATCGAAAATTCGTGTAATTGACGGGCATCAAGATTTAGCTGTTTAACCCAGTTAAAACGGCACGCCGCAAGCTTGGGAAATTCGATAGCGCAGCCGCGTCATATATTCTGCCATTGGTTCGTTCTCCGCTTGCGGCACCAGAAAAATCAGCTTGGCCGCCACAATATAAGGGCGGCGTTTTTTGCCCTCTCCAGGGGTTTCGCTAGTCAGTATTTCCCGCACAACTTCAACAGTTTGCTGCGGGTTTTCGCAATACCGTGGCAGGGCTGCATTTTTTGCATACCAGTCAGCGCTGTTAAAAATAAACAACATCACCACGGTGGTCAGGCCAAAGACAATCAGAATACGGTGCATAGGGTTTCCACATTTTCTGCAAGTTTAGAACGCGCGCGCCTTTAGGCAAGGGCGATCAACCGCCCACCGCATTTGGTACAGTTCTTCATACTTCGAAACAAAATGTAACGTTTAGCAAATCCTAATGAAACATATCCCAACTATGGTGGCGTCAATGTGTACCACAAATGTGTACCGCGATTCTCCAATCGGGATAGCCCTTTTTATGACAACCAAAACTGCCAGCAAATGCCAGCGCTGCTCGATCTATACCGAAGCAGGCGGATTTTGTGACCAACTCAAAGACCCGGAGCTTGATGCCCTTGGCAGCCAGTCCCGTTCCAGCACCCTGAAACGTGGTCAGGCAATAGACAGCGAAGAACTGCTGATGTGGCCCATCG